>NZ_JBSXOE010000043.1:0-10548 GCF_056859295.1 Roseovarius sp. B-10 | reverse complement strand
TTGTCGTAAGCCATGTCTGGTCTCCAGTGTTCGGTTCCAAGGCCACCACGTGAGTGTGGGGGCATGGCCGAATGCCTGGTTTCCGAATCTGCCCGGGTCAGGGACGGCGCAGCCGCCGGCTTGCCGGGCGCAAAAGTTTTCTGCGCGCAGCAGCTGACGCATGCACGCGCTCACGCACGGGATCGCCCCACGCCACAGGCCCCCGCCCTCGCCGAAAAGTTTTGCGATCCTTGACGCGGGCTGATTTGGGGGCCATCCGGAGGATATGCTTCCACGCTCATGTGTGTGTGTTTTGAGGGTAGGTTTGCCCGACCCGAGCAGGCAAACGGCCCGACCGGACGCGGGAGACGGATGAAGCGGCGGGATCGTTTTGCCCCGCAAAACAGACCAGAGCGCAATCCGGCGGAGCGGCCGGGGAGGGACGTGCTCGCGAGGCGGGCAAACCGGGATGCCAGGCGCGACGCCGCGGTGAGGCCACATGGCCGAATGCGCGACGGACCGAAGGGCCGTTCTCCCCTGCGACACGCGCAGCCGAGCTGGGGAGGCCGCAAGGCTCTGGCCAAGGTTGATGTGCGGGCGACGCCGCTGCCGACTATAGGTATTGCTTGTCCGGGCATTCGACTTAAAGGGCGGGCGGACGTTCGCTGCGGCAGCGAAAAAAGTGAAGCAGGTCAAGAAAACCGGACGTTTGCCGTAAGATTTCGAACTGACTTGATGCGCCCTCAGCCTTTCTCGACACCGTGGCATGCCAACCCGGCTTTATCCAAATCAAGCGTCAAATTCGGTAGCGCTCGTCGCAATACTCGGCTACGATTTTACGAAAAGCAGGTGGTTGCATGGCACGCGGAGAACTGATGAAAAAGCTGTTGTCGAGCTACGGGCGCGACGATGAATTCCGTGGTGTTGTCGAACAGATCATCTCCGAAGAGGAAAAAAAGAACAACCGAGTGCTAGCACGGTCACTGCGCAAGGCACTGGATGGACTGACGACACGCCCGCAAGCCAAGGGTCTTTCTCCTTTGGTGCCGTTCCCAGACGAGGCCGGAGAGTTCATCCAGCGGATCGAACCCGTTCATACGCCCGATGACATTATCCTGACTCACGACAACATTGAGCTCTTCACTGGGCTACTGGATGAATTCCGAAAGTCCGAAACGATCAAGCGCCACGGGCTTCCCGTGCGTTCCAAACTACTGTTCTGCGGGCCACCTGGAACGGGCAAGACATTGTGTGCTGAGGTTTTTGCCGGCCAGCTGGGATTGCCGTTTTTCTTTGTCAAACTGGACAGCCTCATCTCTTCATTTTTGGGCGAGACTGCCACCAATATTCGCAAGACCTTTGAGTTTGCACGCCGCCAGCCATGCGTACTTTTTTTCGATGAATTTGACGCGATTGCGCGGTCGCGGGAAGAAGGCAACGATCACAGTGAACTGAGACGCGTGGTCAACAGTCTTCTGATCTTCATCGATCAGATACAGCCAGGTGGTTTTCTGATTGCCGCCACTAACCTGGACGCTCACCTTGATCCCGCCATATGGCGACGCTTCGATGAAGTAGTATGGTTTGACCATCCCGACGAAGCAATGGTCCGCAGGTATCTCACCAATGCGCTGAAAAACACCGAAACGGAGTTCGAAGCAGAGGATTTCGTTCAGAGCCTAGCTGATTATTCCTATGCCGAGCTTGAAAAAATTTGCAACCAGGCCAAGAAAATTTCTCTTCTTGATCGCCGAAAAAGCATTTCAAAGAAAGACTTTCGTGATGCCATCCGTTACGCTGAACGCCGCAGGATGCGATTAAGGAAATTATCGAACAACCAGTGAGGCCACTGTTGGCACAATACGATCATCTGCAACTGGTCAGAGCGAAAGAGCCTTTTGCACGCCGAAAAGACGGCAGACCCGGTCCAGCGCCCAAGCCGGGAAAGGGTCACGGAGGGCAAATACGGCGCGAAGCCGATGATGCGGTCGCACGTCAACGCGCCATCCGCCCTCCCCAATTTGTCGATCCATCCCTGATTCTGAAAGTCCACATGCATGGACTGGCCATGGAGGGAGACTGGGAACAGCTTGGACTCACGTTGTTAAATACAGACGATGACAACAATATCGTCTTGTTTTCTTCAACAGATGAACTGAGCGATTTTCGCAATAGGCTGGATGCCTATGAGGGACCAACACCTGCAGGTCAGAAGAATCCGAGCTACTCCGGTTTTATCAACCGTATCGGTAGTATTAGCACACTGGAGCCGCGCGACCGTCTCGGGATCAGGATCAAGGAAGCCGGTTTTACGGAGGTTTCTGATCTTCAAGACGGCCAAGAGTACATACTCGATGTCGAACTTTGGGAGTTCGGGACGCAGGCTGCGCGTCGTCGAAAGGCAGAAGAAATCATCGCGTTCATTGAGGAGCAGGGTGGAGAGCTATACGACCACTATTCTGGGCCATCTATCACGATGATCCGGGTCAAGGCTTCAGGGCAGTCTATCAGACCGATTTTTTCTGTTCCTGAAGTAGCTTTTATTGACCTTCCACCGGAGCCGGACATCGAAGCCAATCAGATCGTCCAGTTCGCGCTAGATGATGTTCCGCCCGTTGCGCCTCTTGACCCTGATCTGCCAATCATTGCTGTGTTGGATACGGGCGTGAACGATCATCCATTCCTCGCGGATGCGATCGTCGCGCGCGAGGCCTTTCCCAGCGAGCTCGGTGAAGCAGATATTGCCGGACACGGGACGGCAGTGGCCGGTGTTGCCGCGCTTGGTGATTTAAGGTCGCAGCTCGACGGAACCTCTTTGCAACGTGTGGCGAGAATTATCTCGGCAAAGGTGGTAACGGACGAGCGGAAGTTTTTTGATCGTCGGACGCTGCCGAGCCAGATGAGACAAACGATCCAGAGCCTAAATGCAAGTCATGGATGCCGGATATTCGTGATCTCTCTCGGCGACACGAAGGCTAACTTTGAGCAAGGACGCGTTGGTCCTTGGGCAACGACGCTGGATGAGTTGGCACGTGAGTTGAACGTCCTGATCTTTGTGTCAGCGGGAAACCGGCCCCCTCGTGGCGGTACATCAGTTGAGCAAGGCGTGACCCAATATCCGGGCTATCTCCTTGAAGTCGCAAACCGTGTATGTGAACCTGCTGGAGGCGCGAACATCGTGACGGTTGGTGCATTGGCTCATGCAAACGGCATTGGCCCTCAGCATGAATTTGATGCGCATATTCAGCCCATCACCGAGCGAGATGAACCTGCACCTTTCACGCGCACTGGCCCAGGCGCCGGAGGCATGACCAAACCTGATTTCGTCGACTATGGCGGGACAATGGTTTTTGATGCCGTGGCGAGGCGTTTGCAGACGGCCCCTCATCTGGCGACGGCAGGCCTGATTACAACAAACCACGATTTCTTGCGTCAATTGCTTACAAGCAAAAGCGGCACGTCTTTCGCCGCACCGATGTTAGCGAACAGGGCTGCGCAGTTGGTCAGACGTTTCCCCGGGGCATCAGCCAATCTGATCAAAGCGCTTCTGGCGAATTCCGCGACTGTTCCAGAGGCTTCCACTCGACGACTGTTGGCTCTTGATGCGCGTGATCATTCAAGAGTCCATGGTATTGGCCTCGTCGACACCTTGCGTGCGGCCTACTCGGATGATCACCGCGTTGTTTACTTCGTGGAAGACAGTCTGGAACTGGACCATTTCGCAGTCTATCGGTTGCCAATACCGATTGAGTTTCAGACAGGAGGAAAACGCACTATTCGGGTTTCTCTGGCGTATGATCCTCCGGTGAAAAGAACCCGCGCAGAGTATATCGGCACGCGTATGAATTTTCGCCTTATTCGGGGCTGCCCGGTCGATCACGTCTTCGAGTATTTTCGCTCTCGGGTGGGAGAGGGAACGGATCCCCCAGAGATGGCGGGAAAATATGATTGTGATCTGGTGCCCAAGAAGAACGCTCGCGACAAAAACACAATCCAAAGCGCCTCGATATCGTTCTCAGCCGACACAACACAATATGGCGGTGAATATCATCTGGTAGTACGTTGCGTGGGTGGCTGGGCTATGGATCAGGAGATCCGTCAAAACTTCGCGCTGGTAGTCGAACTGGAGCACCATGCTCAAGTGCAGCTGTATGCAAGGCTACGGCCGAGATTGCGGACCTGAAGACCCCGACATTTTCTAGCAATTTTTGCGCGTCTATCGGTAATCTTCGGACTAACAAACGTCAGCTTCGAGCAAGCCGCGCTGCGGCGAACTTTGCGCTCATCGAACGGCCGGAATCGGCCGAGTGTACGGCTTCAGTCCAGATCGACGCTGCCGAGGCGCGGCGCATGGACATGCGTCCGGATTAGGAACGCAGCGCCCGCGCCCGCGATAGCGCCGAAGAGATGCGCCTCCCACGACACGCCGGGTTGGCCCGGAAGAACGCCCCAGAGAATAGAGCCATAGAGGACACCGACCACCAGTGCCGCGCCCAGCGTGATCGGGGAGCGATCCACAAGACCGCGCGCGATGAGGAAGCCGAACCAGCCGAAGACCAGCCCTGACGCTCCGATATGGATGGCGGAGCTTCCGAACAGCCAGACAAGAGCACCGCCGAGGCCGATCACCACGGCATTCACCGACAGCAAGCCTCGCGTGGTTGTTGCCACCAGCAGCCCACCCATCACCAGGAGCGGCGGCGTATTGGCCATCAGGTGCGAGAAGCTCCCATGCAGGAGGGGCATAGCGATGACACCATCTAACCCGCTGCCGTGCCTGGGGATCAGGCCGAAGGCCGGGTTCAGGCCGTAGCCGGTGATCCAATTGACAACCTGAACCGCCCAGAGCAGCGCGACAAAGGCGGCAAGCGCCGCGGTGCGCCGGAAGAAGACGCGCATATGATCCCGGTTCATCATGTTGGCGACAGTAGTCGTCCCCACAGCGCCTTCAACGGCTTTCGCGCGCTGCACAGGGTGCCACCTCCGGGAAAGGGGGTTCGCGGCGGCCAAACTCGGTAGGGCTCAAGCCAAGAGAATGGCTCCGATCTTACACGGTGTTCCCAGGCCGCAGCGGCATGATTTAACGCTCGGGGCGCTTCAACGCTTCGGCATATTTGCGGGCATTGTCGTCAATCGCGCCGTGCCAGAGCTTTGAGACAAAGGCCTGGGCGTCTTGAACGGTCATGTCCTTCAGCGAAGAGGACAGCGCCATGAAGAGCTCATCCTCGCTGATCGCGGCGGCATAGTGCATGGCGTCCGCGTAAAATGATGGATCGTTGAGAACCTGATCGCTCAGGGGCATCCGCGCGAGGTTCTCTTCCGGGATCGCCATAAAGATCGTGTCCTGAAGGTCGGTCAGATAGGCGCGGCGCGATGTGGACACCGGCTTTCCCGCCGCCTTGGCCTCCAGATATGCATGCCTTGTCCTGTCGAGCTTTGCCCTTGCATGGGTCATGATGACATCACGCTGTCGTTCAGGCAGCGCAAATCCGGTGCAACGCTGGATATGAGCAAGAAGCTCTTCAACCTCGGCGTCTACATCAAAGCTCTCGAACCACGGAGCTTTTCCCAGTCTCGCCACCATGTGCCCACCCTCGACCATTCAATAATATATTATCGTATATCATATTCAGCAGATCGCAAGCAGATGCGTGCTTCGTGCAGCCAGACATGGAAAAAGGGGAACCGTGGTCTCACGGCTCCCCTTTCGGTTCAGATCGTCTTCTCTCGCGCGCTGGTCATGCGACCAATGACAACCCCGCGTCCTGAGGCTGCTCACCGCTGTCGATGAACGGGATGATCGAGAAGGTCTGGCCACCGCGCTGCTCCTCGTTTTGCACAGCGTTGACGCGCAGGTCGCCATCAGGCGTGTTGATCAGCAGCGACAGGTAGTCATTGCCCGTGCGGCTGCTTTTGGCCATCCAGGCCGAGCCAACGCGGATCGGCTTGCCACGCGGCGAACTGACCTCGATCCGGTAGTCCGGATGCGTGTCTTCGGTCTTGTAATCGTTCTCGATCAGCATGAACTCCAGATCGAACATCATGTTGGCGATGTAGCCGGTGAAGGCGTTGTCGGCGTCCATGGCGGTGAGCTCGCCCGAGATCGAGCCGGACTTCATCAGGCCGTTCGAGACCAGCGGGATGATCTCGAATTCGCCGCTCTGGGCTGTGCGCGCTTCCTTCGTCTGCACGGCATTGACGCGGAACGGGCCCAAACCGACATCGATCTGCATCGAGATGTAGGGATTGCCGCTGGTCGTGCCGGTCTCGTTCCAGGCCGTACCGATGCGCACCTTGCGGCCAGACTTGTTGACCGCCGTCACGTCGTAATCCGGGCTGCGTTCGGACATCTTGGCCCGCGCTTCCAGCTGGATGGCGATATCAAAGCGCGTCGAGTGAATCATGCCGGTGTACTCGGCGGCTGCGGTCTCGACATTGCGGGTGAGGGTTCCTGCGAACATGGGATAGTTCCTTTTGGATTGGCCGGTGTCTGACGTTCTTGCCAGCGCATCCGGGATTACTTTCTCGACCCCTTGAGGGATCACAAATCAGAAAGCTTGCTTTCCCTTTATGCCCCGCCCCCCGGCTCAGCGCTGCCGTCCGAGTGGGAATGCACCTACGCCTCCGGGTGCTACACCCCTCCCCTGCCCGTCTGGTCTTGATTGGCTGCCCGGATTTTCCGCGCCGTCCTCGGATCGCGCTATGAAGAACTCCACCTCTTTTCCGTTCAACCGGTGCCCGCTCCGGTCTGTCAGGCCGATGCAGCTACCATTCGGCACATAGGTGATCAGGTACTGACCGAGCCCGTCCTTGTGGACAATGTAGCCGGTATTGGCCCAATGCACGGTCTGCCCGGCATCGACGGCGGCCTTGATGTCTTCGAGTGTCATGCGATCCTCCTTACGAAGAATGGTGGGGAAACGACGCAAGAAGCCCGGTCGTCCAACCGGGCTTCCATGCAGCATTTGTTTGGCCAACGGCCGAGAGCTGTCAGGCACCTTGCGTGGCTTGCGTCGCGCGCGCCGCCATCCAATCCGTCAGGCCAAGAACCGTTCTTCCGGCGGCGACCTCGGAGGCCCAGGCAACCCTTGGGTCGCCGCAGGGCTCATCGCCGGAATGCCGGTCGATGTGGCCATTGGCCATCCATGGCTCGGGCTGTATCCGTCGCAGCCAGTCCGCCATGCTCGGGATACGGCCCTGACAGTCTTCGCGGACATGCTGCTCGCCGATCCAGCGCACGGGTATGTCCCGACCCGCGCTATTGGTCAGGGTCAGGCCGAAAACCCGTTCGGCCTCGAACAGGCCTTGAGCGTGGTGGCGCATGGCTCGGTGCGTGAAGAGCGCTAGGTGCTCTTTCGAGGCGTCAAACCAATCGTGCACGGCCTGATAGTCAGACGGCACCCCGCCGAATTTCCGGGCAGAGCTTTCAGCATGATGAAGCGGATGGGCCATCTCAAAGCCCCTCGTCATAGCTGTGCGAGCATTCGACATAGCGGTCCGCGTGATCGAGGATAATGCTGTCTAGTGCTATGTCCCAGGTCAGCGTGCCGTAGCCGCCCTCGTTGTTTTCGAACCCCGGATGATGGTGATAGGCAAGCGACCAGGCGAAGTCGCCAACTTCTGTGACAAGCGCCTCCGGCAGGTTAACGTCTGCAGGCTGCACCGTCACATCCTCGACATTTCCGGAATCGCCATAGCCTTCGTATTCGGCAGTGACCTCGCTGATGCCAAGCGTACGTAGTTGCGCGAGCAGCTCCGTTCGGGATGCCTTCAGCGTGGTTTCGCGCTCTGCACGCCACTGAGCCGCAAGCGCGGCATAGTCCATTTGGGGATTGGTCATGGGTCTGTCCTCTCGTCTGAATTTGGGGGGCCGGGCCGGGCAATGGTCAGCGCGCGTCCGGAAAGCGCAGATCGGCCAAATCCCGATCCACGCCGCCCGACCGGAAGCTCGCTTTGACTTTTCAGGCGGCTTGTTCTGCCGCTCTGGCGGCTCCCTGCCCCACGATCCGGGCCAGAATTCTTCCCGTGTCGATCCCGTCCCCATGCGGCAGGAACACCCGCAACTGGAAGGCGATGATCTCGGTGAAACAGCCGAGGGCCTTGAGGCCTTCGATCATGCCCCGATCCGCACCGCAGAGCTCGAGGCGCATCTCGCCTGCGACACGGCGACGGGTCAGGGTCAGACCCCGGCCCAGATCGACAGGCGCGGTGGTGCCGAGGGCGGCGGTCAACATCTCCTGCGGTGTTTGCGGGTTGGACACGAGGAAGCGGGCGCGCAGCGCGGCCGCACCTTCCTCGCTCAGCGTGCGCCCGATCATGGCGGTCGCCCCATCGGACGTGACCCGGTAGATGCGCTCATTGGTGGTCGGAATGTCCTTCCAGATCGGCAGCAGCAGCCCGGTCAGCAGGTAGAGCTTGGTTGTGGTAGTCTTTGGCAGGGACGCAGCCTCGGCATCCCAAAGCCGTGCAAACTCGGGCCTTCCAATGTCTTCCCAGGCCGAGGACTCGAACCGTGCCTCTTCAAGATAGCTCGACCCGTTTGGCCGCACCGCCTTGCGCATCAGCGTGACAATGTCCTCGTCATACATCTGCATGGGCCGCGCCGAGATGAGCGCCGCGCGGCCGGAGGCGCGATTAACCATCGGCAGCTTATCCAGATTGCGCGATATGGCCTCTTCGGCCCCAAGAACGTGGACCGGGTCGGTGACCTCCAGCCCGATGATCCGCGTCACCGCGCCGGATTTCGGGCAGGTCCAGAGATCCTCTGTGGAGACCTGCTCGATCTTTTCGCCGCGCAGGGTTTCGACGCCGAGATCGAGCGTGCCCGCCGCGCGCGCCCGTTCGGTCTGATCAGCAATCCGGCGCATGAACTCGGCAAAGAGCGCGTTCTGCATGTGGATGGGCAGGGCAAGCACCCGGTTTAGAAACCGCTGGATCGGGGGAAGCTCCTCAAGCAGCACCCTGTCCTTGTCGATCAGCCGCAGGGCTGTCCAGTCGGTGAAGCTCTCGTAGCTCATCGCCTCTGCCCGCCCGGCGGCAAGATCGGCGAAATACCCACGCAGCGCCGCCCGCGCGATCGGGCTTTCGAGATTGTCCTCCTCGCGGAACATGCCCTGCGAGCCGGTCTCGCGCTGACCCTTGGTCAAGGCCCCCAGCTGGTCGAGGCGTTTGGCTATCGTCGAGGTAAAGCGCTTCTCGCCATGCACATCCGAGGTGCAGACCCGGAAGAAGGGCGCGCTGACCTGGGCAGAGCGATGCGTGCGGCCGAGCCCCTGGATGGCCGCATCGGCGCGCCAGCCGGGCTCCAACAGGTAGTGCCGGCGTCGTTTCTGGTTCTTCGCCGTTTGCGCCGCATGGTAAGATCGGCCCGTGCCGCCCGCATCGGAGAAGATCAGGATGTCCTTCTCACCATCCATAAAGGCTTGGGTCTCCGACGAATTGCTGCTGGCGGCGCGCTTCTCGATGAAGAGATGTCCATCCTCGGCCTTGAGGGGCCGGATCGATCGACCCGTGACCTCGGCAACTGCCTCGTCGCCAAAGGCCCAGAGGATCTGATCCAGCGCCGAAGGGATCGGGGCCAGCGTCATCAACTCCATCATGGCCGCATCACGCAGGGCAAGCGCCTCGCGCGAGACGACCAGCGCGCCAGTTTCATCGCGCAAAGGTTCCGCCACCATGTTGCCGTCGATCTCGACCAGCTTTTGCGCATGAATCGGGAAGGCCTGTTCGAGGTATCCCAGAACATAATCGCGCGGCGTCAAGGCCCCCTCAACGAGTTCATCCTCCGGGTCCATCGCCTCAAGCCGGCGCTTCAGCAGGCTCTCACCCGTCGAGACCACCTGGATGACGCAAGCCTTGCCCACCGCCAGATCGTCCTTGATCGCGCGGATGATGGTCGGGGCTTTCATGCCCATCAGGAGATGGTTGAAGAAGCGCTGCTTCGTGCTCTCGAAGCGGGACTTGGCCGAGGCGCGTGCGGCCGAGGCATTGGTCTCGCCCGAGGCGTCGTTGACGCCGGTCGCAGTCAACGCGGCTTCGAGATTGTGGTGGATCGTGCGAAACGCTCCAGCGTAGGCGTCATAGACCTCGATCTGGGCCGGGGTCAGCGCGTGTTCCAGCACATCATACTCCACCCCATCAAAACTGAGGGCACGCGCCGTGTAGAGGCCGAGCGTCTTAAGATCACGCGCGACCACCTCCATGGCAGCCACGCCGCCGGCTTCCATCGCTGAAACGAAACCCTCGCGGCTCGGGAAGGGATATTCGGGGCCCTGCCCCCAGAGACCGAGACGCGCGGCATAGGCCAGGTTGTGGACGCTCGTGGCACCCGTGGCCGAGATGTAGAAGACGCGAGCGCGGGGTGCTGCCAGTTGCAGCCGGAGGCCAGCAAGGCCCTGCTGGGAGGGTTTGACCCCCCTGCCCTGCTCCGACCCGGCCGCGTTCTGCATGGCATGGGCCTCATCAAAGGCCAGTACGCCTTCAAAGTCTTCGCCCATCCAGTCGAGGATCTGGCTCAGTCGCGTGGTGCCGCATTTGCCCGCGGACCGCAGCGTGGCGTAGGTGACGAAG
>NZ_JBSXOE010000042.1:0-296180 GCF_056859295.1 Roseovarius sp. B-10 | reverse complement strand
ACAGGCGGGGTGCGGAGCACGTAGAATTGACCATGGCGGAGGTCGTCCTCCTGAAAACTGCATGTTTGGCGTCAACAACCAAAACATACAATGTTTCAGATGGTTACGCTACCTCCGCCGCCTTCTCATGAATTTTTCGGGTTAGAAGGAGTGTGGGCGAGACGCGCGAAGGCTTCGCTCGTAGTTTCGAGGTGTCTAGAACCAAAGCTTGCCACGTTCCGTCCGCCCGGACCGTATCGGGCCTGAACGCTTTTGATATCATGGAGATTACGTTGTAGTTAATGGGCGGTCAGGCGTGGATAGACGCAGGTTTGGGTCGCGTTTTCGGCAAAGTAGCGTTTGCCATAAAGCAAGAAGCTGAGCAACGAGTGGATCATGAGAGAATTAACGATACTTGTCACGGTTTGTGTGGTCATCATTTTGATTTCCGTTGGGTCTGTTTTGCTGCTCTTCCTTCCTAGCGATTCCTTAGATGCTGTAGAGCGATCTGCAATCATAAGAAATTACATGCTAACAGCCGCTGCTCCAGGGGGAATAATTTTGGCCTTATGGAGACTGACCTCAATCGAAAAGGCACTCTCCAACGACACAGAGAAACTTTCAATTGAACGGCGAACGTCGGCGGTTAAACTTCTGAATTCTTCAGAAAGAGCAACAAAAGAGTTGGCGATTGACCTAATTGATCGACTGCGGAAAGAGGACTCAGGTGACGCGAACCTTCTCACAAATGCTCTCTATCGCTTCTTTCAAGAAGAGTATCGTGAAAGCCTTAGAGCAGCCCGCGAGGCGTTTAAGGCGGCTTGCGAGGAAGATATGGAGGCGGCTTATGATAAGTGGTTGAATCGTCCAATCCCCTCATCATCTCCGGGAAATTTCTTGCATGACTTCAATAAAATAAAGGAAGATCGCTTACACTTTGGGGTCTATCAACTAAGCCTCAGAGGTCGTCAATTCAGGGTGGATAGGAACATTATATTCTGGAGTTGTGATTTATCCGACGCCAAGATTATTATTACTGGTGGTTGTAAATTTATCGGATGCGATTTGTCTCGATCAAATCTAATTTTACACGACGTCCGTAAGACCTCTGATTTAAGCTTAAGCCATTGCAATATATCGCACTTGAAGATCGAACCATCCTTGCCCGAGGATTTTACATTACCGGAAGCGCGACGATCAGGATGGTTTTTTGAAGGTAGTCCGCCGGTTGTTGGTAATTACTTTGGCATGCCAAATCTTCAGGCTAGTGTGCCTTTCAGTTTTGAGAATGGAGGTAGTAGATCAGTGCCACGAGAGGAAATTCCGGCATTGATCTTGGGAGAAACTAGCTACGGAAGAGCAAGAGGGTTTCTCAGTCCTTTTGAGGATGACGACCAATCTCTGGCAAGCTACACGGATGACGTGGCAGAGAAGGTGGATAGCCCGCCCCAATGATCGTGTATAGGAGTCGGCAAGCGCAAGGCGCGGATCTCTCGCAGGTATTTGGTTTTCTTGATGTTTTCATGGTGCTGCTGGAGAGAATCGAACTCTCGACCTCTCCCTTACCAAGGGAGTGCTCTACCTCTGAGCTACAGCAGCGCCGATGTGGCGCGGTGATTAGACGCTTCTCGCCGGGGGCGCAAGGGGTAACTGGACGCTATTTCGCACCTCCTGTAAGAGGGGGGGCATGAGCGATAAACCCAAGCCAGAAACCCGCAAAGCCGCGCCGAAAGAGCGCGGGGACAGGCTCAAATCCGCCCTCAAGGCCAATCTCGCACGGCGCAAGGCACAGATGCGTGCGCGGGCCGCCGGAGAGGCCGGGCACACCGAGGCAGGGCACGGCGAAGAGCAGAAGGACTAGAGCCAAATGGATTCCATCGTCGTCACCGGCAACGGGCCGCTTCACGGGCAGATTCCCATTGCCGGGGCCAAGAACGCGTGCCTCACGCTGATGCCCGCCACGCTGCTGAGCGAAGAGCCGCTGACGTTGACCAACGCGCCGCGCCTGTCGGATATCCGCACCATGAGCACGCTGCTGGAATCGCTCGGCGCAGAGGTGGCGCAGATGCAGGGCGGGCAGGTGCTGACGCTGTCGTCGCATAGCATAACCAACCACCGCGCGGATTACGACATCGTGCGCAAGATGCGCGCCTCGATCCTCGTGCTCGGCCCGATGCTGGCGCGCGACGGGCACGCGGTGGTGTCGCTGCCCGGCGGCTGTGCCATCGGTGCGCGCCCCGTCGACCTGCACCTCAAGGCGCTAGAGGCGATGGGCGCCGAGCTCGACCTGCGCGACGGCTACGTGCACGCCCGCGCCCCCGGCGGGCTGCGGGGCGGCCGGGTCACGTTTCCCATGGTCTCGGTCGGGGCCACGGAAAACGCGCTGATGGCCGCGACGCTGGCGCGCGGCACCACGGTGATCGACAACGCCGCGCGCGAGCCCGAGATCGTCGATCTCGCGCAATGCCTGCGCAAGATGGGCGCGCAGATCGAGGGTGAGGGCACGCACACCATCACCATCGAGGGGGTGGACCGGCTCGGTGGCGCCACCCACGCGGTCGTGCCCGACCGCATCGAGCTTGGCACCTACATGCTCGCCCCCGCGATCTGCGGCGGCGAGGTGACTTGCCTTGGCGGGCGGATCGACCTGCTGGCCGCCTTCTGCGAGAAGCTCGACGAGGCGGGCATCGACGTGACCGAGACCGAGGCCGGCCTCACCGTCGCGCGCCGCAACGGCCGCGTGCGCGCCGTCGATGTGGTGACCGCGCCGTTCCCCGGCTTTCCCACCGATCTTCAGGCGCAGATGATGGCGCTCATGTGCACGGCCCAGGGCACCTCGGTGCTCGAGGAACGCATCTTCGAGAACCGCTTCATGCACGCACCCGAACTCATGCGCATGGGCGCGCAGATCGACGTGCAGGGCGGCACCGCCACCGTCACCGGCGTCGAGACGCTCAAGGGCGCGCCGGTGATGGCCACCGACCTGCGCGCCTCCGTCTCGCTCATCCTCGCGGGGCTCGCGGCCGAGGGCGAGACCATCGTCAACCGCGTCTACCACCTTGACCGCGGCTACGAGAGCGTCGAGGAAAAGCTGGGCGGCGTAGGCGCCAGAATCGAAAGGATTACCGGCCAATGACCGACGATGCCACGTTCGAGGACGGGCGCGAGACGCCGCTCAATCTGGGCGCCTTCGACCCTGACGATCTCAAGGTGATCTCGGCACTGGCGCAAGACGCCGTGTTTCCCATCACCGAAATGCGCTGGCAGGCGCGCCGTCACCGCTTCGCGCTGCTCCTCAACCGCTTCCGCTGGGAGGACGAGGGCCGCGAGCGTCACGGGCCGGAACGCGCGCAATCGCTTCTGGTTGTGGAAAACGTGCTCGGCGTGGCCAGTCAGGGCATCGACCGCGACGATCCCGATACCGTGCTGTCGCTGCTGTCGGTGACGTTCGAGCCGGGCGAGGAGGGCACGGGCCACCTGATCCTGACGCTCGCCGGCGACGGCGCGATCCGGCTCGAGATCGAGGCGCTGGAGGTCACGCTCCGCGACGTCACCCGCCCCTACCGCGCCCCCTCGGGCAAGGTTCCGTCACACGATTGATCCATCCCCGTGCCCATGGCGCATAAGCCCCGGGCACGGGGAGACCCGTGCCGCGTTACTCTTGCAGCGTTTCGAGGTAATAGGCGATCGACAGGATCCGCCCCCGCACCAGGACCTCCGCGCCGTAGGGCCCGGTATTCTCCAGTTCTGCCTTGAATCGGCTTCCCCAGACGGGCATCGGGTAGCCATGACCACGCGTCCCCTGGCGACCATCGATGGTGTGAATCACGTTTAGCATCGGATACGCGCCGTCATTGGCCGCGCTCAGCCCCGTCAACGAGGGCACCGGCACGGTCATTAACTCGGCCAGCGGGCCGTCTCCGGCCGCGCTCTCTCCGTGGCACGAGGCGCAGGCACTCATGTACTCAGCCTTGCCCAGCTCATCGGCCTGAACAGCACCGGCAAGAAGGCAGGTAATCGTCACGGAAACACTCTTGAAAATCGACGTCATTGTGTGTCCCTCCATGGAAACATTCGCGCATTTCATCGAAGAGCATTCGATAGCCGAGCATTACGGGTCACAGGGCGTGTGTCATTAATCTAGATCAGTGACATGTGAATATGTTTTGGTCTTGCTCCCTCACCTTCACGTGTTGAGACCCCCGGCACAACGTTCTATGGCTCTGGAGACCAAGGAGAGCACAATGCCTGTATTTCTGGACTCGACGGCGCCCGATTTCGAGACCCGGTTCACCGCCCTGCTCGGCACCAAGCGAGAGGACAGCGCGGACGTGGACGACACCGTCGCCGCGATCATCGCCGATATCCGCGCGCGCGGCGACGCGGCGCTGATAGAGCTGACCGCGAAATTCGACCGGGTGGCGCTCTCGCCCCAGACCCTGCGATTCTCCAGCGCCGAGATCGACGCGCTGGTGGCCGAGGTGCCCGATGCCGAGCGCGCCGCGCTGGATCTCGCCGCCGAGCGCATCCGCGCCTACCACGCCCGCCAGATGCCGCAGGACGAAAGCTGGACCGACCCCGACGGCGCCACCCTCGGCTGGCGATGGACGCCGGTTGGCGCGGCGGGGCTCTACGTCCCCGGCGGCCTCGCCTCCTACCCGTCCTCGGTGCTGATGAACGCGATTCCCGCCAAGGTGGCCGGGGTCGCGCGCCTCGCCATCACCGTGCCGATACCCGATGGCCGCGCCAACCCGCTGGTCCTCTTGGCCGCGCGCCTCGCCGGGGTGGACGAGATCTACCGCGTCGGCGGCGCGCAGGCCATCGCGGCGCTGGCCTACGGGACACAGAGCATCGCGCCCGTGGACAAGATCACCGGCCCCGGCAACGCCTACGTGGCGGCGGCCAAGCGGCGGGTCTTTGGCCGCGTCGGCATCGACATGATCGCCGGGCCTTCCGAAATCCTCGTCATCGCCGATGCGGGCCAGAACCCGGACTGGATCGCCCTCGACATGCTCAGCCAGGCCGAGCATGATGAGAGCGCGCAGGCCATCCTCATCACCGATGACGCAGCGCTCGCCCGCGACGTCGCCGCCGCCGTCGAGGCCCGGCTCGAAACGCTGGAGCGCCGCGCCATCGCGGGGGCAAGCTGGCGCGACTTCGGCGCCATCATCACCGTGCCCGACCTCGCCACCGCCGCGGCCCTGTCGAACCGCATCGCGCCAGAGCATCTGGAGCTTTGCGTCGCTGACCCGGACGCGCTCGCTACGCAGATCACCCATGCCGGCGCGATCTTCCTCGGCGCCTGGACGCCCGAGGCCATCGGCGATTACGTCGGCGGGCCCAACCACGTCCTGCCCACGGCGCGCTCGGCGCGGTTCTCGTCCGGGCTCTCGGTGATGGATTTCCTCAAGCGCACGACGCTGGCCAAGATGACCCCCGAGGCCCTCGCCAGGATCGGCCCCGCCGCCGAGACGCTGGCCAACGCCGAGAGCCTAGAGGCGCACGGGTTGTCGGTCCGCGCGCGGCTGGATTATTTGAACCGGTAGGGGAGGGGGATCGCCCCGCGCGGAATCAAGGCGTGCTTGCACGCCGCCGCGCGAGCGGTCATGCCGAAGGCATGCCCCCGGCATGACCCGCCCGCACGGGCGGGCGCTTTCCGACGTATCAAGCTGTTGATAAGATAGCAGTATCTTTCACTATAAATCACGCCGCCCCGCCGTCACAGCGCGCGCCCTGCGCCTGCCTCCCTCTCACCGACCGCCCAACCCTCCCCCGCGCGGAATCAAGGCGTGCCTGCACGCCGCCGCGCGAGCGCCCGACCGCCCCCAAGGGCGGGCGCTTTTGCAACGCTATAAGCAGCGGCAAACGAGGAAGTATCTTGCACCATAAAGCGCGCCGCCTGACCGAAACAGCGCCCACCCACGGTCGGCCGCCCGCGCGGCTCAGCGCATCGTTCCCGAGGTTCGTTACGGGCCGGACCCAAGCCGCAGCGTGAGGGAAGCCCACCATTGCCTCGCATCTTATGCTTGCCGCGCGCGATTATGGTCGGGTTTGCGCAGGGAGGGGACTTTGCAAAGTCTTGGGTCGCGCCATAAATCTTCGCCCCCTGCGATCCACGACTGCCGTTGACCGTATCAATGGATGCCATCCTACAGTTTAAGTGAAAGCGGACGTTGCTTCTTCTCCGGAAATACACCATTTTCACTACAGTGACTGTTCGAGGTCAGCGTTGAAGACTTTGGGTTTCACCGTCGGAGATGTTGGGGCGTGGCTGTTCATCCTCTGGGCTTGCGTGGACTTGTACATCAATCTCACCCTGCCGATGGAGGACTTCATGAAAGCAACGTTTAAGACTGGTATGGATGCTCTCGCGGTTCTGTGGGCCTAGTTGGGTGAGCAGCCACGCCAACCACAAGATGGCGGATCGGCCCTGGGTTTGAGCTGGTAGACCGCGAGGGGACGGTGCAAATCCGTCCCCCCACACCACAACTGCTCAACGCCGCCGCTCGTCAATAACGCGGATCGGACAATACGAGGCCAACACCTCATACGACGACGCGTCTTTTGTAGCCGCACGCATTTTGCGGCTCACAAAAAGGATACTTATATGGTTAAACTTACCATTTACCTCGACACATCTTCGTGGAACCATCTTCTCGGTGGGCAGATGTCATCGTTGGGACAGGCCATTGGCCAATCGGACTCTTGTATTCCTTGCTATTCCACTCAGACCATCCAAGAGCTTCTCGGGGCACGCAACGAGACGAAAAGAGAAGAATTAGACATACAGCTTGACGCAGTCGGCGCCAGATTTCTTGAGACAATTTCCGACACCGTAGGAAGCACGCCAACGGACTTCAGGATAACTGTCAAGAACCGCGATGAACGCAGGCAAATCCACGAAGATATGCAGAATTTCTTATCTGTCGGCGGCTTCGGACTTGGTGACTTTCTTCAGAAGCTTATTGGCGGAATTGAAACAACATCCTTTGAGGACGTATCCAAAATGGCGCTGACAGACCTTGATCGGCTGCTGGATTTTGATGTTTCAGAGTTCCCTCCCGAATTAGCGGAAATGGTCACGCGCGAGGCAGAAGCGAAGAAGACGCATGCCCGCAAAGCCCAGAACGATCTCTTGGAACAATTGAGCCAAGAGGATGGCATTCGGCTTGAACAGTTGGATCCTGCCCGCATCAACAACTTTACTGGAACGGGTGCTGTTGAACGGATCATTGAAGCAGCAAAACAACACGATGGCACCTCTGTTTTGGTTGAGGAGTTTCTTGGAGGGCCGTCTCGCATACCTTCAAATCGCGCTGATGCGCATCTAGTTGATCCAAGTTGGGAGAAAGTTTATCGGCTCGCGCAGCTCTTGTTCCTACTTGGTTATTGGAGGGAGCCAAAACATCGGAAGGATACGGAGAGAGCGAGGATTGATTTTTCTGGAGGACAAGCGGACATTTGCCACATCGCAAATGCATGCTTCTGCAGTGTTTTCCATACTTCAGATAGGCCGCAAGCCTATCTCGCGGCGGCTGTATATGACCACCTTAAAGTCCCAGCGGCGGTTCTCCT
The DNA here is from genome assembly GCF_056859295.1 of Roseovarius sp. B-10. NCBI lineage: Bacteria > Pseudomonadati > Pseudomonadota > Alphaproteobacteria > Rhodobacterales > Roseobacteraceae > Roseovarius > Roseovarius sp. B-10. The sequence goes on along the minus strand of NZ_JBSXOE010000042.1, from coordinate 288,626 downwards.
ATACACTCCAAAGACCGATGCAGAAACAATGCTGCACGCACCAACAAGCATTCAGGCAATTGATGAGTGAAGTGTTTTCCTGGCAGTACAGGCTGTAGTCAGGGTGACCTTAGCACAATGTCCGCTTCCGTGTTGAGACTAGGGTGCGTTCGCATGCGCAGTGAGTATCCGAAGACCGCCGTGCCTGCGGATGGGCCAGCTTGTGGACACGCAGAATGAATGTCGTCCTTGGGGCTGACTCCCGGCATTCGTAACGTTCCTGAGTATGGCCACTGCTAGGCCCCCCCTTCACCTCCCCAACACCCCCCTCTCGAACGCCGCCCTTCGCTCCGCCTCGGCCTGCCGGCTCACGGCATCGCGGCGGCGGGCGAGGGTGTCGAGGCGTTCTCTCATGCGCCATTCGGAATAGACCGCGCTCTCGTGGTCGAGGGTCCACAGCGCCCGCGCCTCCGTCACCGTCACGAGCCCCGCCACCGGATGCCCGCGCCGCATCACGATCCGCTGCTGCCCGCTCAGCCGCACCTCGTCGAGGCAGGCACCCAGCGAGCGGCGCAGCGTCTCGATGGTGATCTCGGGAACGGGGGGAAATATCTGCTCGGTCATGGCCGTCCTCTGGATTGGGACGGACAGCCTCGCGCGGGGCGGTGAACAAATCGTTACCCCCGCGCACGCGAAAGGGCGCGAACCGTGCGGTTCACGCCCCGAACCTGTAGCTTCGTGGCGAGGGACGGGCCGCTGCGGGCCCGGTCTCAGCCCGGTTTCAGCCCTGCCGCGCCTTGAACTTGCGGTGGGTCTTGTTGATGACGTAAACGCGGCCCTTGCGGCGCACGACACGGCAATCGCGGTGCCGGTTCTTCAGAGAACGCAGCGAATTGCGCACCTTCATGGTCGTCTCCTGTCTGTCGCGGCACGCGCCGGCGCACCTGGGGTTGCGGGTGTTACGTGCTTGACACGCAACGATAATTCGATGGTGGGCGATACAAGGTTCGAACTTGTGATCCCTTCGATGTCAACGAAGTGCTCTACCGCTGAGCTAATCGCCCTGACCCGGCCCCCCGCCCCCCGTAACAAAGAGGGGCGCGGAATTCCGCGCCGGTCCGCTGGCGTATAAAAGGAGTCGGGGGAGGGATCAAGGGCTTTTAGCGCTGCGATTTCCGTCTATTATATCCCCCGAGGAGTCCCCGATGCCCAAGGCCGCGTATCATCTCACCCACCCCGAGCGCCGCACCACGTCGGTGGTGTTCGCCTCTCCGCATAGCGGGCGGGACTATTCGTGGTCCTTCCTGCGGCGCACGCGGCTCAACGAACATTCGGTGCGCTCATCCGAAGATGCCTATGTAGATCAACTGTTTGACAGTGCCCCACGGGCCGGCGCGCCGCTCTTGCGGGCGGGGGCGCCGCGCGCATATGTCGATCTCAACCGAAGCCCGGACGAGCTTGACCCGGCGCTGATCGAGGGGGTCAGCCGGCAGGGCCACAACCCCCGCATCGCCTCGGGCCTCGGCGTCATCCCCCGCGTCGTCGCCAACGGTCGCGCGATCTATTCCGGCAAGATCACCCTCGCCGAGGCCCGCCACCGCATCGACGACTTCTGGCACCCGTATCACGAGGCGCTGCAGGGCCAGCTGGACCAGGCGCACCTGATGTTCGGGCAGGCGATCCTGATAGATTGCCACTCCATGCCCCACGAGGCGATGGACTCGGTCGCGAGCCGCGGCCTCCGCCGCCCCGAGGTCGTGCTGGGCGACCGGTTCGGCGCGGCGGCCGACGGCGAGATCGTGGACCGGATCGAAGCCGCCTTTACCCGTGCCGGGCTCATGGTCACGCGCAACACGCCCTTTGCCGGGGCCTATATCACGCAGGCCTACGGGCGCCCCTCGCGCGGGCGCCACGCCGTTCAGATCGAGATCGACCGCGCGCTCTACATGAACGAGCGGCTGATCCGTCCAAACGGAAATTTCGAGGCATTCCGGCGGCTTATGTGCGGTGTTATCCAAGAGATCACCGAGATCGGGCGCGCGCAGGCGATGCCGCTCGCTGCCGAGTGATCGCCTGTCCGGCGACCGTGCCGTGGGCGTCGTGCTGGCCGGCGGCGGTGCGTTCGGAACCGCGCATGTGGGTGCCTTGCGTGCCATGTCCGAGGCCGGCATTCCCGTGGACTACATCGGCGGCACCAGCTTCGGGGCGGCGATGGCGGCGGCCATCGCGCAGGCGCTTCCGGTCGAAGAGATCATGCGCCGCTGCAACGAGATATTCGTGACCAGCCGCGCGATGAACCGTCTTAATGTGCCGCTCTACTCGGTACTCGATCACCGCATATTCGATGCGCAGTTGGCCAAGCTCTTCGGCGATGGCCTGATCGAGGATCTGGCGATGCCGTTCTTCGCGGTCTCGTCCAACCTGTCGCGCAACGATATCCATGTCCACCGGGCCGGACCGTTATGGAAAGCCGTGCGATCCTCCGGCTCCATCCCCGCGCTTCTTCCGCCCATCCTGACCGGCGAGGGGGAGGTGCTGATTGATGGCGGGTTGCTGGAGAACGTGCCGTTGGAGACGATGCGACAGGTCAAATCGGGGCCGAGTATCGTCTTTGATTTCAACAATGGCAGCAACTGGCAGGTGCAGGCGGATTATGATGCTCTGCCCGGACGTCTGGGCGCGCTGCGCGGCTTCCTGTTCAAGCGTAGCCGCAAGAACCGGTTCCCGCGCATCCCCTCGATCCTGTCCCGGTCCATGATCATCAACTCCCGACGCGAGACAGGGCGGATGGACATGGGCCGCGACATCCTCGTCAAGTTGCCGACCGCACCGCGCGCCAATTTTCTGGACTGGACCAAGGGCCAGCAGAATTACGAGATTGGCCATCAGACCCTGGCGACGGCTCTGGCCGAAACCGATCCTGGGGCCGCGCCCGATGTCAGAATGCGAGACGCCGCGCGTCGAATGGCCGAGAGTGATCTCGCGGGCTGATCTACGCGGTTCATTCGCAGTATCGCGTCGCAGGGTTGCAATATAGCTTTACCGGGAGTTCGGAACCGAAGTCCGCTCACGAGCGGCGTGCCCTACCGTAGCGACCGCCCCTTTACGATCGCGTCCGGGCCGAAACGCGCGCGGATAGCATCGGTGGCGCGCTCCGCTTTGGCGCGGCGCGGCGCTGCGGGGTCGAGAAGATCGCCCGCGCGATCAGCCTCTGCCGCGGCCACGAGATCCGACAGCCCCACCCCGACAAGCCGCCACGCCGCCCCGGCGGTTACATGGTCCATCAACCCGCGTGCCGCACGATATAGCGTGTCGGCCAGTTGCGTGGGCTCGCGCAGGGCGTGCCTGCGGGTGATGATCCGATGGTCGCTGTGCTTGAGCTTGAGCGTCACGACCCGCCCCGCGAGCGCGCGCGCCTTGGCCCGGTCCGCCACCTTTTCCGACAGCCGCCACAGGTGCCCGTCGAGCAGGTCGGGATCGGCGATATCCTCGCCGAAGGTGGTCTCGTTCGAGATCGACTTGACTGGCGCGTTCGCCGTGACGCGCCTGCGGTCCTGTCCCCGCGCGAGGTGCCACAGCCGATCCCCCATTGACCCAAAACGGGCCACGAGATCGGACCGCTCCCATCTCAGCAGGTCGGCAAAGCTGCGGATGCCGGCGTCGTGCAGGGCCGCGCGCGTGGCCTGGCCCACCCCCCAGATCAGGCTCACCGGCTGCTCGCGCAGGAAATCGGCGGTCTCGGCGCGCCCGATCACCGAGAACCCCTGCGGCTTGTCGAGGTCCGAGGCGATTTTCGCGAGGAACTTGTTGTGGCTCAGCCCGATGGAGCCTGTGAGCCCAAGCTCGTCGCGCATCCTCCGGACGAGCCGCGCCAAAACCACGGCGGGCGGTGCGCCATGCAATCGCGCGGTGCCGGTGAGGTCGAGAAACGCCTCGTCGAGCGAGAGCGGCTCCACCGCCGGGGTGAGATCGAGCATCATCGCGCGGATGGCGCGCGACACCTCGGCATAGGTCTCCATCCGTGGCCGGATCACCACCGCCTCGGGGCACAGCCGCAGCGCCTGGAACATCGGCATGGCCGAGCGCACGCCGCGGATGCGCGCAACATAGCAGGCGGTCGAGACCACACCGCGCCGCCCGCCGCCGATGATGACGGGCTTGTGTGCAAGCTCGGGATTGTCGCGCTTTTCCACGCTTGCGTAGAATGCGTCGCAGTCCATGTGCGCGATGCTCAACTCCCACAATTCGGGATGCGCCACGATCCGGGGACTGCCACAGGCGGGGCAGCGCGGGGCGCGCTCGAACGGGTGCAGGCAATCGCGACAGAGGCTGGGCATGACGCGAACAGTCTAATGCATGTTGCTCAAGAGTGGGACACGATTTCGCGCGCCACGAAGACCCGCCGGCCGACAGTTTGCCGCGAACCTGGAGGATTGCTTTTACCTTCACCGGCCACGGGGCGGGATGCCCGGACCACGCTACTGCGCGCGAAAGCGCTCGGGGTCCCAGGCGGCGAGCACGCCTGAATTATCGTCGCTGTCGTATTCGTAGAGCGTTTCCTCGGTCACGCCGGGGATCTGCGCGAAATCGTCGGCGGTCTTCTTCGGGAACCACGCGCTGCGCACCCGGCCGGGAAACAGCTCTCCGAGAATGCGCGATGTCGCCAGCGAGCATTGCGCCGAGGGCACCGGGCCGTTGGCTTCGATCAGTCGGATGGCGCGCGCGGCCAGTTCCGGCGACACGTCGAGCTGCTGGATACGTACGTGATAGGTCTTGCGTGCGTGGTAGCGGGTATAGACGTCCGCCACCGCCGGGGTGATGCCGTAGAGCACGTCATCGCGTTCGGGCAGCGAGCGAAGGCTGTTGAACGAGCCGGCGGGATCGAAGATCACCCGCTGCGGGCCGTTGATCATCAGCGCGGAATGCGCGCCCGCGCCGCTGCGGTTGTTGATCATCGTGTAGAGGGTCAGCCGCGGCGGCCCGTCATGGCGATAGGCCGCGTGCGCCACCTCCTCCCGCGTCGAGAGGACCGATTCGGCTGCACAGCCAGCCAGAAACAGTGCGGCGCCAAGCGCCAGAAGGATCGACCGCATATTGTCCCCCGGTCCGACTAAGGGTCAGGCGTTGACCATCGCGAGAAAGATCAGGAAGACGGCTATGCCGACGACCGACCAGACGGTCATCTTGATAAAACCCTCGAAGGTCTTTTCCTGAACGGTGGTATCCATTTCGCCATGCTTGTGGTCGGCCATGTCCTGCGGTCCTCTTGTCTTTGAACTCCGGGTCGGGAGCGAATTACTGCATTTCCGGCGCGCTGTCACGCGCCAAGACGTGGGCGGCGCTCACTCGGCCTCGATATCCTGCGCGAGACGAAAGCCGATGCGCGTGGGCGGGGCCTCCTCGACCTGCTTGGGCAGCGCGCGCAGCATCACGCTGAGTTGGCTGACATGCTGGACAAGCTGCGTGCGCATCCCCAGCTGGTCCTGACCGTAGAAGGTGACGATATCGGGGTCGAAATAGCCCATCCCCTCGATGTGAATGGTGCCAGCGTCCGACCCGGCAAAGCCCATCGCCACCTCGTGCGCCTCGTCGAGCGTTTCCTCGAAATTGCGGATGTAGAGGATGAGCCGCTCATAGGCCCAGCGGGCGGGGCTCTTGTCCTCTGCCGGGCCGTTCTTGAGCGCTTTCGCCGCTGTCTCGATACAGGGCTGGCCGGGCTTGGAATGCACCTCGTGGGCGCGCGGCATGGCGGCTGCCTCGGCATGTTCGGCGGTGGTCTCGATACGGTCGGTCATGGGCACCCCGGCTGTTCCTGATCGCGAACCTTCCAGAGCCACGCACCGTCTGCGCGCCGCCAGCGGGTCACCTCTCCAGCGTGCATCAGGTGGTTGAGATGCGCAACGGATTCCACCAGTGCAAGCCCGTAGGTTCCGGCCTCCACCCGCCGCTTGAACAATAGCGGAAAGCAGTCGGCGGCGGTGTGCGGCTCGATCAGGAAATCGCGCAGCCGGTCGAGCGCGGCGTGGTGGTTTCCAGCCAGTTGCCGCATCCTCAGCGGCAGCCCGGTAAAGGGCAGCTTGTGCCCTGGCAGCACGAGGTGATCCTCGCGCGCGTGCTCGGCCAGCCGGGCGCAGGCGGCGAGCCAGTCCGACAGAGGGTCGGCCTCGGGCTCGGTGGGGTAGACGCCGATATTGGGGCTGATGCCGGGCAGGATCTGGTCGCCGGCGATCACCAACGCGTCGTCGCGGGACCAGAGTGTCAGATGGTCGGGCGCGTGCCCGCCGCCGAAATGCACGTCCCAGTCGCGCCCGCCTGCGCGGATCACCGCGCCGTCCCTCACGCGCGTGTAACCCACGGGCAGGGGCGCACAGGTGTCGGAGAAATTGTAGGGGCGCTGCTGCGCGCGGGCCTCGAATATGTCGGGGTCCATGCCGCCCGCGCGCGAAAATTCCAGCGCCTGCGGCGTGGGCCGCTCCTCGACGTCGAGGATCAGCATCCGCGCCATTAGCCAGCTTGTCCGCGAGGCCCACAGCGCCGCTCCGAACCGCTCCATCAGCCAGCCCGCCATGCCGACATGGTCGGGGTGATGATGGGTCAGGATCACCCGGCCCACCGGCTTTCCCTGCAAGGGGCCTGCAAGGATCGTCTCCCACAGTGCCACGGCCCTGCGCGAGTGGATGCCGGTATCGACGATGGTCCAGCTATCGCCCTCGTCGAGCGCGTAGACATTGACATGGTCGAGCACCATTGGCAGCGGCAGGCGCAGCCACAGCACGCCGGGCGCGACCTCGGTGGCGCAGCCCTCCGGTGGGGGGCTGTCCCACGGGTGGCGGATGATCTCTCCCCCGTCCATCAGACCGTGAAATCCCCGGGCGTGAGAGCATAGAGGTCGCCCGCCCCGGCGCAGGCATGGGCGAAATGGCCCGCGTGCTCGGGCAGGAGCCGGGTGACGTAGAACCGTGCGAGCCGCGTGCGAGGGCCGTCCCCACCCTCGGCCTGCGCCGCGCGCAGGTGGAAATGCGCGCCCAGCACCCGGGCAAAGCCGCGCAGGTATGGCATCGCCCCGGCAAAGCGCTCGGTCATGTCGGATTGTGCGAGCATCCAGTCGGTGGCCTCGCGCAGGCTCTCGGTCGCCTGCCAGACCGGCCCGGCAAGGTCTGGCAGGGTAGTGCGCGCGCCCTCGGCCTGTGCCTCGATCTCGTCGATCAGCGCCAGCACGGCCTCGCCCCCGTCGGCGAGCTTGCGGCCCACGAGATCCATCGCCTGGATCCCGTTGGTGCCCTCGTAGATCGCCGTCACCCGCACGTCGCGCAGATACTGCGCCGCGCCCGTCTCCTCGATATAGCCCATGCCGCCGTGAAGCTGCACGCCGGTGTTGGCCACATTGATGCCGGTCTCGGTGCCGCAGACCTTGGCGATAGGCGTGAGCAGCGCGGCGCGTGCCCGCCAGTGATCGGCGCCGGTCGCGGTCTCCATATCGGTGGCCTTGGCGCAGGCCAGCGCGATGGCGCGCGCGGCGAAGGTCTCGGCGCGCATCGAGGCCAGCATCCGGCGCACATTGGCGTGGTCGATGATCGTGCCGCTTCCATCGCCGACCGGGGTGCGTCCCTGTCGGCGCTCCTGCGCATAGGCGAGGGCGTGTTGATAGGCCGCCTCGGCCACGCCCACGCCTTGTCCGCCCACGCCGAGGCGGGCGTTGTTCATCATGGTGAACATCGCACGCATGCCCTGATGTGGCTCGCCCACGAGCCAGCCGGTTGCGCCGTCATACTGCATCACGCAGGTGGGGCTGCCGTTCAGGCCCATCTTGTGTTCGAGGCTGACCACGCTCAGCGCATTGCGCTCGCCGGGATTTCCTTGCGGATCGGGAATGAACTTGGGCACCAGAAACAGGCTGATCCCCTTGGTGCCCGGCACACCGTCGGGCAGCCGCGCGAGCACGAGGTGGCAGACGTTTTCCGTGAAATCGTTATCGCCCCAGGAGATGTAGATCTTCTGGCCCGTTATGGCATAGGTGCCGTCACCATTGGGCTCGGCGCGGGTGCGCAGCGCGCCCACGTCCGAGCCTGCCTGCGATTCGGTCAGGTTCATGGTGCCCGACCATTCCCCGCTTACGAGTCTGGGCAGGTAGAGGGCCTTCAACTCGTCGCTCGCGTGATGCTCGATCGCCTCGATCTGGCCTTGTGTCATCAAGGGGGCGAGTTGCAGCGACAGGCAGGCCGCTGCCATCATCTCGTTGACCGCCGTGGTCAGCACCATAGGCAGCCCCATGCCGCCGTGATCAGGGTCCGCACTGATCGCGATCCAGCCACCCTCGGCGATCGCGCGGTAGCCGTCGGCGAAACCGGGCGAGGTCCGCACCACGCCATTCTCCATGTGCGCGGGGTGCAGGTCGCCCGCGCGGTTCAACGGGCTGAGCACCTCCTCGCACATGCGCCCCGCCTCCGTCAGGATCGCGTCGGTCATGTCCGGTGCTGCCTCGGCAAAACGGTCGGTAGCGGCCACCTCGGGCAGGCCGATCACATGCTCGAAGAGAAAGCGATAATCCTCGACAGGGGCGCGATAGGGCATTGTCACTCATCCTTTCCATCCTGCCGGCGCGGCTTGGCAAGCGGGCCGCGGGGCTGTATTCAACCTCTTCCCGCCGAGGGTAGCCGGTGGCGCCGTGGCGGCAAGCGAAACGCCGCGTCAGGGGTTCTAGATGCCAAATGCAACCGAAACATTGCAAGCGGATGCGCAAGGCTTTGCCCGCGCCGCCGCCATCTGGCGCGCGGGCGGGCTCGTGGCCTTTCCCACCGAGACGGTCTATGGCCTCGGCGCCGATGCCGCCAATGACCGCGCGGTGGCCGCGATTTTCGAGGCCAAGGAGCGGCCGCGCTTCAACCCGCTGATCGTGCATGTCGATAGCGCCGAGCGCGCGCGCGACTTCGTGGACTGGTCGGACGCGGCGGAGATCGTGGCGAGCGCGTTCTGGCCGGGGCCGCTGACGCTGGTGTTGCCATTGCGGCAGGGCGCGAGGGTGTCGCCGCTGGTGACGGCGGATCTGCCGACGCTCGCCGTGCGGGTGCCCGCGCACCCGGTGGCGCGGGCGCTATTGGCCGAGTTCGGCGGGCCGGTTGCTGCCCCTTCGGCCAATCCTTCAGGACGGATCAGCCCAACCGAGGCGGCGCATGTGCTGGCCGGACTGGACGGGCGGATCGCGGCGGTGGTGGATGGCGGGGCCTGCCCGGTGGGGGTGGAATCGACCATCCTCGGGCTGGCGGGCGATCCGGTGCTGCTGCGCCCCGGCGGCGTGCCGGTCGAGGTGCTGGAGGCGGCGCTAGGTACCCCGGTCGCGCAGCGTGGCGAGGCCGACGCGTTGACCGCACCGGGGCAGATGCACTCGCATTACGCGCCAGGCGCGAGGGTGCGGCTCAATGCGACGGAGCGGCAGGCAGGCGAGGCGATGCTGGGCTTCGGCGCGGTGGCGGGCGATCTGAGCCTGTCGGAGACGGGTGATCTGGTCGAGGCGGCGGCAAACCTCTTTCACCACCTCCACGCGCTCGACGCGACCGGTGCGGCAGGGATTGCCGTGGCCCCCATTCCGGAGCGGGGCCTTGGACGGGCGATCAACGACCGGTTGCGACGCGCGGCGGCCCCCCGGGACTAGGGGGCGCTGCCCCCGTCGCGCATCCGCGCGACTCCCCCGGAGTATTTTCACCAAAGAGAAGCCGGGGCCGTCAGCCCAGAAGGGCGAGACCTGCAAAAAGCGTGAGCGCGCCGGCCGAGATGGCGAAGATCACGTTGCGCATGAAATATCCGATGGAGAGGGTGACGAGGGCGGCGGCCATGCGCGGGGCGTCGAGCGTGCCGCCGGTGGCGGCGGGCCAGACAACCAGCGGCGCGACCAGCCCCGGCAGCACCGCCACCGCCGTGTAACGCAGGTGCCGCAGCAGCCAGGCGGGCAGCGGGCGGTCGCCTATGAGCCCGAGAAAGACGAAGCGCAGCCCGAACGTTCCGAGGCCGAGCGCGGCGATGAAGAGCCACAGGGCGGGTCCTTCGATCATGTCCGGCCCTCCTTGCGGCGTTCGAGCACGACCTCGGCCTGCGCACCCGCCATCATGCCCGCGATCCCCGCCAGCAGCAGCCCGAGGTTGTAGGGCAGCCACGCCAGCGCCAACGCCAGCGTCACCGACACCAGCGCCGCCACCATGTGGGCGGGGGTGCGCAGCATCGGACCGATCATCGCGAGAAAGGTGATGGGCAGCGCGAAATCGAGCGGCAGCCCCGTGGGCACCGCGTTGCCGACCAGTGCGCCGACGAGGGTGAACACGTACCAAAGCGGGCAGATCGGTGTGACAACGCCAAAGAAGTAGGCCAGGCGCGCGGGCACCGACCAGTGCGGCTCCTGCTCGAATTTCACCACCGCGCAGGCATAGCTCTGATCGACGGTGAAGTAGGCTGCGATCGCGCGCTGCCACAGCGGCGCCGCCCCGAGCCACGGGGTGAGCGAGGCCGAGTACATCGCCATGCGCAGGTTGACCGCCAGCGCCGAGACGAGCGCGATGAGCGTCGGCGCGTTGTCGGTCAGCAGTTGCAGCGCCGCGAACTGCGCCGCGCCCGCGATCACCAGCACGGAAAACGCCATCGTTTCCGCGATGTGCAGTCCCGCCTCGGTACCGACCACGCCGAACAGCATCGAGAACGGCACGATCACGAGGATGAAGGGCGCGCCGTCGCGCACGCCTTGCCAATAGGGCGAATTGGTGCTTTGGCTGGACACTGTCGGGGGCGCTCCGGGCTGGTTGCGCCCTTGGCCTATCGGATGCGAGGAGGAGATTCAATTGACCGCTCAAAGCGATATTCCGGACTATCTCATCGCGCCCGATCCCGGTGCGGCGCGGCTCACCCGCGCGGTCGAGGGGGTGGATCACGAGGGAAATCCTGCGCACATCTCGGTGGTCGAGGAACGGCCCCTGACGATCTTTCTCAACGGTCAGGAAATCGTGACGGCGATGACCATCGGGGATTATCCCGAGTATCTCGCGCTCGGCTTCCTGCGCAATCAGGGGATGCTGGCGCCGGATGAGGTGGTGCGCGGTGTAGATTACGATGACGACCTGGAAACGGTGGTGGTGCGCACCGACGGACAGACGTCCTACGAGGAAAAGCTGAAAAAGAAGACCCGCACCAGTGGCTGTGCCGTGGGCACGGTCTTCGGCGACATGATGGAGGGGCTGGAGGAGGTGCGTCTGCCGCAGGTGGAGGTGCGCACATCGGACCTCTACGCGCTGGCCGCCAAGATCAACCGCACCCCGTCGCTCTATCTCGAGGCAGGGGCGATCCACGGCACGGTGCTGTGCCAGGGAGCGCGCCCGCTCGTCTACATGGAGGATGTCGGCCGCCACAACGCGGTGGACAAGATCGCCGGCTGGATGTTCTCCGAAGGCGTGCGCCCGGACGACAAGACGCTCTACACCACCGGGCGACTGACCTCGGAGATGGTGATCAAGACCGCGCTGATGGGCATTCCGGTGCTGGCCTCGCGCTCGGGCTTCACCGCCTGGGGGGTGGAAATCGCGCGCGAGGTGGGGCTCACGCTGATTGGCCGGATGCGCGGGCGGCGGTTTGTCTGCCTGAGCGGGGAAGACCGGGTCCTGCGCGACGCCGACCCCGCGAGCGTGGCCGAGGAAAGCCCGAAGCATCGCCGCAAGAGCGCCCAAGGATGAGCGCTCCGCCCGGCGTGATCCTCGCGGGCGGACAGGCCACGCGGATGGGCGGTGGCGACAAGGGGCTGCTGCCGCTTGGCGAGGCGACGATCCTCGATCATGTCCTCGACCGGCTTGCACCGCAGGCGGGTGCGCTGGCGCTCAACGCCAATGGCGATGCGACACGGTTCGCACGGTTCGGCCTTCCGGTTCTGCCCGACCCGGTCGAGGGTTTTCCCGGGCCGCTGGCGGGGGTGCTTGCCGGGCTCGACTGGGCCGCGGGCAATGGGGCTGAGGCCATCGTGACTGTGGCTGCCGACACGCCGTTCTTTCCCCGTGACCTCGTGGCGCGCTTCCAGGCGGCTGCGGAGGGGATGGATCACCCGTTGGTGCTGGCAGCCACGCCGCGCGGCGCGGAAGAGACCAAGTCTATGAGCCGCGGCGGGCAGGTGCGCCACCCCACCTTCGGCCTCTGGCCCGTGGCGCTGCGCGACGATCTGCGCGCCGCTCTGGAGGGTGGCCTGCGCAAGATCGTGCTCTGGACCGACAAGCATGGCGGGTGCGAGGCGCTATTCGAGGATCCGGACGCCTTTTTCAACGTCAACACGCCCGGGGACCTGGACCTCGCGCAGAGGAGGGCAGGGGCATGAGGCTCTACGGTGTCACCGGCTGGAAAAATGCAGGGAAAACCGGGCTGATGGAGCGGCTGGTGACCGAGATCACCGCGCGGGGCTACTCGGTCTCGACGATCAAGCACGCGCATCACAGCTTTGACGTCGATCATCCGGGCAAGGACAGCCATCGCCACCGGGTCGCGGGGGCGACCGAGGTGCTGTTGGCCTCGCGCAACCGCTTTGCGCTGATGCACGAGATGCGCGGTGAGGGCGAGCCCGCGCTGGAGGCGCTGTTGCAGAAGCTGAGCCCCGTCGATCTGGTGCTGATCGAGGGCTACAAGCGCGACCGCCACCCCAAGGTCGAGGCGTTCCGCGCCGAAACGGGCAACGCGATGATCGCCACGGATGATCCGACGATCCGCGCGGTGGCGAGCGACGTGCCTCTCGATCTGGACCGGCCGGTGTTCGATCTGGACGATACGGGGGGTATCGCGGATTTCATTCTCGCAGAGGTGGGGCTTTGACCCCATTCGACACGGTCGCGATGCTCGACTGGTCCGGGGGTAACGATACCGGCCCGCGCCCGCGACGCGACGCGATCTGGCTGGGGGTCGTGCGGGGCGAGGTGGAGGAAGACCCGCGCTACCTGCGCAACCGGGACGAGGCCGAAGCGGCGCTCGCCGCGCTGATCGAGGGCGAGCGCGCGGCGGGGCGCAGGCTGCTCATCGGGGTGGATTTTCCCTTCGGTTTTCCGGCGGGGTTTTCCGCGACCTTGACGGGCCACGCCGATCCCTTTGCCGTCTGGGATTGGCTGGAGGACCGGATCGAGGACACGCCGAAAGCGAACAACCGTTTCGACGTGGCGGCCGAAATCAACGCGCGCTTTCCCGGGGTGGGGCCGTTCTGGTTCAACGGGCTGAGGCGCGATATTGCTGGCCTGCCGCGCAAGGATACGCGCACGGGGCATGGAATGGCCGAGCGGCGCGTGGCGGATGCGCGTGCGCCGGGCGCCTTTTCATGCTGGCAGATGGGCGGCGCGGGGGCTGTCGGCGGGCAGGTGCTGACCGGGCTGCCGGTGCTGGGTCGCCTGCGGCGCAGGTTTTCCGGGCAGGTGGCGGTCTGGCCGTTCGAGCCGTTCGACGCGCCGGTAGCGCTGGTCGAGACATGGCCGGGGCTCATTAACGGGGCCGTGAAACGGGCCGAGGCGGCGGGCGGCATTCGCGACGCGCACCAGGTGCGGTTGATGGCGCGTGCGATGGACCGCTTGCCTCGCGACCGCCTCGCCATCATGCTGGCGGTGGAGGCGCCCGAGGAGGGCTGGATTCTCGGCCTGGGCCACGAGGAGGAATTGATGAAAGCCTGCGACGACCCCCTGAAACCGCCCCCCTTGCGCGACGATTGTTTCGCACTGCCTGCGGGCGTGGACTGGACGCCGGTGGATGACGCCTTGGCGATGCTGCGCGACCGGCTGCGCGCGGTGGTGGGGCAGGAGCGGTTGCCGCTCGGCGACGCGGCGGGGCGGGTGCTGGCGGCCCCGGTGGTGGCGCGGCGCGCCAACCCGCCGGAGGCGAACACGGCGGTGGATGGCTATGGGTTTGCCCATGCGTCGCTCGGCGAGGGCGATCAGGTGTTGCCGCTGGTGGAGGGGCGCGCGGCGGCCGGGATGCCCTATCGGGGCGCCGTGCCGCCGGGCCATGCCGTGCGGGTACTGACCGGCGCGGCGCTGCCAGAGGGCGTCGATACGGTGGTATTGCAGGAGGACGTGACACTCGGGCAGGGGCGCATCGCCTTTCGTGGGGGGCTAAAGCCGGGCGCGAACACGCGGCGCGCCGGTGAGGATGTCGAGGCGGACGCGACCGTGCTGGAGGCGGGGCGCGTTCTGACCCCTGCCGATCTGGCGCTTTGTGCCGCCGTGGGGCTGGCTGACCTCCCTGTTTTCAAGCGGTTGCGCGTGGCGGTGATCTCCACCGGGGATGAGCTGGTCGAGCCGGGAGAGGCGGCGCGCGCGGGACAGATTTACGACGCCAACCGGCCCATGCTGGCAGCACTTGTGCGGCAGGCGGGATACGATCTCGTCGATCTCGGGCGGGTGGCCGACGACCGCGCCGCCCTGCGCGCGGCGATGGACCGGGGCGCGGCGGAGGCGGATGTGATCCTGACCTCGGGTGGTGCGTCCTCGGGCGACGAGGATCACGTCTCGGCGCTGCTGAACGAGGCAGGGGCGATGGCGGAGTGGCGGATCGCGCTCAAGCCGGGGCGGCCGCTGGCGCTCGGGATGTGGGCCGGCGTGCCGGTTTTTGGCCTGCCGGGCAACCCGGTTGCGGCGTTGGTGTGCACGCTGGTCTTCGCGCGGCCTGCCATGGCGGTGCTCTCGGGGGCCGAGTGGTGCGCGCCGCAGGGCTTTGACGTGCCCGCTGCGTTCGAGAAGCGCAAGAAACCGGGGCGTCGCGAATACCTGCGCGCGCGCATCCGCGACGGCCGCGCCGAGGTGTTCCAGTCCGAGGGTTCGGGGCGCATAAGCGGGCTGAGCTGGGCCGAGGGGCTGGTCGAACTGCCCGACGGCGCGGCGGACATCTACCCCGGCGACCCGGTGCGCTACATCCCGTTCGGCAGTTTTTCAGGCGCCTGAAACGCCTTCTCCTCCTCGGCGCGCAGCGCCCGAACCTTGCGGTTCAGCGTGCGAATCGTGCGATTGAGGCAGAGCTTGCCGCCTCGGGGCTGTGCCACTCCATCGGCCGCCCGACCGCCTGATTCAGGTCGCTCTCCAGTCAGCCTGGCCGTCGGCGCGGGCAGGCCGTTCCTCCTGTTCGGAGATGGACGACTCCCGCCAAGTATTTGAGCCAAGAAGACGCAGTGGGTCAGTCACCGGGTGGGCAGACATGGACATGGGTGTCCCATGTCGCGCAGGCCTCGGCGAGGGCAGAAGGCAGCGGCAGGTCGGTGAAGACGTGATCGACGTCGCGGATCGAGCCGATGCGCACCGGCGCGCTGCGCTGGAATTTAGAGTGGTCGGCCACGAGCATCACCTCGCGCGAACGTTTCAGAAGGGTCTGGCCGACGAGCACCTCCTGGATGTCGAAATCGAGCATGTCGCCGTCCTCGTCGAGGGCCGAGCAGCCGAGGATCGCGTGGTCGAACTTGAAATTCTCGATGGCGCGCGCGGTGAGGTGGCCCACGAGCCCATTATCGGAGCGTCGCAGCGCGCCGCCGGCGAGCACGATCTCGCAATCGGGGTTGGCCAGCAGGGTTTGCGCCACGTTCATGTTGTTGGTCACCACCATCAGGTTGCGGTGGTCGAGCAGCGCCTGCGCCACCGCCTCTGTGGTGGTGCCGATGTCGAGAAAGAGCGATGTCGCGTCGGGGATGGCCGCCGCGCACGCGCGACCGATCGCCGTCTTGGCCGATTCGTTGAGGCGGCGGCGTTCCTCGTAGAGGATGTTGCTCACGCCCGAGGGCAGGATCGCGCCGCCGTGCACGCGCTCAAGCTTGCCGGCGTTGGCAAGCTCTGTGAGGTCGCGGCGGATGGTCTGGACGGTGACGTTGAAGCGTTCGGCGAGGTTCTCGACCATCACCTTTCCCTCGGCGCGGGCGATCTCGAGGATATCGGGCTGGCGAAACGATTGCGACATGGCGGACCTCGCTGGCTGAGTGTTCGATTATGTTCGTTTTTTCGCCCACCGCAAGGGCGTGTGTGGCCTGCGTTGTGATGTCGGTCAATGTAGTGCTCTGCCAAAAGAGAGCAAAAACGAACATTCGTTATTGACTGAAACGCGCGAATGCTGTTTCGTTTACTTTCATGTGAGGGAGGGCATGCGCGTGGAGGAGGCTGACGGCGATATTGTTGATCTGTTCGTCATCGGGGGCGGGATCAACGGCTGTGGTATCGCGCGGGATGCTGCCGGGCGCGGGCTTTCGGTCGAGCTCGCGGAGATGCACGACCTGGCGTCGGCCACGTCCTCGGCATCGACCAAGCTGTTCCACGGCGGGCTGCGTTACCTCGAGTATTTCGAGATACGGCTGGTGCGCGAGGCGCTGATAGAGCGCGAGACGCTGCTCCGGGCGATGCCGCATATAAGCTGGCCGATGCGGTTTGTACTCCCCTGGCATCGTGACATGCGGTTCGAGGGCGAGACACCGGTCTCGCGCATTCTGAATGTCGTGATGCCGTGGATGAAGGGCCGGCGTCCGGCATGGCTGATTCGGCTGGGCCTGTTTCTCTACGATCACCTTGGCGGACGCGAGATATTGCCCGGTACGAAAACGCTCGACCTGACGCAGGGGCCCGAGGGCCGGCCGCTCAAGGACAAGTTCACCCGCGCGTTCGAGTATTCCGATTGCTGGATCGAGGACAGCCGCCTCGTTGTGCTCAACGCGCGCGATGCCGAGGCGCGGGGCGCACGCATCCGGGTGCGCACGCGCGTCGCCGGGGCAGAGCGCCGGGACGGGCTATGGCATGTCCGACTGGAGGGCGGCGAGCCCTCAACGGTGCGCGCGCGCGCCATTGTCAATGCCGGGGGGCCGTGGGTGAGCGATGTCATCACCGGCACGCTGCGGCTCAATTCCAGCGAAGGCGTGCGGCTGGTGCGCGGCAGCCACATAGTGACGCGCAAGCTCTATGACCACGACAAGTGCTATTTCTTTCAGGGCGAGGACGGGCGGATCATATTCGCGATTCCCTACGAGGGCGATTTCACCCTCATCGGCACCACCGATGTCGAACACGACGACCCCGACACGGCCCCCGAATGCACCCCCGAGGAAGCGGCCTACCTGTGCCGGTTCGCAAGCGAATATTTTGCGCGACCCGTGACCGAGGCGGATATCGTCTGGAGCTATTCCGGCGTTCGCCCGCTCTACGATGACGGGGCGAAATCGGCCACGGCGGCAACGCGCGACTACGTGCTGTCGCTCGATGAAACCGGGGGGGCGCCGCTCCTGAACGTCTTTGGCGGCAAGATCACCACCTACCGGCGGCTGGCGGAATCGGCGATGGCGCGGCTGGCGCCTCATTTCCCGCGTGCGGGGGCTGCGTGGACTGCGGGGGTGCCGCTGCCGGGCGGGGACTTCGCCGTTGACGGGGTCGGGGCGCTGACCGAAAGTCTGGAGTCGCGATATCCGTTCCTGGAGGCGGGCCATGCGCCGCGGCTGGTGCGTGCCTATGGAACAGAGGCTGCGCATGTGCTGGGTGATGCGCACGAGGCCGCCGATCTGGGCCGCGATTTCGGCGCGACGCTGACCGAGGCGGAGGTGCGCTGGCAGATGACGCACGAATATGCACGAGAGGCGGCGGACGTGGTCTGGCGACGCACGCGGCTGGGGCTGAAGATGACCGAGGATCAGATCGCCGCGCTCGATGACTGGATGCGCGCGGCGCGCGCGCCCGGCGCAGCGGCGAAGGGGAGGGCCAAGGCGTGACGCTGACACTTGAGGGCATATCGAAGGTGGTGGGCGGCGAGGTGCATATCCACCCCACCGATCTGAGCCTTGCGCCCGGCACGATGAACGTGCTGCTAGGGCCCACGCTGGCGGGCAAGACCTCGCTCATGCGCCTGATGGCCGGACTCGATGCGCCCGCCACGGGGCGCATCCTGTGGCAGGGGCAGGATGTGACGGGGATGCGGGTTCAGGACCGCGCGGTGGCGATGGTCTATCAGCAATTCATCAACTACCCGTCGATGAACGTCTATGACAACATCGCCTCGCCGCTGCGCCTGCAGGGCAAAGCGGCGGACGAGATCGACCGGGGCGTGCGCGAGACCGCCGAGATGCTGAAGCTCACCCCGATGCTCGACCGCAAGCCGCTGGAGCTGTCTGGCGGGCAGCAGCAGCGCTGCGCGTTGGCGCGGGCGCTGGTCAAGGGGGCGGGGCTGGTGCTTCTCGACGAGCCGCTGGCCAATCTCGACTACAAGCTGCGCGAGGAATTGCGCCTCGAGATCCCGCGCATCTTCGAGGAGTCCGGCGCGATCTTTGTCTATGCCACGACCGAGCCCGAGGAGGCGCTGCTTCTGGGTGGCAACACCGCGACGCTGTGGGAGGGGCGGATCACGCAGTTCGGGCCGACGGCGGAAGTCTATCGTCAGCCCGCCGACGCCACCACCGCGCGGGTATTTTCCGACCCACCGATGAATTTCCTGGATGTGACCAAGACAGGCGACCGGATCGGATTTGGCGATGCGCAGGAGGTGCCCGCGCTGGGCGCGCTGGCGCGGCTCGGGGACGGGGAGTACATCGTGGGGTTCCGGCCCAACCATCTGGAAATCGAGCGGCACGGCGACGAGGTGATGGGTTTTGACACGCGGCTCAGCGTGACCGAGATCACCGGGTCGGAAACTTTTGTGCATCTCGACCATCACGGAGAGCGCTGGGTGGGGCTCATCCACGGGGTGCGCGATCTGGAGATCGGCGCTGAACTGCGGGTCTGGCTCGATCCCGCGCATGTCTACGTGTTCGGAACCGATGGCGCGCTGGTCGCGCCCGCGTCCTATGCGCAGGCGGCCTGAGGGGGGAAGACATGGCAAAGATCACGCTCGACAACCTTGCGCATAGCTACCTGCCCTCACCCGCGGGTGAGGAGGACTGGGCGCTCAAGGAGCTCAACCATGTCTGGGGCGATGGCGAGGCCTATGCGCTGCTGGGCGCGTCGGGCTGCGGCAAGTCCACGCTGCTCAACATCATCTCGGGGCTGCTGCGCCCGTCGCGAGGGCGCATCCTGTTCAACGATATCGATGTCACCGATCAGCCGACCGCCGCACGCAACATCGCGCAGGTGTTCCAGTTTCCGGTGGTGTACGACACCATGACCGTGCGCGAAAACCTTGCCTTTCCTCTCAGGAACCGGGGCGCGGAGGCGGGCTATATCGCCACGCGCGTGCAGGCCATCGCGGACATGATCGGCATGGAGGCCGAGCTTGACCGCAAGGCGCGTGGGCTGACGGCGGATGCCAAGCAGAAGATCAGCCTCGGGCGCGGGATGGTGCGCGAGGATGTCAACGCGCTGCTGTTCGACGAGCCGCTCACGGTGATCGACCCGCACATGAAGTGGGAGCTGCGCACGCAACTGAAGGCGCTGCATCACGAGTTCGGGCACACGATGATCTATGTCACCCACGACCAGACCGAGGCGCTGACCTTTGCCGACAAGGTTGTGGTGATGCATGACGGGCGCGTGGTGCAGGTGGGCACGCCGCAGGCGCTATTCGAGCGGCCCGAGCACACTTTCGTGGGGTATTTCATCGGCAGCCCGGGGATGAACCTTCTTGACGCCGAGGTGGCTGGAAAGGTCGCGCGGGTGGGGAGATTCGAGGTGCCGCTCGGGGCCGAGTATGCCCCGCCGGGGGGCCGGGTGCAGATCGGCGTGCGGCCCGAATTCGTGAGCCTCGGTGCAGAGGGGCTGCCGGTCACGGTGACCCGCGTCGAGGACGTGGGCCGCCACCGCATCGCGCGTCTCGATTTCGAGGGCACGGCGCTCAACGCGCTGTTGCCCGAGGGTGCACCGTTGCCCGCCGGGGACGTGCGGGCACGTTTCGCCCCCGAGGCGATCAACGTCTATTCGGACGACTGGCGCGTGGCGCCGGGGTCTCGCAGCGAGGAGGCCGCGTGATGGAAAAGACGGTCAACCAGAAGGCATGGTTCCTGGTGCTGCCGGTGTTGGTGCTGGTGGCGTTCTCGGCGGTCATCCCGCTGATGACCGTGGTCAACTACTCGGTGCAGGACACGTTCGGCAACAATCAGTTCTTCTGGGCGGGGCTCGACTGGTTCCGGCAGATGCTCGAGGACGAGCGGATGTGGAACGCGTTGCAGCGGCAGGTGCTGTTTTCCGGCGTGATCCTGGCCATAGAGGTGCCGCTGGGCGTGCTCATCGCGCTCAACATGCCAAAGCGCGGCGTCATGGTCTCGGTCTGCCTGGTGCTGATGTCGCTGCCGCTGCTCATCCCGTGGAACGTGGTGGGGACCATCTGGCAGATATTCGGGCGCGTAGATATCGGGCTTCTGGGGCACACGCTGGCGGCGCTGGGGGTCGATTACAACTACACGCAGGACGCGCTTGACGCCTGGGTGACGCTGATCGTGATGGATGTCTGGCACTGGACATCGCTGGTGGCGTTGCTGGCCTATGCCGGGCTCAAGTCGATCCCCGACGCCTATTATCAGGCTGCGCGCATCGACCAGGCGAGCCGCTGGGCGGTGTTCCGCTATATCGAGCTGCCCAAGATGACGGGGGTGCTGACCATCGCGATCCTGTTGCGCTTCATGGACAGCTTCAAGATCTATACCGAGCCTTTCGTGGTCACCGGGGGTGGCCCCGGCAACGCCACCACCTTGCTATCCATCGACCTCGTCAAGATGGCGCTGGGGCAGTTCGACCTCGGCCCGGCGGCGGCTTTCTCGATCATGTATTTCCTTGTGATCCTCTTGGTGAGTTGGGTGTTCTACACGGTAATGACCAATCTCGACCAGCAGGGGGGCAAGTGATGAATTTCCGTCCGCGCATCAACCTGGTCATGGTGCTCTATCTGCTGTTTCTCATGCTGCCGATCTACTGGCTGCTGAACATGAGCCTCAAGACCAATACCGAGATACTCAACGCTTTCACGCTCTGGCCCGACGACCTGACGCTCGACAATTACCGCACGATCCTGAGCGATCCGGCGTGGTACATGGGCTATGTCAACTCGATCATCTACGTGACCATGAACACGGTCCTGTCGGTGGCGGTGGCGCTGCCTGCGGCCTATGCCTTCTCGCGTTACAGTTTTCTCGGTGACAAGCACCTGTTCTTCTGGCTGCTGACCAACCGGATGGCGCCGCCCGCGGTATTCGCGCTGCCGTTCTTTCAGCTTTATTCATCGGTGGGGCTTTTCGACACGCATATCGCGGTGGCATTGGCGCATACGCTGTTCAACGTGCCGCTGGCGGTGTGGATCCTCGAAGGCTTCATGCGCGGGGTGCCCAAGGAGATCGACGAGACCGCCTATATCGACGGCTATTCCTTCGGGCATTTCTTCGTGAAGATATTCATGCCGCTCATAGCCTCCGGCATCGGCGTGGCGGCGTTCTTCTGCTTCATGTTCTCATGGGTGGAGCTGCTTTTGTCGCGCACGCTGACCACGGTGGATGCCAAGCCCATCGCCGCGATCATGACCCGCACGCAGGGGGCTGCCGGGATCGACTGGGGCGTGCTGGCGGCGGCGGGGGTTCTGACCATCGTGCCGGGGGCGCTCGTGATCTACTTCGTGCGCAACTACATCGCCAAGGGCTTTGCCCTGGGGAGGGTGTGATGGAACGCATCGTTAACCATTCTGATGTCATCCTCGGGCTTGACCCGAGGACCTCGTGGAATGAGCGCCTCGCGAGAACCGGGGCCGTCCATGCCGAAGGACATGTTCGTTTACATCGTCACCAACAAGCCGCGTGGAACGCTCTACATCGGGGTGACAAGCGACCTTGCGAAGAGGGCGTATCAACATCGAACCCACGCCATTCGTGGTTTCACGGACTGTTACAATCTCGAGCGCCTCGTATGGTTCGAGCGCCATGCCGAGCCACGCCATGCGATCCAGCGAGAGAAATCGCTGAAGCGCTGGTACCGCGACTGGAAAATTGCTCTGGTGGAGACGGCGAACCCTCAATGGCGGGATTTGTGGCAGAACATGCGCGGAGCATAGATGATGCTGATCGTCCGGTTGCGGGAGGTCCTCGGGTCAAGCCCGAGGATGACATCCCTTCGCTCCGCGCGCTGCAGGGGAGGCGTTGAATATGGCATGGATGGCATGGACCTGGCCCACGGCGATCTTCTTCATGGTGATCGCGGGGCTATTGATCACCTTCACAATCATCGGGGTAAAATTCCCCGAAACCCCGCGCAGAGGCATCCTGCGCATCGAGACGACGCGGGGCGACCGGCTTTTCATCACGCTTCTGGGCTCGGCCTTCATCAACCTGGCCTGGCTCGGGCTCGTCGGCGCGAACCAACCCTACGCGCTGATCGTCTGCCTGATCTACGCAGCGGCGGTGTTTCGCTGGGTGTGAGACGGCATAATAACCTGACTGAGAGTTCATAAGGGAGGACAACATGAACTTGCGACTGACAACGACAACGGCGATCGTCTCGCTTGGCCTGATGGCCGGGCAGGCCGCCGCCGACATGGAGGCCGCGCAAGCGTTCCTCGATGACGAGATAGCGGGCCTTTCGGTGCTGAGCCGCGCCGATCAGGAGGCCGAGATGCAATGGTTCATCGACGCGGCCCAGCCCTTCGAGGGGATGGAGATCAAGGTCGTTTCCGAGACCATCGCCACGCATGAATACGAGTCTCAGGTGCTTGCGCCCGCGTTCACGGCAATCACCGGCATCCAGGTCACCCATGACCTCATCGGTGAGGGCGACGTGGTGGAAAAGCTGCAGACGCAGATGCAGTCGGGGCAGAACATCTATGATGGCTATGTCAACGACTCCGACCTCATCGGCACCCATTGGCGCTATCAGCAGGCGCGTAACCTGACCGACTGGATGGCGGGCGAGGGTGCGGATGTGACCAATCCGGGGCTCGATATCGACGATTTCATCGGCACCTCCTTTACCACCGGGCCGGATGGCAAGCTCTACCAGCTTCCCGACCAGCAATTCGCCAACCTCTACTGGTTCCGCTACGACTGGTTCAACGACGAGAAGAACCAGGCCGATTTCAAGGCCGAATACGGCTATGACCTCGGTGTGCCGGTGAACTGGTCGGCGTACGAGGACATCGCCGAGTTCTTTACCGGGCGCGACCTGAGCCATCTCGGTGTCGAGGGCGAGGTCTTTGGCAACATGGACTATGGCAAGAAGGATCCCAGCCTTGGCTGGCGCTATACCGATGCGTGGATGTCGATGGCCGGCATGGGAGACGTGGGCGAGCCCAACGGCCTGCCGGTCGATGAATGGGGCATCCGCGTGAACGAGCAGAGCCAACCCACCGGCTCTTGCATGGCGCGCGGTGGCGCGACCAACAGCCCGGCCGCTGTCTACGCGGTGGACAAGGCAATCGAGTGGCTGGAGAAATACTCGCCGCCCTCCGCCGCCGGGATGACCTTCTCCGAGGCCGGGCCGATCCCCGCGCAGGGCAACATCGCGCAGCAGATGTTCTGGTACACCGCCTTCACCGCCGCCACGGTCAAGCCTGACCTGCCGGTGATGAACGAGGACGGCACGCCCAAGTGGCGCATGGCCCCCTCGCCGCACGGTGTCTACTGGAAGGAAGGCCAGAAGATCGGCTACCAGGACGCAGGTTCTTGGACGCTGATGAAATCCACGCCCGTGGACCGTGCCAAGGCCGCGTGGCTCTATGCGCAGTTCGTCACGTCGAAGACCGTCGATCTCAAGAAATCGGATGTGGGCCTGACCTTCATCCGCGAGTCGACGATCAATGCCGACCACTTCACCGAGCGCGCACCGCGGCTTGGCGGTCTGGTCGAGTTCTACCGCTCGCCTGCCCGCGTGCAGTGGTCGCCCACCGGCACCAACGTGCCGGACTATCCGAAGCTGGCACAGCTGTGGTGGCAGAATATCGGTGACGCCATGTCCGGCGCCAAGACCCCGAAAGAGGCGCTCGACGCGCTGTGCTCGGACCAGGAGCGCGTGCTCGAGCGGCTCGAACGGGCTGGCATCCAGGGCGATATCGGCCCCAAGCTGAACGAGGAGCGCGACCCCGAATACTGGCTGAGCCAGCCGGGCGCGCCATACCCTGCGCTGGAGAACGAGGACGAGAAGCCGGTCACCATCGCCTATGACGAGCTGATCAAGTCCTGGCAGTAAGCGCCACGCTTGCTTGAATGCGCGATCGCCCGGCCCGTTCGGGCGATCGCATCACGACAGAAGGGGCGCGCCGCAATGACCCATATCCTCGCCATCGACCAGGGCACCACGTCGAGCCGCGCGATCCTTTTCGACGCAGGCATGAAGCCCGTCACCTCCGCGCAGGAGGAATTTCCGCAACATTACCCCGATTCCGGCTGGGTCGAGCACGACGCGGGCGACCTGTGGTCCACCACAGCCGCCACCTGCCGCGCCGCCATCGAGAAGGCGGGGATCACCGGTGCCGACGTCGCCGCCATCGGCATCACCAACCAGCGCGAGACCACCGTGGTCTGGGACCGGCACACGGGGCGCGCCATCCACCGCGCCATCGTATGGCAGGACCGCCGCACCGCCGATACCTGCGCCCGCCTGCGCGACGCGGGGTACGAGGAGATGGTCAAGGCGCGAACCGGCCTGCTGCTCGATCCGTATTTCTCGGGGACCAAGCTGGCGTGGATCCTCGATAACGTGGAGGGCGCACGGGACCGCGCGCGGACGGGCGATCTGCTTTTTGGGACGGTGGACAGCTTTCTCATCTGGAAGCTGACCGGGGGACGTGTCCACGCCACCGACGCCACCAACGCCGCGCGCACGTTGCTCTACGATATCCGCAAGGGGCGATGGAGCCGCACGATCTGTGATCTGCTCGACATCCCGATGGAAATGCTGCCGGAGGTCCGCGACAGCGCCGATGACTATGGCACCACCCGCGCCGATCTCTTCGGGTGCGAGATCCCGATCCTTGGGGTCGCGGGCGATCAGCAGGCGGCCACGGTTGGGCAGGCCTGCTTTCAGCCCGGAATGCTCAAATCCACCTATGGCACGGGGTGCTTTGCGCTCTTGAACACAGGCGAGACACCCGTTGTGTCGCAGAACCGCCTGCTAACCACCATCGCCTATCAGCTGGGTGGCCAGCCGACCTATGCGCTGGAGGGCTCGATCTTTGTCGCAGGGGCGGTGGTGCAGTGGCTGCGCGACGGGCTCGGCCTCATCCGTGAGGCGCGCGAGACGCAGCCGCTGGCAGAGAAGGCCGATCCGCATCAGGAGGTGGTGCTCGTTCCCGCCTTCACGGGCCTCGGTGCGCCCTATTGGCGGCCCGATTGCCGCGGCGCGATATTCGGCCTGACGCGTGGCACCGGGCCTGCCGAGATGGCGCGCGCCGCGCTGGAAAGCGTGGGCTTCCAGACCCGCGACCTGCTGGAGGCGATGCGCGCGGACTGGGAGGGGCACGGCGCCGACGCGATCCTCCGGGTGGATGGCGGCATGAGCGCCTCGGACTGGACGATGCAGTTTCTCGCCGACATCCTCGACGCGCCGGTGGACAGGCCCGAGGTGCTTGAGACCACGGCGCTGGGCGCGGCCTGGCTGGCGGGGATGCGCGCCGGTCTCTACCCGGGGCAGGAGGAATTCGCCAAG
This sequence comes from Roseovarius sp. B-10, assembly GCF_056859295.1. Classification (NCBI taxonomy): domain Bacteria; kingdom Pseudomonadati; phylum Pseudomonadota; class Alphaproteobacteria; order Rhodobacterales; family Roseobacteraceae; genus Roseovarius; species Roseovarius sp. B-10. The sequence continues at coordinate 263,097 of NZ_JBSXOE010000042.1, read as the reverse complement.
GGCTGGGCATTGGAGCGCCGGTTCGAGCCGCGGATGAACGCCGAGGCGCGGGCGCGAAAACGTGATGCCTGGGCACGGGCGATCAAGGCCACGATGAGCTTCTGACAGGTCGTTGGGCCGTTGTGGCCGCGCGCGGGGGGGGCTAGGCTGCGCGTCTCTGCCCGTGCCTGCGAAGGAGCCGCCATGCACGCCCCGATCAGCGTCATCATCCCCGCCCGCGACGAGGCGGAAACCATCGCGCAAGTGGTCGCGACCATGCAGGATCTGCCCTGCGTGGCCGAGGTGGTGGTGATCGACAACGCCTCGACGGATGCCACGGCGGCGCGGGCACAGGCGGTAGGCGCGCGCGTCATTGCCGAGGCGCGGCGCGGCATGGGCAATGCCGTGCGCAGCGGTGTGGCAGCGGCGGCGCATGACTGGGTGATGAAGGTCGATGCCGACCTGGGCCGGTTCGACACCGCGCTCTTTGCGCGGATGGCCGAGGCGCGCGCGCCGGGGGTGGGGCTGGTCAAGGGCGCGTGGAACGATCCGAACGATCCGATGCCGATGACGCGGCTGCTGGTGGCACCCGCACTGCGGCTGATGTTTCCGGGACTGGGGGATTTGCGCGCGCCCAACACCGGTATCTACCTGTTCGACCGATCGCGGATCGCGCATGAACGGCTGACCTCGGATTACGCCGTCGATATCGACGTTATGCTGCGCATCCATGCTGCCGGGGCGGAGGTGGCGGAGGTCGATATCGGGCGCATCGTGCACGATACGCGCAACCCGGACCATTACAGCCGCATGGCCCAGGAAATTCTCGCCTTTTTCCTCTCGCGGCAGCCGCTGGGGCTTTTGGACGAGGTGGTGGTGATGGCCGAAACCGAAGCCGGGGCCGTGTGCCATGCCGGTGGCGTAATCGCCGACAAGCTCATCTCCGGGGCGCGGGTGAGTGTGTACTTGCAGGAGGGCGGGGCGGCGCTCGACGCGGTGCTCGGCGGCTTTCCAACCTATCGCCGTGCGCCGCTTGCCGAGGCCGCGCGGCATGTGCCCCACGCCAACGCGGCACGGCTGCGGATCATCCGCGCGGCCGGGATTGGTGGCATCGCGCCCGTGGGATCGGTGCCGGTGGAGGTCTGGGAGATGCAAGGCGCGGCGGATGTCTCCGTGCCGTTGGAGGCGGGCGCGCCGCTCAAGCGCGCGGCGCTGGAGCAGCTTGGCCTGTCCACACAGGTGCCCTCGCACGAGACGTTCCGGATCGTGGATGGCGGGTGCTAGGGCACCCTCTCACGTGCCCTTGAAATTCACTTCGCCCTCGTGCTCCATCGCCCGCGAAAGCGCTGGGGCCGCTGCCGGGCAATCGTCGCGTGTGCGGCGCGACCGCAGCCGCCCGAATTGCCCCAGCCCGATGGCCAGCAGGATGATCGCCCCGCCGGGCAGGAGGCCCGGCCCCGGGTCCTCGCCAAGCAGCACCATCGCGATCAGGATCGCGGCCAGCGGCGAGAAGGAGGTGGCCAGCGACACGTCGCCCGAGCGCGCGTATTTCAGCCCCAGCGCCCAGGCGAACTGCCCGCCGATCACCACGATCAGGGCATAGATCCAGACATATTCCCAAACGAGCGGGTGGAACACGTCTTGAAAATGCATGGGGCCGAAGAGGTAGATCGCGAGGAAGAAGTAGAAGATCGTGCCCACCACCGTGCGGTAAATCGCGTAAATCCCCAGAGGAATGCCGCGCAGCCCGGTGCGCGCCACCAGCGTCGAGGCGATGTACGAGAGCGTCGCCAGCAGCGCGCCGATCTCGCCCTTGCCGAAGCTGACCCCGCCGTCGCTGTTGAGCCACAGCATCAATACCGCGCCAACCAGCGCCACCAGCCCGGCGGCGAACGCCCAGGGCTCGAATTCCTCGCGCAGGATCAGCCACGCCGCCAGCACGAAGAGCGGCGGCTCGATCCGGCCCATGAGCACCACGTTGGTTACCGTGGTGTGCTCGAGCGCGTAGAAGAACAGCCCCGGCGTCAGCGCCGACGACAGGAACGCCGATAGTGTCAGGATCATCCAGTTGAAACGCGTCAGCTTGCGCAGGTTTTCCAGCGTCCATTCGCGCCAGAACATGAAACCCATCGGCACGATCGACATGAGCGAGCCGACGAACAGCAGGTTGCAATAGGTGATGACGTTTCGTCCCATCACCCGGTTCTCCATGCCGATCTCGGCGAGCAGCGAGACGATGGAATTGCCGGCCGCGAAGATCACGACCGCGACCCACGCGAGCGCCGCGCCCATCATGATCCGCGAATTGTCCGGTATTGCCTGGGTGCCGGCCTGGGCCATTACTGATCCTTATCCTCGTCACTAGGGCGCGCCTGCGCCTTGTTCCGACGATGGGGCAGGGCGGTGCCGAGTGCAAATGACTTCAGCGCACGGCGGTTCACGATGCCTCAATCGCCACGCAACATTGTTTCACGGATCGGCTCTTGCTAGGTGCGAAGATCACGCCCGCGTGCATTCGCTTGCCTTTCGATGCCGGGGCGCGCAGCTTGGCAGGGAAAAAGACCCGCGCAGGGAGCGTTCCGATGACCGAAGAGCCGCAGGCGGAAGCCTTTGTTACCATCTTCGACGACACCTATGACCAGCCCGACTGCCGGGCCTATTTCCGGATGATGGATGCGCTGGGCTATCGCAACCAGCACCATGCCACGGCGGCATTCCGGGCCGGGCTCGATGCGGTTGCCCGCGTGCGCGGGCTCGACGCGCCGAGGATGCTGGATTTTGCGTCGAGCTACGGGATCGTGACGCTGCTGATGCGCCACGAGACCACGTTGGCAGAGGTGTTTGCCCGCTACCGCGATCCCGCTTTCGACGGGCTCTCGCCCGGTGACGTGATCGCGCGCGACCGCGATTGGCTCGTACGCCTGCCGCGCCGCACCCCACCGCTGCATGTCACCGGGCTCGACATCATGCCCAATGCCGTGGCTTATGGGCGCGCGGTGGGGTTGTTCGACGAAGGATATGCCGAGGATCTCGAGACCTCTGATCCCTCTGACGGGCTGGCCGCCGCGCTGGGGCAAGTGGACATGATCGTGGAATGCGGCTCGGTGGCGCAACTCATGCCGCGCGCGCTGGATCGGGTACTCGCGGCCTGCGGGCCGCGCAAGCCGTGGATCATGACGTCGCCCATCCGCGGCAACGAGCGCGCGGCGGCAGCGGAGCTGCTGCGCGCGCATGGCATGGTGCAGGAGCAACTGCCGGTGCCGCCCTTCGTTCATCGCCGGTTCGAAGGCCCCGAGGAGCAAGCCCGCGCCATTGCAAACGCGCGCGCCGCGGGCCACCAGACTGACGGTGTCGAGACCAGCGGGCATTTCCACGCACAGGTTTTGCTGGCGCGCCCCGCCGACGAGGCCACTCCGGTCACCAATTGGTCGCATCCCCTGGCCGTGCCGCCGCTGGACTGAACCCCTGCTGCGCTTGCCCGGCGGCGGTGCCGCGCGCTATAGTCAAGACGAATTCCTTTGGGACGATTTCCATGACGTATCGCCGTCTTTCCCGACAGGCCTGCCCCGTGCGGACGCTGCCCCGGCCCGGAGGCTGATGCGATGCGCGCGGCTCTTTTGCTTGTGCTGCTGGCGGCGGGTGGTTTCGCCTATGGCGGCTGGGCGCTGTGGGGGGCGGTGTTCGCCACGCGCGCCGCTCCACCGCCCCCGGTCGAGATCGGCGATGCGCTGGCCGAGGTCGCTCGCAGCGCCGCCCCCGAGCCCGATGCGCCCTGGCCCGCGATCTTTGACGCCTACGTGCCTGACCCGCCCAAACCGGCCTCCGCGCCGCGCCCAAAACAGACATGGCGCCTCGTAGGGCTGGTCGCCGGCGGAGAGGACGCCTGGGCCATCCTGTCGGGCACGGGTGGAGAGCAGATCGTGCGCAAGGGCGACACGCTGGGCGTTGCCACGGAAGTGGTGGCGATCGAGGAGGTGGGCGTGCGGCTGCGGCAGGACGGCGAGGAGACCCTCGTCGGATTCGACAAGACGCCGCGCTCGCTGCTGGCCGATCTCATCTCCAACGCGTCCGATGCGCCGCTCGAAGCGGACTTGCCGCTCAGCCTGCTGGCCGGGCGCGACATGCGGCTGGTTCTGGGTCGCGCGGGCAGCGTGCGAATGGTGGCGCCCAACGGCGGGCAGGGCGACCTCGTCCCCGAGATACTCTGGGTGCGTGAGGGGCATATCTATGACCTGATCGGCCTTCGGCGGGGCGACAAGGTGCTGCGCGTCAATGGGCACAACGTGTTCGATCCGGAGCTGTTGGCGAACGCGAAGGACATGCTCGGGCAGGCCGAGGAAGTTTCCGTGGAAATCCTGCGCGCGGGTCAGAGGCGCACGATTCGGGTGCGCGTCACCGGGCGCGGATAGCGCGCGGGTGCTGCCCGTTCGAGCGCGTGTTGAACGGAATGTCCCGCAATGATCGACAAAAAAATCCCGGGCACAACCAAAGGGGTAGTGGCGGGGACACGTGCAGATATCGTCAGACCAAGCGATCTTACGTGATATCACGAAAATGTTATCGTTGTTTATCGCAAAAAAATGTGGTCACGTCTGGTGTTAAGCGCGCATCTTGGTGTCGATTAGTTCGACGAAAAATTTGTGTACAGCGCGTGAAACCTGAAGAGGAGCGACCGCTCTAAACCCTATTAAACCAAATTCGCGTGATCACGGTCACGCACGGGCCACACATTACTCACCCTTCCGGCCTGTTTCCCAAGCTCCGGGCTCGTGCCCGATAGAAATCTGACTGATGCAAGCGGCGCTGGAGCCGCGCGCGTTGGCGTCACGGGGCTTCGGCCCTTCTCGCCCGTGGCATGTCGATGGCACGGGAGGGTGCGCATTTTGCCTGCCCTGGTTTGTTTAACAAAGCTTTTTCTGCTGGAGGACAAAGCATGAAACGAAGAGATGCATTGAAGCTTGGCTTCGGTGCGGCTGGTGCGACGGTCGCGGCGACGCAGGCCGGCGCGGTCGAGATCGAACAATGGCCGGACAATGCCGCCGAGGGCCTGACGCAATCGGGCCTCGTGTTCCCCGACACGTTTCAGCCGAGCATCGTCACCGATCCGAGCCCCTTTGTGGAGCCGTTCACGGCCCCGCTCAACATCATGCCGCTCGCCGAGCCGGTCGATCCGGATACGCTTGACCCGGCCCCTGAGCCGGCGCGCCATCAGCGCTATGACGATTTCCCGCCGCAGAAATTCTACCAGGAGGTGCTGAGCGAGTTCCGTTGGAAATACCACTGGCAGCCCCCCTATGGCGACGGTACGCCGGATGTCGTGGGCAAGGACGGCGATCCCGATATCGGCTCGTGGCACTGGGGCTTCAACGGCATCACGCCGGGCGAGACCTATCACGCCCGTTACGGCGAGCCGGTGTTCCTGCGCCGCATCAACATGTTGCCGGTGGTGGGGGCGGGCAAGGTGCAGTTCGCGCTGCCGTCGCCTACGATCCACTTGCACAATGCGCATACCGCGTCGGAATCCGACGGCATCCCGCAGGACTTCTTCAATCCCGGCGAATTCTGGGATCACCACTATGCCAATTTCCCGGCCGGGTCGCCGAACGGGTGGAGCGCCTACAACACCGAGATCATGAATACCCTGTGGTATCACGATCACCGGCTCGATTTCACCGCGACCAATGTCTATGCCGGGTTCTCGGGATTCTACCTGCTGTTCGACGAGCGCGACTCCGGTAACGAGCGTGACCGCAACCGACGCGCGTTCCGTCTGCCCTCGGGCAAGTATGATATTCCGCTGATCCTGCACGACGTGCAGTTCACCGCCGACGGACAGGCGCGGTGGGATTTCTTCCTGCCCGACAACGGCGACCAGCCAAACCCCGAACCGCGCCCTAGCCCGGTCGATGTGGGCAACTCTCAGGGGGCACCAGACACGTTTGACTCGAACCGCCTGCAATACACCACGCAGGGCATGATCGGCGACATGGTGACGGTCAACCGCATCATCACCCCATATCTCGACGTGGATCGGCGCAAGTATCGCTTCCGTTTCCTCAATGGCGGTCCATCGCGGCTTTATCGTCTGCGCCTGCGCATCGTGCCGGGAGATGGCGGTGATCCCTATTACGACGACTGGATCGTCCTGTCGAACGACGGCAACCTGTTGGAGGCGCCACTGGTGGAGTCCACCCTGAGCCTGTGGGTGGCCAACCGGTTCGATGTGATCGTGGATTTCTCGAAATACAGCGATGGCGACAAGATCCAGGTCTGGAACGATCTCGAGATTCGCGACGATGGCGCGGGTCCGACCGGCTACATGCTGGACGATGAGAACATGATGCCGGTGATGGAGTTCCGCGCCAAGGGTGAAAAGGTTGACGATCCCTCGCGTATCCCTGCGCGGATGCGCGAATTGCCCGAGATCGACATGTCCGAAGTGCGTCGCGAGCGCCTGTTTGTGTTCGACTACGACAACGGGCTTTGGACGGTGAACGGCCGCCTGATGGATCCCAACCGCGTGGATGCCAAGATCGAGCAGGGCTCTGCCGAAATATGGACGTTCCGCAACGAGGGCAACGCCTGGGCTCACCCCGTGCACACCCATTTCGAAGAGTTCCAGATCCTCGAGATTAACGGACGCCCGCCAAGCGCGGTCGAACGGTCCCGCAAGGACGTGGTCTCGCTCGGACCGGGTGACGAGGTGACTTTCTACAGCCACTGGCGTGATTTCTTCGGCAAGCACGTGATGCACTGTCACAACGTCGTCCACGAGGACCACGCGATGATGATCCGCTGGGACATCGTCGAACCGGGTCAGGGCGACTGAGCGCGCCGTAACGGAATTCTCTGAACGAGAGAGGAAAAGATATGACCAACAGACGTCAATTCATGGCGAGCCTGCCGGTCGCGGCGGCTGCGGGGGTGACGGCGGGGTTCTACACCACGCCCGGCAACTCGCAGGAACGCGCGGCGGCGGCGGCAGCCGAAGCCCGGGGCCGGCTGCGCGACGCCGCGGCGCAGGCGCATCCCAACGACACGCCGGTCCTGTGCAACCCCGTCGAGAGCGGTGGCGTTATCGACCCCAACCTGCGGGATTCGTTTCCCAATGTGATGATGGTCAATCAGGACGGTCTCGGCATGGCCTTCTACGAGGGCTTTGTCGAGAACAAGGTCGTGATGATGCACTTCATGAGCCTCCAGGACGAGGCGCACCTGCCGATCACGCGCCGGATGGCCGATGTCGTGCACGAGCTGGGCGAGAAGGTCGGGCGCGATGTGTTCGTCTACTCTATCACCCGCGACCCCGAGCACGACACGCCCTCGCGGATGGCGGCCTATGCGCGCGAGTTGAACGCGCCCGAGGGCTGGCACTTCCTGACTGGCACGCCGCAGCATTGCGCCGATCTTGCCTTTCGGATGTATCGCATGAGCCATGCGACGCTGCCCGGCAAGCGCAAGGTGGACGTGGTGTTCTACGGCAATGGCCGTGCCGGACTGTGGGGCACCTTCCCGTGGGATATCCGCGCCGATGACGCCGCCGAGCGGGTGGGCTGGGTTATGCCCGGGCGTGCGCCCGAGCCCGATGCCGAGCCGCACCGCGCGGGCCCGCGGGTGTTCGATCTCACGGACCTGCGCAACCACAACCGCGAAGCGTGATTCCGGGCCCCGCCGCGCGGGGCCTGACAAGTCATTTGTAACGGAGACAAACGAAATGTTTCGTAAATCCATGAAATTGGCCGCGGTGATGGCAGTGCCCGTCATCAGCCTGTGGGGGGGAACAGCCCTCGCGCAGGGGCCGGCCGGGCTCAACATGTTCTGCGAGAACGGCGGCCATGCCGCCGGCGGACAACAGCCCCGGGTTCCCTTTGAAATCCGCACAACCAACGAAGTGCGCGATCCGGTGAGCGACGAGGTTATCACCCCCGCCACGCGCACCTATCTCACCACGGCGGGCGGCACGGCGGTGTTTCCCGAGGGTGATTCCTTCGGCCCTAACCCGCCCAACATGCTTCCGACCATCTACGAGAACGCCAAGACGTGCCGGGGCAACGAAATACCGAACACGTTACCCTCGACACCGGACAACCCCTACAACCTGCACGACGATCCGGTGATCCGCCAAATCGACAAGACCTCGCCGACCGATGATCTCGACTGGATCATGGACGAGATCGAGGCGATGGCGGAGCCGCGCAAGGTATGCCGCAGCGTCCGGGGATATCGGTTCTGCTACTCCTATCCCCGTCGGGTGAATATCGCGGACCTTCGCGAACTCGCGCAGAACGCGGTGGACATCATCGAGGGCAACGACCTGCGCGGGCGGTTCAGCGAGCGTGAATACGAAGGTTTCCCTCTGCTGCACTATCTTGGCGGGCTGAAGACCAAGGCAGTCGATCCCGAGACCAAGACGATCACGATAACGCAGCTCTGGTACGACACGCATATCGAGTCGGACGTGGCCTATATCGACCCGACCGTGGTGAATGACGAGGAATGGACGATCAACTATGTCGTCAAGATTCTCAACCGCGGCCATGAGGACTTCGCGCCCTACGCGATGTTCTTCGACGATCCCACGGAGCTCGACCTGACCGATCTCGGCGGGCCCGACCTCACACAAGGGGGTGACGCTTTCCCACGCCTGCCGAATGTCGGCATGGACCAGACCTTCTTTCCGATGGAGGAGGGGTTGGAGTACACGCTCAACATGAAGATGCCGCCGGCGCGGTTCTGGAACCTCAGCTATCACTGGGGTTGGCGGAACCACCCGCCGCGCGTGCAGGTCACGGAAAATGTACTCGTGCCACTGGCCAATGGCATGCCGCGCAATGCGGCCGAAATCGCCGTGTTCGGGGAAAATCCGCGCGAGAGCGAGGAGTCCAAGCTCAATGCCATCGGCATGATCGGGGATACCGCGCCGGCCAAGCGCATGTGGCGGATGTTCCGCGAGCTGGCCGCGATGGACACCGGGCGCGACTACCGGCGACATTTCCGTGGGTTCAACGCCTCGGTCGTGCGGGCTCAGATGGAACTGATCCGGCAGGCCTTCTACGACTGGCGGAACCGCCGCACGCTGCCCACGGGCTATGAGATGGCCCCTGATACCGACGTGACGGCGCTGTTTCTCAACAACACCATGTATGGCAAGCTCAAGGGGCATGACGGCGAGGCCGAGGTGCGGATGGACCAGGGCCTGTGGGACAAGCGCGGCGACAAGGTAAATATCCAGCTTCTGAACGGCGATTACTTCCCCCATGCCTATGTGCTGGTGGATTTCGGCGGGCTGCGGGGGTGGGAGAACACCTTCCACAACACGCTGCCCGTGGGCGGGGCCGGTCCGCTCTTTACCTTCGGGCGCAACTACTTCTGGATCCACGTGGCAGGCCAGGGCCCGATCCCGGTGCCGCCGGCGACCAGGCCCGACGAGCCGTCGCCGACCCCGGTGAGCGAGATGGGCTGGAAGCCGGGCCGCTATGCCGGGCTGGGGCACCAGTTCGCCTGGGGCGGGATGCAGCAGGAGATATCGGACTACGTCAACACCGATGGCGTGGGCGAGCATAACCTCGAGGTGACCTTTACCTACGAGCCGTCGCGCCGGCTGCGGATGTACCAGTTCGACGCGCTGCACCACGACGTGGCGGTGTGGTCGGTGCACTGACCTGCGACGTAATACGGGGGGCCGGCGGCGATGCCGCCGGTCTCCACGAGACTGACATTACTCACTTTCAGTTCGTGGAGACCACGATGAACGTTCATCACATTTCCTTTCCGCGCCTGTGCGCCGCGGTGATCGCCACTGGGGCGCTCATTCTTTTCTCCGGGCCCGACGCGCTGGCACATGAGGACAAGCACCGGATGCCGGATCATCTGGGCATGGACGCCGGTAATACCGAGTTGGCGATGCGTCCCGACGGATTTCATTACAAGCGCGGCCACCACGCCTATGCCGCCCCCGCCGTCCCCTTGCGTGACCGGCAGGGCCGCAAGGTAGATTTCGCGGAGTTGATGGAGTTCGACGGTCCGGTGTTGCTGAATTTCATCTTCACCAGTTGCGCCACCATCTGCCCGGTGCAGAGCGCGACCTTCGGCCAGGTACAGCCCGACCTCGCGGCGATCGATGATCGCTACCTGATGGTGTCGGTCTCGATTGATCCAGAATACGATACGCCCCGCCGCCTGCGCGAGTATGCCGAGTTACACGATGCGCGTGACAACTGGGTTATGCTGACCGGGCAGTTCGACGATATCTTTGCCGTCGTGCGCGCCTTCGACGCCGTCTACAAGGGCGAAAACAAGATGTATCACCGCCCACTCACATTCCTGCGCGCCAACGCCGGGGCTAAGTGGTTGCGGCTCGAAGGGCTGCTCGGCGCAGAGGAACTGGCCGAGGAATACGCCAAGCTGCTGCGTCCAGAGGTGAACTGATGCCACGATGGGCAGTAATCGGGCGGCTGCGGGCGGCGGCGCTCGCCGTGCTGCTGGCGGCGGCCCCGGCCTTTGTGGTTGCGGGGCAGGCGGGCGATGCCGAGGCGGGCAAGCGGCTCTACTGGGAGGGGATCGGCGCCGATGGCGCCCCGATCCGCGGCGTAACGCAGGGCGATGTCGAAGTGACCGGCGCGCAGTTTTCCTGCGTGAGCTGTCACCGTCCGAGCGGGTTCGGCACGTCGGAGGGGGGCAACTACATGCCCCCCATCATCGGCGAGGTGCTGTTCAACGCCAAGACGCCCGACCGCAACCGCAATTTCAAGGAGCTTTACCAGGAGGTGCAGCCCCCCGGCTTCTGGGCACGGGTGCGCCAGCCGCGGATGCGGCCCGCCTATGACGAGGCGGCGCTGGCGCGCGCACTGCGCGAAGGGGTGGACCCCGGCGGCCATGAGTTCGACCCGATCATGCCGCGCTATGACCTGTCGGACGCAGACGTGGCCAATCTGGCGGCTTTCCTGCGCACGCTGTCGGAGGAAATATCTCCGGGCGTCGAAGGGCGCGACATCCATTTCGCCACGATTATCGGCCCTGATGCAGACCCGGATGCGGCGGATGCCATGCTGCGCACGATGGAATTGTTCTTCGACTGGATGAACAAGGACACCGAGGGCGACACCCAGAATCCCACCTTCTCGCCCAACTACCGGTCGAATTTCATTTCCGCCTATCGCTATTGGCAATTGCATGTCTGGCGTCTCGAGGGGCCGCCCGGGACCTGGCGCGCGCAGCTCGAGGCGCATTATGCCGCGCAGCCGGTGTTCGCCACGGTAAGCGGGCTGGTCGCGGGGCCGTGGGACGAGATCGGCGCGTTCTGCGATGCGCGTCGCCTGCCCTGCATCTTTCCCAATACCGAACTGCCCACGCCCGGTGAGGGGCGGTATGGCTATTCGGTCTTCTTCAACCGCGGCCTCGCGCTTGAGGCCGAGGCGCTGGCCCTGCACCTGGGCGACCGGGACAGCGCTCCGGCGCGTGTGGTGCAGCTTCACGGCACCGGCCCCGCAGGCACCCGGCCCGCCCAAGCCTTCGCCGCGGCGTTGGAGCGGGTGCTGCCGGATGTGACGGTAGAGACGGTGACCTACGAGGATGCGGCGGAGCTCAGGGCGGCACTGGCCGCCGCGGGGGATGCGGATGTACTTGCGCTCTGGCCACAGGACATTGACGGCGTGCTCGCGGCGCTGGCCGGTGCCGCGCCCGGTGCCTCGCGCATCTACCTGCCTTCGGCGGCCAAGGACCGCGCGCTCGAGACGCTGCCCCCCGAGTTGATGGCGCGCACGCGATTGGTCTGGCCCTATGACAAGCCCGGCAGCTATCACCCCCGCAAGTTTCGCGTGCGAGGCTGGATGCATTCCCGGCGGCTCGAGGTGAGCCACCCGCGTATCCAGTTGCAGACCTATTACGCCCTGACGATGGCGCAGTTCTCGCTCCTGCACATGATTGATGATTTCTACCGTGACTACATGCTGGAGATCATCGAGCACCAGGCCGAGAACGAATTGAACCCTGGCACCCATCCCGAGCTTGCGCTGGGACCGGGGCAGCGCTTCGCCTCGAAAGGCGCGTTCATCGCCGCGCTCGCCCCCGATACCCGGCTGGGATATCGGGTTGTCAGCGACTGGATCGTACCCTGAGGTTTTGAGTAATGGGCCAACGGGTACGTAGCGGGCGGCGGGGCGACCTGTCGTCCGCACATTTTTCAGGTGGCGCCGCCGCTGCTCAGAATCCAGACGAGCGCTGCCGCGCCGCAGAGGTAGGCGCCGAACGGGATTTCGGCATCGCGTGCCACCGATCCGCGGTGCAGCAGCAGCGTCGTCGCGAGCGCACCAAGCGCCGCGATCAGCGCGACCAGAGGCAGCGCTGCCCAGCCAAGCGCCGCGCCGATGCCAGCTATCAGCTTGACATCTCCCATGCCCAGCCCCTCGCGCCCGCGCAAGCCTTCGTAGCCCAACCGGATCGCGAGAAAGCAGCCCGCGCCCACGCCCGCGCCGATGAGCGCTGGCCCCGCGCCCGGCCCCAGTACCCCCAAGGCGAAACCGGTCACGAACAGCGCGCCGGTGAGCGGATCGGGCAGGCGCATGGCCACGAGGTCGCACAGTGCCAGCCCCATCAACAGCCACAGCCACAGCGCGCCCAGCGCCATGGTGGCGGGGGTGGGCGCGACGAGGATCGCCGTTGCCGCCAGCGCCATGCCGCCAAGCTCGGCATGAAACAGCCAGGGCGGGATCGCCGCGCCGCAGCCCCGGCACCGCCCGCCCAGATGAATCCACGAGACCACGGGCACGATATCTCGCCAACCGATCCGTGCGCCGCAGGCCCGGCATCGCGAGCTGCGCAATACCACCCCCTCGCCATGCGGCAACCGCTCGGCCCAGAGCGCCAGAAACGAACCCGCCGCCGCTCCGGTGAACAGAAGGAAAAGGGCGAGCGGCAGCAAGTTCTGCATCGGGCATCACCGCGGGCAGGGGATCGGTCAGGGGCGCAGGACGATTGTCAGACGCGTGGCCATCGTTTATCATCAATACTGAAAACTATAGCACTTTCCGGACAGAATTTACCATGAAAATCAATAAGTCACTTCTTTTCAGGCCAAAACTGGCACGGCGCGGCGAAGCCGGGTTCTCGCTGCTGGAGCTGATGGTTGTCGTGGTCATCATGTCGATCCTCGCGCTGGTGGTCATGCCGCGCATCATCGACCGCCCGGATCAGGCCCGCGTGGCCCGCGCGCAGGCCGATATCTCGGCACTCGCGGGCGCGCTGAAGCTCTACAAGCTCGATAATTTCCGCTATCCTACCACCGAGCAGGGGCTCGCCGCGCTGGTTAGTGCCCCGGCGGCCGAACCGGTGCCCGGCAACTACGCGCAGGGCGGCTATATCGACCGCCTGCCAACGGACCCTTGGGGCAACGCGTACCAATACCTTTCGCCCGGTGTGCACGATGAGTTTGACATCTTCACGCTCGGCGCGGACGGGGTGTCCGGGGGCACCGGGCTCGACGCGGATATCGGCTCATGGGACGGTTGAGCGCGCGTCCCGATCACGGATTCTCGCTGCTGGAAATGGTGGTGGTGGTGGCGATCATCGCCACACTGTCGGTGGGAGCGAGCCTCTCCATTGGCCAGCGCGGCGGAAGGGCGGACGCGCCGCGGCTCACCGCTACCTACGACGCACTGCGCGACGCGGCCATTTTGGGGCAGGAAGCGCGCGGCTTGCGACTCGTGCCGGGGGGCTGGCAGGCGCTGTTGCCGGGGGAGGGAGGCGACCTGGGATGGCGGGTCTCCGGCGGGACGCAGGCTTTCCGTTCCGAGGCACGCTTCGAGGGCGCGCGCGGCCCAATCCTGGCCGCCGCACCCGATGGCGGGCCGCCGCGCCCCGACATCGTGTTTCTTCCCGATGGCGAGGTGACGCCGTTCGAGGTGGTCTTTGTCACCGACGGCGCTGTGACCGCCTGTCGGTCGCAGGGGCTCGCCGGCCTCGAATGCGCGACCCGATGAGCGCGCGGGCCGCAACCCGCGGTTTCACGCTGCTGGAACTGGTGGTGGCGGTGCTGGTGCTTGCGATGGCGACAATGGCGGCACTGCGCAGCACCGAGCATGCCACCCGTGCGCTGGGCGGCGAGACCGCGCGCGTGCTGGCGCTTCAGGTGGCGCTCAACCGGGCCGAGGAATACCGCCTCTACGGCGCGCGCGTGGCGGGCGGGCTGCCGCGCGAGGCGCGTTACGGCACCACGCTCTGGCGGCTCGACGTGACCGAAGAGCCGACGCGCGCGGGCCATGTGCTGGCGACCATCGGCGCGCGGGGCGAAGTGGGCCCGGGCGCGCGGGTCGCGGTCATCGCGCCGCGCGTGGTGACGCCATGACCGAGGCGGGCAGCCGCGGGCTGACTCTCGTCGAGCTGGTCGCCGCGCTTGCGATCTTCTCGCTGGTGGCGATCATGGGGCTGCAAACGCTGAGCGGCATGATGCGCGCGCGCGATGGCACCACCGCCGCCGCGACGGAGGCGGCCGCGCTCGCCCGTGGCCTCGTGCTCCTGCGTGCAGACCTCAAGGCAGCGGCGGACCTGCCGTTCTGGCCGCCCGAGGCGGTGGAGCCAGAGCCACCGCTGCTTGACCTCAGCGCCGAAGAGGGGCGTTTTGCGCTCAGCACCGAGGCACGCGCCGTGCTGCCAGAAACGCAGGCCGCCGGGACCGAGCGCGTGATCTGGCGCCACGACCGGCGCGGCGAGCGGCTTTTGCGCACCGCGTGGCCGGTGCTGCGTCCGGCATCGGAGGCGGCACGCGCCGCCGAAACGGTGATCTTCGAAGGTGTGGCAGGCCTGCGCCTTCGCGCCTATGGGGGCCCCGAAGAGGGCTGGATCGGTGGCTGGGGACAGGCCCCGGAGGCGGCGCAGGCCGACTTGCCCCGCGCCGTCGAAATCATCCTGCAATCGGAGCGCTACGGCGCGCTGCGCGTTCTGGTGGTGCTGCCATGAGGCGCGACCGGGGCATTGCGCTTCTCAATGCGCTGGTCATGGTAGCGGCGATCGCTGCGCTGGCCGTCGGGCTGATGATCCAGGCCGGCCACAGTCGTGACCGGATGGCCCATGTCGTGGGCAGCCAGCAGGCGGCACTGCACCTGGATGCGGGCCTGCTGCTCATCGACCCGGTGCTGCGGGCGGACTGGTTGCGCGCGCCGGATCTCGACCACATGGCCGAGCCTTGGGCGCGCGCGCCGCTCGATGCCGATATCGATCGGGGCCGCCTTGTCGCGCGGTTGTCCGATCTTCAGGGCCGGTTCAACATCAACAGCCTCGCCAATGCTTCCGATACGGCGGCGGCGCGCGCCTTCGAGCGGCTGTTGCGGCGGCTTGGTCTGCCGGTGGCGCTCGGGGCCGAGGTCGCGGGCTTTGTGCAGCCGCGCGGGCCGGTGCGCCCAGCCGATTACGCGGACCGCCCGGTGCCAGTGCGGGTGGTGGGTGGTGCGGCGGACCGGGTCGAGGCACTGCGCCTCGTGCGCGGCATGACCGAGGCGCATTACGTGCGGCTTGCCCCTTTCGTCGCCGCGCTGCCGCCGCGCACGCCGCTCAACGTCAATACCGCCCCGCCCGAGGTTCTGGGCGCGGTCCTGCCCGCTGCCAGCCCCGCCGATATCGACCGTCTGGTGGCCGAGCGCGCGACAGCCCCGTTCGCCGACATGGCCGATTTCGAGGAACGCGCGCGGCGGCTGATCCACCCGAAGGCGACCGCGCGGGCACAGGTGCCGAACGGGGGATTGGGTGTTTCCACCCGTTGGTTCGAGGCGCGGCTCGCGCTGCACCTTGACGGACGCGTGCACAGGCGCATCCTGACCATCGAGCGTTCGCCCGAGGATGGCGCGGCGCTGATCGCCCACCGCCGGATGGTCCTGCCATGATCGCGCCCTTTCGCCGCCGCCGCTCTGCGCCCGCCGCGCCGTCCCTCGCGATCCACGCGGTGGAGAGTGGCGCGCCCCTGCCCGATGGGCCGTTCGTGGCAACCGTTCCCGGTGCCGATGCGCCGCTCCTGCCGCTCGATCTGCCGTCCGGGCTGAACGGGGTGGCGCGCGAGCGGGTGGCGCGGCGGCAGTTGCGCGATGCCGGTTGCGCCGCCGGGCTCGACCTGCGGCCCGCGCGGTTGGGTTCCAGGCGCGAGTCGTGGGCGCGGATGCTGGTCTGCGACGGGGCGCTACGCGCCGATTGGGCGACGCTGGTGGCTCCGGCGGGCCGGCGTTGCCGGGCGGTGCTGCCCGACTATCTCACGTTGCCCGCTGCTCCGGGCCTGTGGGTAATCGAGGTGGACGAGGGGGGCACGGTTCGCGCCCGGCTCGGCCTTGAGGACGGCTTCGCTGCCGAGCCCGACCTCGCCCGCGCGCTGTTGGAAGAAGCGGCGAAGGAGGCCGCCCCCGCCGCGATCTTGCGGCTCGGCGCGCCCTGCGTGCCGCTCGACGACTGGCTGACAACGCTCGGTGTGCGGGTCTGCAACGGGCCCGAGGCCTTGGCGACAACCGGTATCGCGCAGCCTGTGCGGTTCGGTCATGGCGAGCTTGTGCTCGATCTGGCGCGCGACCCTGAGGCCCTGCGCGTTGCGCTGCGCGGCAGCCTGCGCCGGATCGCCGCGGCGCTGGTTCTGGCGCTGGGTGGCTTCGGGTTGTGGGCGACCTCGGTGCAGATAGAGACCGAACGACTGCGCGATCTCGACCGCAGCTATCGCGCCAATGCCGAGACGATACTGCGCACCGCGCTGGTGCCTTCGGGTCCTGTGCTAGACATTCGTGCACAGGCGGAGGGCGCGTTGTCGCGGGCGCGCGCCGAGGCCGAGGCCGCGCGCGTGCGATCCCGCCCGCTCGACGTGCTGCGCGCGGCCGGCGAGGCACTGGTCGTGCATGATCCAAGGGTCACGCGCGTCAGCTATCAGCCCGGTCTGGGACTGGTGATCGACCTCGAAATCGGTGATTTCGCGGCGCTCGACGCGCTGGTAAGTGACCTGGCCGCCGCCGGGACCGAGGCGCGCGTCGCCCGCTCGGTCGCCCGCGAGGGTCGCGGTGTCGAGGCGGTGCTGGCGCTGACCACGACGCGCGCGGAGGCGGAACGATGAGCGCGGTGTGGGACAGGCTCGCGGCCCTATTGATGGAGCGCAGCCGCCGAGAGCGTTGGCTGTTGCTCGTGCTGGTACTGGGCGCGCTGCCTCTGGGGCTATGGCAAGGGGTGGCCGTGCCGATGATCGAACGGCAGGCGCAGGCGCGCGCGGCCCTGGCCGTCACGCGCGCCACCGAAGTTTGGGTGGCCGAACAGGCGGTGGAGCATGCGCGGCTCAGGCGCGCGGCGGGGGACGGGGCCGGTCGTGCCGCCGCGCCTGTCGGGATGAGTGGGCTGGAAAAGGCGCTGCGCGAGGCGGGGCTGCGCGCGGATGTGGCAGAACTCGCCAATACCGCCGATGGCGGGATCACCCTGCGCTTCGACGCGGTGCGCTTTTCGCGGCTGGCCGCGTGGCTCTCGGCGCAATCGGGGCAGTGGGGCTATGATCTCGACGCCTTCACCATCGAGCGTGGCGAACGCGAGGACGTTGTGGCTGCCGATTTGCGGCTGGTGCCTGTGCCGCGCTGAATGGTCAGCCCTTTCCGAGGCTGCGTGCGATCTCGGCCCGTCGGCTTTGCATCGCGCCCAGCGGATCGAGCGCGGCATCGAGCGACAGCATCTCGGAGAGTGCGACGTCGGCGCGGCGCAGCTTGGCGTTGACCTCCGCCCCGGAACGCCCGGCCCGCATGTCCGCCAGCGCGCTTTCATGGAGCGCCGTGCCCTCGACGGCGAGCGCGGCGGCGCGGTTGCCGCCCTCCACCTCGGAGGCCAGCATGTTTGCGACCTGTGCCGCCTCGTCATTGCGCCCGGCGCGCAAGAGCGCATGCGCATATTCCAGCCGAAGACGCGGCGCGAGCGGGCCCGACGAGGGGATCAGCGCGGCATAATTGCGCGCTGCGAGATCGTAATTGCCCTCTTCCAGCGCCTTGCGCGCACCGGAATATTTCTTTTGGAAATTCGCGCCTTCGCCGATGGCGCCCGCCTCGCATCCCGCAAGCCCCGCCGTCACGACCGTGAGAACCAGAAATTTCGTTACAAGTTGCTTTATCATAATGCTTTTACCAGTGCCGGTCGTGATCTTGGGATACCATGCCTTGGCGCGACATGGCCACGTAAAAGACGGGTGACGACGGAAAAAAGACGCCGCGCACGTATGCCTGCTTGGCGTGAGTCTTGGCGATGGCCAGGGCGGAACAAATGAGCTAGGCTCAACGGGTGGCGGGCAGACGCGGCGAGCGACCCGTGCACCTGCTCCCCTATTCCGCCGCGATGTGGCTTTGAAGACTGAATTGACAATGCAATTTTTGAGATTCTCGGCTTTGCTCCTGACGCTCTGCGCAGCGCTTCCACACGTGACCAAGGCACAGGTTTCGCTCGATTTGCGCGACGCGAGCCTACGTGATTTCGTGCAGATCGTGGCGCAATCCACAGGGCGCAATTTCATCCTCGACGACCGGGTGCAGGGCAGCGTTACCGTGGTCGCCCCCAACGAGGTGTCGCCGGGTGCCATCTACGAGATTTTCCTAAACGTGCTCGAGCTCAACCGCCTGACCATCATCGAGGGCGACGAGACCGACCGCATCGTGCCCATCGACGTGGCGCGCGAACTGGCCCCCGGCGCTGATCGCAGTCGCCGCGGTGGCGATTTCGAGACACGGGTGATCGCGCTCGACAACAGCCCGGCGCAGGAAATCGCCGAGGTCGTCCGCCCGCTCCTGCCGGGCGAGGCGGTGCTGTCGGTGGTGCCCGAGGCCGGGCTGTTGATCCTGTCGGACCGGCGCGAGAATTTCCAGCGCATCGTCAAGCTCGTGGACCGGCTCGACAGCCCGACGCGCAGTGCCATCGAGACGATCCCGCTGCGCAACGGCAAGGCCGCCGAGATGCTCGGCGTCATCAACGCACTGTCGATCGCGCCGCCCGGCGCGAGCCTGTCGGCCGATCCGCGATCGAACGCGCTGATCGTTTCAGGTACGCCCGAGTTCCGCGACCGGGTGCGAAACGTGGTGGCCCAGCTTGACCGCCCGCAGCGCAGCTTCGCGACCGAGGTGGTGCGGCTCAACTATGCCAGTGCCGAGGACATGGCCGATGTGATCCGCCAGAGCTTTGGCGGCGCGGGCACGAGCATTGGGGCGGCGACGGGTGAAGGCGGGACCGCCCCGGCGACTACCGGCATCTCGGTCGTGGCCGAAACCTCGCAGAACGCGCTTGTCATCACCGCGCCCGCTGATCGGATGCAGGCCATTGTCGCCGCCGTGCGTGGGCTCGACCAGCGCCCCGACCAGGTACTCATCGAGGCTGTGATCTTCGAGTTGTCGGTCGACAATTTTTCTGACCTGTCGTTCCAGTTCGGCGGTGTGATCGAGGACGCGACCGTGGGCGGTGTCGAGTTTGCGATTCAGGGGCGGCCGACGCTTACCAGCCTCGTGACCACCGTGCTGTCGGGGGCCGAGCCTACCGGCGGAGGCACCGGCGGAAGCCTTGCGGCCTTTGACCGCAGCGGCATCGGCGGGTTCCTCGCTGCGCTCGCCTCGAAAAATTCCACGCGGCTTCTGTCTACCCCCTCGATCCTCACGCTCAACAACCGCGAGGCGCAAATCGTGGTGGCGCAGAACGTGCCCTTCGTCACCGGCAGCTTTGCCACAGTGGGCGATAGCGCGGTTCCCGATCAGCCGTTCCAGACCATCCAGCGGCAGGATGTCGGCCTCACCCTTACCGTGACGCCGCAGATCACCCGCGACAACACGGTGCGGCTGGAATTGCGGCAAGAGGTGTCGAACCTTACCAATTCCGCTTCCGCCGCCGGCAGCGAGATCACCGCCAAGCGCGAGCTTTCGACCAATGTTCTGGTGCGCGACGGGCATGTGATCATGCTGGGCGGCCTGCTGGAAAACGGCTCGGGCGCGGTCAACCAGCGGGTTCCGGGCTTGAGCGAGCTGCCGCTTCTGGGGCGGCTGTTCAAGGGGCGCTCGACCTCGCAGAACCAGCGTATCCTGCTGGTGATGCTTCGCCCTCGTATCCTGTCATCGGATGCCGAGGCCGCCCGTGAGACGCGCCGCATCGCCAAGGCCGCCAAGCGCGCGAGCGCCTATATCGCGCCGCCCGATGATGGTACCTGGCCGCAACAGCCCGATCAGGCCTTCCCCTTCGACGGGGCCGATCTTGATCAGCCATTTGACGCGGGCTTCATCGACCCGGCGGCGCGCGCAAGGCGGCTGCCGCCGCTGCCCTCGCGGCTGACCTTCGCGGATCGCTGAGCCATGTCCGCGCCGGTGCTGCCCTTTGCCCTCGCGCGTGACATGCACGTGCTGATCGAGGGCGGGCGGCTCTTGGCCGGACCGGAGGCAGGCGCGCGTGGACTGCGCGAGGCGCGCCGCCGCGCGGGGCAGGCGCTCGCGCTCGAACGGCTCGAGGCAGCGGAATTCGACGCGCGGCTGGCCGCGCTCTACCGCGACGATGGCGAGACGGAGATGGGCGACGCGGGGCTGGCCTTCGATCTCGAGGAGGGGGCCACGCGGCAGGGGCCGCGCGATCTCCTGGAGGCGGATGAGGAGGCCCCGGTCATCCAGCTCGTCAACCAGCTGTTGCGCCGCGCGGTGCGCGCGAGCGCCTCGGACCTGCATGTCGAGCCGCACGAGGCTGGATTGCGCGCGCGGATGCGGGTGGACGGGATGCTTCAGACCGTGCTCGACCGGGGAGATGTGCCTGTGCGCCGGATGATCTCGCGGCTCAAGGTGATGGCTGGGCTCGACATCGCCGAGACGCGCCTGCCGCAGGACGGCCATATCGCGCTACGCCTAGGGGGGCGTGCCATCGACGTGCGTGTATCCACTCTGCCGGGGAACTATGGCGAGCGGGTGGTGATGCGGCTCTTGGATCGCTCCGCGGGGCTGATGCCGCTTGAGCAGCTTGGCCTGCGCGCCGATCAGGAGGCCACGCTCAAACGCCTCGCCGACCGGCCCAACGGCATCATCCTCGCCACCGGCCCCACCGGCTCGGGCAAGACGACGACGCTCTATTCGCTGCTGCAACTGGCCAATGACGAGGAGCGCAACATTCTCACCGCCGAGGATCCGATCGAGTATGACCTGCCCGGCGTCAGCCAGACCCAGATCAATTCCGAGATCGGCATGACGTTTGCCGCCGGGCTGCGGGCGGCACTACGGCAGGACCCCGACATCATCCTCGTGGGCGAGATCCGCGATGGCGAGACGGCGAGCATAGCGGCGCAGGCATCGCTGACCGGGCATCTCGTGTTTTCCTCGCTCCACGCCAACGGGTCGGTGGGGGCAGTGGTCCGGCTGCGCGATCTGAGGCTCGATGATTTCTTGATCGCCGCCACGCTGCGGGGCGTGATCGCACAGCGGCTGCTCCGGCGGCTCTGCACGGAGTGCCGCGAGGCGCAACCGGTCGATCCCGGGACCGCGCGCCATTTCGAGGCGGCAGGACTGGAGGTGCCGCGGGCGCATCACGTCGCGCGCGGCTGCGATGCCTGCCACGGCACAGGCTACGCGGGGCGGGTGGGCATCTTCGAGATACTCGAGGTCTCGGATGCGCTGCGCGGGGCCATTGACGCCGGCAAATCCGAGACCGAAATGAAACCACTCGCGCTCCCCCCGGCCGAGACGTTGTTCGGGCAGGCGCTGCGAGAGGTGGCTCAGGGGCGCACGAGCCTTGCAGAGGCGCTGCGAGTGGTGGGCGACGCGCTGTGAGGGCGTTCGCCTATACCGCCTTCACCGCCGAGGGGGCGCGCAAGCGCGGCACGCTGGTGGCCGAGAGCGAGGCGCAAGCCGCCGAAATCCTGCGCGGGCAGGGCCTCTTCGCCGAAGCGATCACCGCCAAGGACCGCGCCAACGCCCGGCGCGGTTCGCTCACCCGTCGCACCCGGCTCTCTGCCGATATGCGCGCGGTCTTTACCCGACAGCTGGCGGTGCTGCTTGCCTCCGATCTCACGGCCGAATCGGCGCTCGAGACGGTGCGCGCCTCGGGCACCGCGCCCGCGATCGAGGCGGCGGCCGCCGAGGCCAAGGCCGCGCTGATGGACGGCCAGCCGCTCTCCGTTGCACTCGACATGGCCGGGGCCGGGTTCCCGCGCTTCTACATCGCCGCGGTGCGCGCGGGCGAAGGGTCGGGTGACTTGGCCGCCGTGTTCGACCAACTGGCCGATTACCTCGAAAGCGCGGGCGCGGATCGCGCGCAGCTTGCCACCGCGCTCATCTACCCAGCCTTCGTGGCCGCGGTCTCGCTGCTGGTGGCGGGCATCCTGATGGTCAACGTGGCCCCCGAGATTGCCGCCATGTTCGCCGTCACCGGCCGCCCGCTGCCGCCGCTTACGCAGACCGTCATGGGAATCAGCGACTTCGTTCAGGCCAACGCGGTTGCCCTCGGACTCGGTGCCGTGGGCCTCATCCTCGGCACCGTCTTTGCCCTGCGCGTCCCCGCGATCCGCGACCGTTGGCACGCGCTTGCGCTGCGCCTGCCGGTGGTGGGGCGGCTGATGCGGCTCTCGGCGGCGGCGCAATACCTGCGCACGCTGGCACTTGTCATCTCCAGCCGTCAGGCGGTGGTGGACGCGGTCGCCTCGGCCTCCGAGGTTCTGGTGGTCCGTCGGTTTCGCGACGAGGCCGAGGCACTCGCGGATGCCGTTCGCCGTGGCGAGAGCCTGAGCCAGGGGTTGGCGCGGATGAGCCTCGTGCCACCCGTGTGCCGCCAGCTCATCGCCGCGGGCGAGCAATCGGCGCGGCTCGGCCGGATGACCGAACGCGCGGCTGTGCTGGTAGAATCGTGGCTCGCGAACGAACGCAAGCGGGTCGCGGCGCTCATTGACCCTCTGCTGATGTTGGTGGTGGGCACGATGGTACTGGTGATCGTGCTGGCGATCCTCTTACCGATCTTCGACCTGCAGGCGGCCGTTGGCTGAGCGCGCCGTTGCGGCGCGCCTACCCGCCGCCTATAGTCCGCGCGACATGCGACGGAAGGCTGTACCGATGAAGGACACCGACAACATTCCCGCCCTCATGGCCGAGATCGGCGCGCGCGCCCGCGCGGCGGCGGCAGAGCTTGCGACCGCCGACGCCGGGGCCAAGCGCGCCGCGCTCGAGGCCGCGGCAGATGCCGTCTGGCAGCGCCGCGCCGATATACTTGCCGCCAACGAGCGCGACCTCGCGGCGGCGCGCGACAAGGGCCTGACGCCCGCGATGATGGACCGGCTCGCGCTCGACGAGGGACGGATCGAGGGCATCACCAAGGGACTGCGCGCCGTGGCCGCGCAGGACGATCCGGTCGGCACGGTCATTGCCGAATGGGACCGGCCCTCGGGCCTGCATATCCAGCGCGTGCGCACGCCGCTGGGCGTGATCGGCGTGATCTACGAGAGCCGCCCCAACGTCACCGCCGACGCAGGCGCGCTGTGCCTCAAATCGGGCAACGCGGTGATCCTGCGCGGCGGATCGGAGAGCTTTCATTCCTCCGCAGCGATCCATGCCTGCCTTGTCGAGGGGCTGCGCGCTGCCGGTCTGCCCGAGGACGCCATTCAGCGCGTGCCCGTCACCGACCGCGCGGCGGTGCAGGCGATGCTCACCATGACCGACACGATCGACGTGATCGTGCCGCGTGGCGGCAAGAGCCTCGTTGGTCTGGTGCAGCGCGAGGCGCGGGTGCCGGTTTTTGCCCATCTCGAAGGCATCGTGCATATCTATCTCGACGCGGGCGCCGACCCGGCAAAGGCGCTGAAGGTGGTGCTCAACGCCAAGACCCGGCGCACGGGGATCTGCGGTGCCGCCGAATGCCTGCTCATCCACCGCGACTTGGCCGACACCATCGGGCAGGGCGTGATCCGCGCGCTCATCGACGCGGGGGTGGAGGTTCGCGGCGACGCGGCCCTGCAATCCATCCCCGGCGTTGTGCCCGCAAGCGAAGAGGATTGGGGCCGCGAATACCTCGACAGCATCATCGCCGCGCGGGTGGTCGATGATATCGACGCCGCCATCTCCCATATCCGCCGCTACGGGTCGGGGCACACCGATTGCATCATCACCGAGGACGATACCGCTGCCGACCGCTTCTTCGCCCGGCTCGACAGTGCGATCCTGATGCGCAACGCATCGACGCAATTCGCCGACGGGGGCGAGTTCGGGATGGGGGCCGAAATCGGCATCGCGACCGGCAAGATGCACGCGCGCGGACCGGTCGGGGCCGAGCAGCTTACCAGCTTCAAGTATCTCGTTGTGGGGGATGGGGCGGTCAGGGCGTGACCGCTTGGGCCAATGCGCGGAATAATGGCGCGGAACGCGCCGCCGCGCAGCGCCCGACCGCTCAGCCTTCGTCATCCTCCGGCAGGCCGTGGTCCTTGAACAGCCGCCCCTGCGTTATGAAGAAGACGAAGATCGCCGCCGTCAGGCCGAAGGTCTTGAAATAGACCCATATCTCCTCGGTCTGCGTCCGCCAGATCGCCTCGTTGAGTATGGCCAGCCCGAAGAAGAAGAGCATCAGCCGCCGTGTCAGGATCATCCATCCCCGGTCGGTGAGCGGCATCATCCCGTCCATCACCACCTGCAACCACGACTGCCCGCGCATGAGGCCAACCCCAAGGACACCGCCGAAGAGCAGGTAGATCATCGTCGGCTTCATCTTGAAGAACCGCGGATCGTTGAACCACACCGACAGGCCGCCGAAGACCACGATCAGCACCGCCGTCACCGCCTGCATCCGGCTCAGATGCCCGGTTAGCCGCCACAGCGCCGCCATCGAGATCAGGAACACCGGGATGAACCCGGCGGTGACCACGATGAAGCCCTCATACTCGGTGCCGCCGATCTCGAAGCTGCGATCCTTGAGCAAGAGATAGGCCACGAAAAACGCGAGGATCGGGCCGAATTCCAGCGCCGGTTTAGCCCATTTCGGATAGGTCTTGTCAGCCATGGACATCTCCTGTTTCAGCCGCCGAATTCAACTATGACCGCCCCAGCGGCGATCAACCCCATGAGCGCGATGCGCCGCGGCCCGACCGTCTCTCGCAGCACCAGCCAGCCGATCAGCGCGGCAAAGACCGTAGAGGTCTCGCGCAGAACCGCCGCCTCGCCTACCTTGTCGAGCCGGGTGGCCAGCATGATCGAGCCGAACGATAGGAATGCCACCAGCCCGCCCGTCACCCCCCGCACCGCCAGCGGCCCGGGCGCGGGCCGCACCGGCATCGCGCGCCATCGGCGCCACGCCAGCGGCAGTATCGATAACCCGTCAAACATGAAGAACCACGCGAGAAAGGTGAAGGGATCGGCGCTCGCGCGGATGCCGTAGGCGTCATAGGTGGTGTAGAGTGCCACGAACAGCCCCGTCGCCACCGCGAGGCCGAGCGCCATCCGCAGCGTGTCGCGCTGCAGCGGATAGAAGCGCAGGTTGTAGATCGCGAGCCCGTAGATACCCGACAAAAGCACCGCGACGCCCAGCCATTGCGTGGGCGTGAAGCGCTCGCCAAAGAGGAGCCAAGCGCCGATCACGGCAAAGAGCGGCCCGGTGCCGCGAACCACCGGGTAGACCACCGTGTAGGCGCCGCGCGAATAGGCCATCGCCTGCAACACCTTGTAGCCGATATGGATGAGCACCGCGCCTGCGAAGATGGGCCACATATGCGGCTCTGGCCACGGCACCACAAAGAGCGCGAAGGGCGCGGCCATCAGCGAGTAAGAGGCGTCAATCGCGCCGCGGCTCAGCCACGGATCGTGCCGCCCCTTTTGCAGCGCGCCGAACACGGCGTGCAGAAACGCGGCCATCACCGCGAGGGTGGTGGCCAGCAGGCTGCCGGCCTCGGTTCCTTCCAGCGAGATCAGCCAGGCGCTCATGCGGCGGGGGCCGTCACTTGCGGGGCCTGCCTCCCAAACCGCGTGTTTGCTTGGGGGACCAGCCCCCCAAACCCCCCGGAGTATTTCCGCCAAGAAGAAGCAGGGGTGCGGCTCATGCAGCGTCGAGGCCGGTGAGGGCGGCGGCAAATTCCTCCGGGTCGAAGGGTGCGAGGTCGTCGATCTGCTCGCCCACGCCGATGGCGTGGATGGGCAGGCCAAAGCGGTCGGCCAGCGCCACGAGAACGCCGCCGCGCGCGGTGCCGTCGAGCTTGGTCATCACCAGCCCCGAGACATCGGCGAGTTTGAGGAAAATCTCAACTTGGCTCAGGGCGTTCTGCCCCGTCGTGGCATCGAGCACCAGTAGCGTGTTGTGTGGTGCGTCCGGATCCTTCTTGCGGATCACGCGGACGATCTTGGCCAGCTCCTCCATCAGGTCGGCGCGGTTCTGCAAGCGCCCCGCCGTGTCGATCATCAACAGGTCCGCGCCATCGGCCTCGGCCTTTGTCATGGCATCGAACGCTAGGCTCGCCGGGTCGGAACCTTCGGGCGCGGTCATCACCGGCACGCCCGCCCGATCGCCCCAGACCTGCAACTGCTCGACGGCGGCGGCGCGAAACGTGTCACCCGCCGCGATCACCACGGATTTGCCCGCCGCCTTGAACTGGCTGGCGAGCTTGCCGATTGTGGTGGTCTTGCCCGAGCCATTGACGCCCACCACCAGCACCACCTGCGGGCGCTTTGAATAGAGCGGCATGGGGCGCGCCACCGGCTCCATGATGCGTGCGATCTCCCGCGCGAGGATCGACTTGATCTCGCGCGAGGAAAGCCGCTGGCCCATCCGCCCCTCGGCCATGTTGGCGGTGACGCGGGCGGCGGTGTCGACGCCCATATCGGCGGTGATCAGCAGGTCCTCGAGGCTTTCGAGCATGTCGTCGTCGAGCACCCGGCGCGGGGCGCCGCGGGCGTCACCGCGGCCAAGCAGCCGACCGAGAAACCCTGCGCGCGGGGCGTCCGAAGGGGCTGGGTCGGCCGGGATTTCCAGCGGAGCGGGCGTGGCCGTGGCCTCGGAGGGTGGTGGCGGCACCTCGTCGGGGCGCTCAATGGGGGCCTCCTGCGGCGCGGGCGGCGGGGTCTCGTCGGGCCGCGGCGGGATGGTGGGCGGTTCGGGGCGGGGCTCAGGCTCTGGCCGGGGCTCCGGCTCGGGCGGGTCGCCGCCCTCCTGCACGATCGCGTCGAGCCCCTCGTCGAGTTTCGACGAAGACTTGAACAACCGTTCCTTGAGCTTCGAGAAAAACGCCATGCGCCCTCCATGCCGCCGATCACCCGATCCCTACTTCGGATCGGCGGCATATGGAAGCCCGTGCGGCCCTCAGATTTCCTCGGGGAAATGCCGCATGGTCAGCCGGATCGGGTTAGGGGCTGCTTGGCCCAGCCCGCAGATCGAGGCGTCGGCCATCGCACCGCACAGCTCCTCCAGCAACGGCTGATCCCAGCGGTCGGCCTGCATGAGCTTCACCGCCTTCTCGCAGCCCACCCGGCAGGGCGTGCATTGCCCGCAGCTTTCATCCTCGAAGAAGCGCAGCATGTTGAGCGCGGCGTCGCGCGCACGGTCGTGATCCGATAGCACCACCACGGCCGCCGACCCGATGAAGGTGTCATGCGGCTGCAACGTGTCGAAATCGAGCGGGATGTCGTTCATCGAGGCGGGCAAGAGGCCCGAGGAGGGGCCGCCCGGCTGGTAGGCCTTGAACGTGTGGCCATCCAGCATGCCCCCGGCGGCTTCGATGATATCGGTGATGGTCGAGCCTGCGGGCAGAAGGTGCACGCCGGGGTTTTTCACCCGGCCCGAGACCGAGTAGGAGCGCAAGCCCTTGCGCCCGTTTTTCTCGACGCCCGACAGGATATCGCCGCCCTCGCGCAGCACACGCGTCACCCAGTAGAGCGTTTCCACGTTGTTGACGAGCGTGGGGCGGTTGTAGACACCCACCTGAGCGACGAAAGGCGGGCGATGGCGTGGCAACCCGCGTTTGCCCTCGATCGATTCGATCATCGCCGATTCCTCGCCGCAGATATAGGCGCCCGCACCGCGGCGCAGCTCGACATACCCGGGATCAATGAGAGCTTCGTCCTCCAACGCCCTGATTTCACGGCGCAAAATCTCTAGAACGGCAGGGTACTCGTCGCGCATGTAGATGAAGCAGCGCTCGGCCTCCACCGCCCAGGCGGCGATCAGCATTCCTTCAAGGAAAACATGAGGTTCCCGCTCGAGGTAAAAGCGATCCTTGAACGTGCCTGGCTCGCCCTCGTCGCCATTGACGGCGACGTAGCGCGGCCCCGCCTCGGCGCGGACGAAGCCCCATTTCTTGCCCGAGGGGAAGCCCGCGCCGCCAAGGCCTCGGACGCCGGAATCGAGCAGCGTCTGCTGCACGGTTTCGAAATCACCGCCTGCGCGCAGGGCACGCAGGGTGGCGTATCCGTCGCTTGAGGTATAGTCCGTAAATGTCTGATACTGTGGGATATGCGGGTGCGTGTCACCAGAGGAGACGGCGGCCTGCACCTTTTCCGGCGTGGCGTGGTCGATATGATTGTGGCCCAGTTCCAGCACCGGCGCGGTATCGCAGCGGCCCATGCAGGGTGCGCGCACAACGCGCACCTCCGTCGGGTCGAGCCCATCCTCAAGCGCGGCCTTGAGCTGTTGTGCGCCCGCGAGTTCACAGGATAGCGAATCGCACACCCGGATGGTCAGCGCAGGGGGCGGCGTCTCGCCTTCCTTCACCACGTCGAAATGCGCGTAGAACGTCGCCACCTCGTAGACCTCGGCCTGTGCGATGCGCATTTCCTCGGCCAGCGCGCGCAGATGCGCCGCCGACAGGTGGCCGTATTCGTCCTGGATCAGGTGCAGGTATTCGATCAGCAGGTCGCGCCGCCGGGGGGCGTCGCCGATGAGCGCGCGCACCTCCTCCCAGGCCTGATCCTCGAGCTGGCGGCCCTTGGGCGTGTGCCGTCCCTTGCCCTTGCCGGATTTCCAGACGCCCTTGCGTTCGTCGAGTGCCATTGCGCTGTCCTCCTGCGTCGCTGACGAAGCCATATCCCTCCGGTCGCGTCATGGCGGGACCAAAAGCGACATTTGCGGCGCCGGATGCGTTGTCTTGCCGTGTAATGCCGCATGTTTTAACGGGTTGCGCCCTGTGCGTGCCGTGGTTTGCAGGGTAATCTGCGCACGTCAAAGGCAAATCACAAGCCGGGGCTGGCCCATGTTTCTCTTCGCGCTCGCCGCATCCTTGCCACTGGTGCTGGTGGCGCTCGCCGCGCTTTGGGGCGGGGTGTGGGGCTGGCTGGCTGTTGGGTATGTGACGGTGTTTGTGTTCTGCCTTGATCGGCTCAAGGCGCGCGGCATGGTTAACGCCGACCCGCAGGCCGAGTTTCCCGGTGGTGACAGGCTCTTGGTCGTGCTGGGGGCGGGGCATTTCGTGGTGCTGGCGCTGGCCGTGCGCGGGGTGGCCGGGGCGGGCGGGCTCGACCCGGTCGAGCGGGTCCTTCTGGCGGTTGCGGCGGGGCTGGTGGCCGGGCAGATCGGGCATCCGGCGGCGCATGAGCTGATCCATCGCGGCGCACGGGCCAAGCGGCGGCTGGGGCGACTCATCTATACCTCGCTGCTATTCGGTCACCACGCGAGCGCGCATCTGCATGTTCATCATGTTCATGTCGCCACCGCCGATGACCCGAGCAGCGCGCGCCACGGCGAGGGGTTTTATCGCTACGCATTGCGGGCATGGGGTGGGGCGTTCCGCGCCGGGCTGGCTGCCGAGACGCGCCGCCACCGCGGTGCGGTCTGGCGGCACCCTTATGCGCTCTACTTTGGCGGGGCGGCGGTGATGCTGGTGGGTGCAGCGGTGTTCTGGGGGTGGCAAGGCGTTGTTTCCCTTGGCGTTATCGCGGGGTATGCGCAGGTGCAGATCCTGCTGTCGGATTACGTGCAGCATTACGGGCTACGCCGTATACGGCGTTCGGACGGGCGGATGGAACCTGTGGGCCCGGCGCATTCGTGGAACGCGCCGCACTGGTATTCCTCGGCGATGACGCTCAACGCGCCGCGCCATTCCGACCACCACGTGACACCGTCGCGGCCCTTTCCGGCGTTGCAGCTCGCGCCTGACGCCATGCCGATACTGCCGCATTCCCTGCCGGTCTGCGCGGTGGTGGCGCTGGTGCCGCCGCTCTGGCGGCGGATGATGGACCGGCGGGCGGCGCGGTGGCGCGAAACCGGTGGCGTGTCGGCGGGCGATCTGGCAAGCTGAGGCCATGCGCCTGATTTCCTTTGTCCTTGCTTTCGTTCTGGCTGGTCCTTCCCTGGCCGGGATGGGCGCAGAGGAATTTGATACCTACACGCGCGGGCAGACCTTCTATTACGGGGCCGAGGGCGAGGAGCCCTACGGAGCCGAGGAGTACCTGCCCGGCCGTCGGGTGCGGTGGTCCTTTCTCGATGGCGAATGTCAGGAGGGGTACTGGTATGCGCAAGGTTCGCTCATCTGCTTCGTCTACGAGAACCGATCCGAGCCGCAATGCTGGAGCTTCGAGCGCCGAACCGGGAGGTTGGTTGCGCGGTTTGAGGGCGAGACGCCGATGACCGAGCTCTACGAGGTGCGCAAATCGCGCGAACCGCTGGAATGCCCAGGGCCAAAGATCGGCGTGTGAGTTTTTGATTATCAATCTCCACGCCCGCTCCGTAAGAAACTTACGGGGTCAGAATGTTAAAAAACCGACATTTCGCTAGTTATCCATAACCGCGTCAGCAGTGCCCGCGCGTCAGTCAAGGCGCTTGCTCTGACCGATTTGCAAATCTACTCTGCGAGATAAGCAAATCTGCGAAGGAAGGGTCGAGACCATGGCTACGCGGAAACTCTATGCCGGGGTCAAGCTGCGCGAAACGCGTCAGCGGCTGGGGCTCACTCAAAAGGATTTTGCCGCGAAATTGGGGGTCTCGCTGCCATATCTCAACCAGATGGAGAACAACAACCGCCCGCTCTCGACGACCGTGGTCTTGGCGCTGGCGCAGGAATTCGGCTTTGACGTCACAGAGCTGAGCACCGGCGATGCCGAGCGGCTGGTCTCTGACATGCGCGAGGCGCTGGCTGACCCGGTTTTTGGTGCCGAACCGCCGCCACTGGCCGATCTGCGGCTGACCGCCTCTAATGCGCCGGCGCTGGCGCGGGCGTTTCTCGAACTGCACCGCGCCTATCGACAGACCCACGAGCGGTTGGCGAGCCTCGATGAGGCGTTGGGGCGCGAGGATGCGCGCAGCCCGGCAAGCCCGTGGGACGAGGTGCGCGATTTCTTCCACTATTGCGACAATTACATCGATGCGGTGGATCGCGCCGCCGAGCGGCTGGCCGAGGGCGCGGGCCCGGGTGGAATCGAGGTACTGGCGCGCGCGCGGCTGCGGGACATGGGAATCGGCGTGACCGAGGCGGATACCACCACGCTGCGCCATTTCGATCGCGAGACGGGCACGCTGACGCTTTCGGCGCGCGCACCGGCGGAGACGCGGCGCTTTCAACTCTTGCTGCAACTGGCGCTCCTCACGCAGGATAACCTGCTGGAGGCGACGCTGGATTTCGCGCGCTTCCAGTCCGAGGCCGCGCGCGCCATCGCAAAGATGGGGCTGGCTAATTATTTCGCCGGGGCCGCGCTCATGCCCTATGGCGCGTTCCTGAGCACGGCGCAGACCGTTCGCCACGATCTGGAGGTTCTGGCGCTGCGCTTCGGTGCGTCGATCGAACAGGTCTGTCATCGGCTCTCGACCCTGCAACGCCCGGGCGCCAAGGGCATTCCGTTCTTCTTCGTGCGGGTCGATCAGGCGGGCACGATCACCAAGCGCCATTCGGCCACGCGCCTGCAATTCGCCCGTTTCGGCGGCGCCTGTCCCTTGTGGAACGTGCATCGCGCCTTTGAGACGCCGGGGCGGTTCCTGCGGCAGCTGGCCGAGACGCCGGACGGGGTGCGCTATATCAGCCTTGCCTGCGATGTCAGCAAACCCGGCGGCAGCTTTGGTGCGCCGGTGCGGCGATTTGCGATCGCGCTGGGCTGCGAGGTCAAGCACGCGGGCGATCTGGTCTACGCCGACGACCTGGACGTGACCAATGCCCGCGCTTTCGAGCCGATCGGGATTTCGTGCCGCATCTGCGATCGTACCGAGTGCCACCAGCGCTCGGTCCCGCCGCTGGAGCGGCGGTTGCAGGTCACGCCCGACGAGCGCGGGGTGCTGCCGTATCGCGTAGGATAGGGTGGCGTGCGGCGGCAGACCCGCGCCTCTATCCTTGGTGCTCCGCGCCGATCCCCTGAAACATGGTGCGCAGGTCGACGGTGCTTTCCTCGCCGATCCGGTCGAAGCAGCTATCGAGCCACGCGGCGGCCGTCTCGCGCCCGACATCGCGCAGGCGGGTGAGGAACGCCCATTCCACGTTCATCTTGGACGAGGCCCCCATCGGTTTCAGCGTGTTCTCGTTCTCGACCAGGTGGACCTTGACGGGGCGGTAATGATCGACTGTGAGCTTGCCCTGCCGGATCAGCCGATCGACGAAGTCGATGGCGCGTAACTCCTTGAGCAGGCTCGCGTTGAAGCTGATCTCGTTCATCCGGTTCTGGATCTCCTGGGCGGTGCGCGGGGTGCCCTTGCGCTCGACCGGGTTGATCTGGATGACTACGATATCGTCGGTGCCGGTCTTGCCGTAGAGCGGGAACAGTGCCGGGTTTCCCATGTAGCCGCCGTCCCAATAGGGTACGCCGTCGATCTCGACCGCCTGATAGATATGCGGCAGGCAGGCTGAAGCCATCACCATGTCCACGGTCAGGTGCTCGCGCGGGAAGACCTTGACCCGGCCCGTCTCGACATTGGTGGCGGAGATGTAGAGCTCGAATGCCGTACACTGGCGCACCATTTCGAAGTCCACGCTCTCCTCGACCAGGTCGCGCAGCGGATTGATGTTGAGAGGGTTGAGCTGATAGGGTGAGGCGACGCCAGTGAGCGCGTTCATGAAATGATAGAACGGGTTGTTTTCCAGCCCCCAATTGCCGGTCACATGATCCATCGGCGTGCGTTGAAGCGGTGTGTGGCTGGCGCTCGCGCTCATCGAGCGCCAGAATTCGTCGAGCGCGGCGCGCGCGCCATCGGGGCCTGCACGGGTATAGCCGTCGGCCAGCGCCACCGCGTTCATCGCGCCCGCCGAGGTGCCCGAGACCCCCGCGATGCGCAAGCGGCCATCCTCGAGCAGGTAGTCGAGCACACCCCAAGTGAAGGCCCCATGCGCCCCACCCCCCTGGAGGGCGAGGTTGACGGGTTTCTGCCGTTTGGCCATCGCGGGTCTCCTTGCTGCGTCGCGGCGCGCCCTGTCTTAGCGCAGATTGCCCACGGGATGTAGGGGAAATGCGGCGCGGGGGGAGGGGGGGCACGGTCGCGTGGGATCAGCGGGTGAACGCCACCGGCAGGTTGAAGCGGTGGCGTGCCCCCGGCAGGCGGTCGGGCGCGGCGGGCAGGCGGGCGCGGCGGACCGCCCTGACCGCCGCCGCGTCGAGCCGCGCGTCGCCAGAGGAGCGCCGCAGCCCCACGCCGAGGAGCTGCCCGTCGGCGGCAACGTCGAGCACGAGATGCGCGGTGCCGGAAGCGCGCGTGCCGGATGGGTAGCGTTTGTGCCGCTCGATCCGCGCGCGGATCGCCCCACCCCACTGACCCATCAGGCTGGCGCGGGTCGCGTCGTCGATCCGGGCGGCGGACCTGGTTTGCGCCTGGCCGCCCGCCTGCGCGCCGCCGGTGCCGCGGGCGACTTCCTCGCGCCTTGCAGGGGCGGGCGTGGCGGGGCGCGCCCGGGGTCGCGTGTCCGGCGGCGGCGGGGCTTGCTCGGCAGGCGGGCTGCGGTCCACCTGTGGCAGGGCTGCCATTGCCGGGGCGCGGGGCGCGTCGGGCCTGGCGGGACGTGGAGTTGGGACCGGGCGGTTCGCTGGCGTGGGGGCTGCCTCTTGCGGTGCCTCGGGCGGCTGCGACGCGGAGGGGGCGCGGGTCTCTACGCGCGGTACGGGCAGGGGGAGTGGTGTGCTCTCCACCTGAGGACGGTGGGGGGCGCGGGTGGTGTCGGGCAGGGCGTCCGGCGTGGGCGGGGCTGCGTGACCCGCCTCGGGACGCAGCGCCACGGGTTGGGTATCCGGTGCGGGTGCAGGACGCGCCGCGGGGGCCGCGTCCTGCACCGCGACCGGGCGCTGCCAGGTCTCGACCAGCGCGGCCATCTGCGGGGTGGAGGCGGCGAGCGTGGCGGTATCGGTCCCGGTCTCGCCGCCCGCGCCGCCGCCCTCGGGCGCGGCGGTCCAGAGCCCGGCATGGACAACGGCGGCGAGGGCTACGAAGCCCGCGAATTCCAGCCCCCGGATCATTTCGCCCCCGTCACGATCTCGACCTGCGCGATCCCACGCGCGGCCAGCTGCGGCAGGAGTCGGGCCAGCGCGCGCGCCTCCATCCGCGCATCGGCACGGATTTGCAGGGCCTCGTCGGGCGTGGCGCGGGCGGTGAGGGCGTCGAGCACCGCGTCGCCGCGCGCCTCGTTGAAGGCGAGACGCCCCTTGGCATCCATGTAAAGCGTGTCGGTGGGTGCGGCGTGGTCTCCGTCTGCGCTTTTCGGAAGGGTCACGTCGAAGGGGGCGGGGGGCGCGATCTGCGCGCTCATCAGGAAGAAGATCAGCAGCAGGAATACCACGTTGATCATGGGCACGATGGGCTCTGGTGTACGGCGGCGGCGGGGAAGGCTGAACTGCATGGGCCTACTCCACCACCACGATCCGGCTCAGACCGGCGGCGCGCAGGCCGTCGCTCACCTTTATGAGCCGTTGCAGGGGCACGCCCTCGGCGGGGCGCAGCACGACGATGTCGGAGGGTGCGGACATCAGCGGGTCGAGCGCCGCGGGCAGGGCCTCGGGGGCAATGGCCTGCCCGTTGAGGGTGAGGCTGTCGTGGCCGATGACCACCAGGCGCGGCGGGCCGTCATAGACCGTCGCGCCGCCGCCTGTGGCCATGGGCAGGCCCAGGTCATGGCCGAAGCGCGCCGCCAGCATGAAGAACACCAGCAGCAGGAACACCACGTCGATCATTGGCGTGAGGCTCGGGCGGCGGGCGTGGCGGGGTGTGCCGAACTGCATCATGGCCGCGCCTCCGGCGTGGTGAAGATGCGGGTGGCGGCGTCCTCCATGTCGGCCTGCACATGGTCGGCCACGCTCTCGAACCAGGTCAGAGCCATCGAGGCGGGGATCGCCACGGCCATGCCCGCCGCCGTCGTCAGCAGCGCTTCCCAGATGCCGCCGGCGAGTACGGACGGGTCGGCGCTGCTGCCGCTCGTCTGAAGCGCCTGGAAGGCGGCGATCATGCCCAGCACCGTGCCCAGCAGCCCCACGAGGGGCGCGATGGTGGCTATGAGTTCCAGCACGCGCAGGCCGGTGCGCGCCTCGTTCAGCAGGGTCTTGGCAACGCGGGTGGTTTCCTCGCGTGCCTGCGCCTCGGTCCAGCGGGAGGCCTGTGCTGCCTCCATCGCGGCAAGGGCGAGCCGGGCGCGCAGGCTGCGGCGTGGGCGCAGGAGGGCCGTGGCCTCGGTAGCCTGCCCGTGCTGCCAGAGCGCCACCGCGCGTTCGGTCATCGCGCCCGACCACGCGCCGGTGAGCATCAGGCGCCAGATTTTCCACAAGATGAGTGCCAGCGTCAGCACGGAAAGCGCGGCGATCACCCAGAGCGCCGGGCCGCCGCGGTCGAGAAAGCCGGTGAGAGTAGTCTCATCCATGACGGGCCTCCTTGGCGGTGTCGGTGGATTGCCAGAGCGCCACGCCGCGCGCAACCGCGTCATGCACGGCGCGGCCCACGGCCTCGCCCACGCCTGTGTGGAGCCCGGCATAGCGCGTGGTCCCGTCGGGCGCGGCGATGGCGATGCAATCCGTGCCGGTGCCGGTGGCGGGTCCGGTGGGCAGGGGTATTTTCGCGGCCATGATTGCGGCGGTTCGGGCCTGGGTCGCAATGCTGAGCGCCTCGAGGCGGGCGGCCTCGGTCAGAGCGGCGTCGATCTCCACCGCGACGTTGATGGTGCCCCAGCCATGCGTGGCGAGGGGCCGGCGGGTGCCCACCGACTCGGCGTTGGAGAGGCCCACGGTTGCCACGGCGTGGGCGCGGATGCCGTCGGCCTCGGCCTCGGCGGCGGTGAAGCGGGCGATGTCGCAGGACGTTAGAAAACAGACCGCGTCACGCGCGTCGCGCGCGGCCAGTTGCGCGTCGAGCCACTGGATCACGTCGAGATGTTCGGGCAGATCGGTATTGCGCACCTCGCGCCACAGGATGCGCCGGGCGCGCACGAGGCCGGGCCGGTTCACGGCCCAGCTAAGCACCGGCATCTCGTGCGGCAGGTCGAGGCAAAGCCAGGGGGGATCGAGGCGGGGCGCGGTCATCGGATCACCTCGAGCGGCTGGAAGACAGGGCCCTGGGGCGTGGTCGCGTAATGGGCGCTGACATGGAAGATGCGGGCGAGGTTTTCGGGCGTGAGCACCTCGGCGGGCGGGCCGTCGGCGGCGATGCCCCCCTCGCCGAGAAGAATGAGCCGCGTGCAATGTCGTGCGGCGAGGCCGAGGTCGTGCAGGGAGGCGATGACCGCGCGGCCCTCGCCCGCCAGCCGGGCAAAGACCTGCATGGTGGCGATCTGGTTGGCCGGGTCGAGCCCCGCGATCGGCTCGTCGGCCATCAAGAGGGGGGTCTGTTGTGCGAGCGCCCGGGCGATGAGGGCCATCGCCTGCTCGCCCCCCGAGAGCCGCGTCGCGGTGCGGTGGCGGAGGTGCTCAAGCCCCATCGTTTCGAGCGCGGAGTCCACGTGGGCACGATCCTGCGGCCCCATCCCCTGCCAGCCGCTGACATGCGGCGTCCGCCCCAGCGCGACCAGTGTCTCCACCGTGACCGGCCAGGCAATGTCGCGCGCCTGCGGCATCCACGCCGCGGCCCGCCCGCGTGCGGGCGGTGGCAGGGCAGTAAGGCTGCTTGTGCCCTCGTGCGGCAGCAGGCCGAGGGCCGCGCGCATGAGCGTGGTCTTGCCCGCGCCGTTGGGGCCGATGAGGCCGATGAACTCGCCAGCCTCCACGTCGAGGGTGACGTAGGTGAGGATCGCCCGCCCGCGCAGGCGCACCGAGAGATCGTGCAGGGAAAGCAGGGTCATGCCTGTCCTCCCCGCGTTTTGTAGATGAGGTGGAGGAAGAGCGGCGCACCGACGATGGCGGTGAGCACGCCGAGCTTCAGGTCGCGTTCGGGAAGGACGAGACGCACGGCAATATCGGCGGCGAGCACCATCGCCGCGCCCCCGAGGCCCGAGGCCCAGAGAAGCCGCGAGGGCCGCGCGCCGACGAGCGGGCGCAGGAGGTGCGGCACCACGAGGCCGACGAAACCGATGGCGCCGGCCACCGCCACCGCCGCGCCGACCATCGCCGCGGTGCCCAGCACCAGCGTGAGCCGCAGGCGCGCGAGACGCAGCCCCATTGCCTCGGCCGCGTCCTCGCCCAGCGTGAGCGCGTCGAGCCCGCGCCCCAGCGTCAGGAGCGCCACCCCGCCCGCCAGCATCAGCGGAGCCGCGAGCCAGACATGGGTCATCGAGCGGTCGGCGAGCGAGCCCATCATCCAGAACACGATTTCCGAGGCGGCATAGGGGTTGGGCGAGAGGTTGAGCACCAGCGAGGTGAGCGCCGCGGCGAGTGCCGAGATGGCGATGCCGGCGAGGATCAGCGTGATCGACCCGCCGCGCGGCCCCGCCAGCAGCAGGATCAGCAGCACGCCGGAGCCCGCGCCCGCCAGCGCCGCGACCGGCAGGGCGAGCGTGGTGACGGCGGCGAGGCCGGTATGGATAGCCAGCACCGCGCCCAGCGCGGCGCTGCCCGACACGCCGATCAGTCCCGGCTCGGCCAGCGGGTTGCGCAGGTAGCCCTGAAGCGCGGCACCCGAGAGCCCGAGACTCGCCCCGATCATCACGCCGAGAAGCGCGCGGGGCAGGCGTATTTCGCGCATCACCAGCGGTTCGGGACCGTCGCCGCCAAGGATCAGCGCCGACAGACCATCAAGCGCGCCGATGTGCGCGGGCCCCACGCTGAGCGAGGCGAGGAAGAGGGCGGTCGCGAGCGCCGAGAGGCCGAGCGCGAGCGGTTTCATTGCAGCCCCTCCCGCGCGGTGACGAGCGTTTCCACCGCGTCCAGCACGTGTGGCGTGCCGCAGATCCAGTCAGGCGAAGTGATGCGCAAGCCGGCGGTGTCGGCGGTGAGGGCGGCTAGGGCCGGGTGGGTCATCACCGCCTCGGATCGCGAGGCGCCGGGCAGTGGAGTGCCGCGAATGAGCAGGTCGGGCGCGGCCATGACCAGCCGCTCCAGCGGCACCGTGCCGCCGCCCCGCAGGCCGAGAGCGCGCGCGACATTGCTGAATCCGGCGGCGCGCAGGATGTCGTCGGCCAGCGTCCCGCTGCCCAGACTGTAGCCGTTGGGGTGGTAGAGCGCGGCGCTATGGGTCGTGGTCTCCGCGCGCAGCGTCTTTAGCCGCGCGTCAAATTCGGCAATGAGCGCCGCGCCGGCCTCTTCGTGGCCCAGCACGCGCGCCATTTTTGCGATCAGTGCGCGGGTGTCGTCGAGAGATTTCACGGTGTCGAACTGCACCACGCGCAACCCCACCTGACGCAGCATTCCCACTGTTGCGGGATCGGTATAGATCCCGGCCAGCACGAGGTCGGGATCGAGCAGGTAGACCTCCTCGGCGCGGCCGTGGTTGGCCTTGTAGGCGCGGGCCTCGCGGGCCATCGCTGAGCTGTGCGGATCGGCGGCCAGCTCGGAGACCGAGACGAGCTGTCCGGGGGCGGCCAGCATCATCGCCAACTGATCGGTGCACAGGTTGATCGACACGACACGGGCAGGAGCCGGGCCGGCGCTGACCGAGGCCCCCGCGAGCGCGAGGGCCAGGCCAAGGGCTATGAGCCTAGAAAGACGCACGCAGCCCCGCATAGGCCGCGCGGCCAGGCGTATTGAACCCGCCCGCCGTCTCGTAATCCTCGTCGAAGAGGTTTTCCACGCGGAGCAGGGCATCGACGCTGTCGGTGACCCGGTATGTGGCGTTGACGTGGAAGAGCGTGTAGTCGCCCACCTTGTTCGCCGCCGGGGCAAAGGGCGACGGCGTTACGCCGCCGATATGCTGAACCGTGAACTGCGCGTCGAGCCGGGGCGAGATCGCGGCGCCGAGGCCGATGGCCACGTCGTGTTCGGGCACGCGCGCGGCGGCGGCGCTGTTCTGCTCTGCATCGGTATAGGTGTAGGCACCGGTCAGGGTCAGGAAGGCGTTGATCGCCACCTGTCCCGAAAGCTCGATTCCCTTGCCCTTGAAATCGCCGGTCTCGAAACAGCCGAATCCGCTGGGACAGCGGGTCGAGGTGCCATCGAAGAATATCTGGTTGTCGATATCGGTGCGAAACAGCGTGGCGCGGACGAAATCGTCGCCCTCGAACCGCTTCTCGATCCCGAGATCGTAGCTTTCGCTGGTCTCGGGCTGGAAATTCGGGTTGCCGAAGAACGGGTCGAGCTGCACCAGAGTGGGCGCGCGGAACCCGTCAGAGGCCGAGGCGCGCAGGATCAAGTCCTCCTGGATCCGCCACGCAAGCGCGGCGCGCGAGGACCATTCGCCGGAAAACTCCGAATGGTCGTCGTGGCGCACGGAGAGGGCGATATCCACCGCGTCGGTGGGGGCGAGCAGCACCTCGCCCTGCACGCCGGTGATGTCGATGGCGAGGTTGAGGTCTTCTTCCTCGGTGTAGTCCGCCCCGAAATTGACCGACCAGATGCCGCCAGAATCATAGCTGCCGCGGTAGTCGATGCGCTGGCGCTCGCCTTCGAATGGCGTGGCGAAACCGTTGGAGAAGGAGGTGCGGTCGCTCTCGAAATAGCTCAGTGCCAATTCGTGGTCGAAGGCCCCGGTGGCGAGCTCGGCAAAGGCACGCGCGCCGTGAGCCTCGCTGGTGTTGAACTCGTCAAACGGTGCGGTTCCGTCGCCTCCGAACTCGTCAAACTCGGCGTCGCTGTCGATGTGGAGCGCGCTAAGCCCGGCGGCGAACGTGTCCGTGAACTGGTGGCGCAGGTAGAGATTGGCCCGGCGCGCCTCGGAGCCGTCCGGCTCGGAGCCCGCAGCGGAGGCGGAAAAGCCGTCGGTCTCTGTTCGGCTGAAGCTGAAGGCAAGATCGGTGCGGTCGGTGCGCGCGGTGAGGCCGAGAACGCCCCGGCGGAAATCGTAGCTTCCGGCCTCGACTTCGGCAAAGCCGTGGACGCCGTCCTCGGTGGGGCGTAGGCTCTGGATATTGATGACGCCGCCCACGGCGTTGAGCCCGAAGCGCGCAGATTGCGAGCCCTTGAGCACCTCGATCCGGCCGAGCCCCGCATTGGTCAGCCCGCCGAAATCGAAGCCGCCGCCGCTCGAGGCGGGGTCGGTCACGTCGATACCGTCGATGAGCACCGGCACGTAGGCCCCGCCGAGGCCGCGAATGCGCACGGTCGAGGTGGTGCCGAGTGGGCCGTTGGCCGAGGCGGAGATGCCCGGCTGGAAGGTCAGGAAATCGCCCAATCTGGCCGTGGGCGCGTCACGCACCTCCTCGGCGGGCAACACCTCGACGGTGGAGCCGCTGCGCTCGAGCGCGGTCTGGGTCTGGTTGGCGATCACGGTGATCGTGTCGAGATCGAAGCCCTCCTGTGCGAGGGCCGGGGCTGTGGCGAGAGCGCAGAGCGCGCAGGTTACGAGATATCTCATGTCATGTCCCCCAATACCGGTTGTCGGCATAGTGTTGTCCATCGGGTCGGTCGTTGGAAAAGGACATGCCTCTCCGCAGACGGTGAAAGTGCCACCACTACGGAAAAGGTCCGTTATCCACGGCGCGCCCCGCGCCCGGATAGGGTGATCACTTCGGCAGGTCTCCTGACTTGCGGGTCATCGCTTGGCCGAACCTTCCCACACCCCGCTCGGGTGCAGTGGCATTTTTCCGGCCTCGCTCACCGCTTACAGTTGCGGGGGCAGTCACGGATTTGATCCGATGATCGGATCGCACCGTATTCCCTATTACCGGGGTATTTTCCCGGACCGAAGCAGCCCCGCGTTACGCCTGAAGTCAGATTCGCGCAAGTGTAAATCGCGCTTGCCGCGCGTCGCACGCGCGCGGTATCCCTGCGCCGCCAAGTGGATTTCGAAAGGGTGCGGGTCATGGGCTGGGCCGAGTATGTGGTGGCGCTGGCGGTGTTTTTCCTCAGCCATACGCTGCCGCTGCGGCCGCGCGTGAAATCGGCCCTGGTGGCGCGATTCGGTCAGCGGGGGTTTGCGTTGGGCTACTCGGCGCTGTCGCTGGGGGTGCTTTACTGGGTGTTGATGGCGGCGGGGCGCGCGCCCCATGTGCCGCTCTGGGGTTGGGCGGCGTGGCAGAAGCATGTGACGTTGCTCGCGATGCTCGCAGCCTGCGTGCTGGCGGCGCTGGCCATCCGGCGGCCCAACCCGTTTTCCTTTGGCGGTCGTGCGGGAGCCGGGTTCGATGCCGCGCGCCCCGGCATCCTGCGCTACGCGCGCCATCCGCTGCTGGTGGCGCTGGCGCTGTGGGCGGGCGGGCATATGGTGCCCAATGGCGATCTGGCACATGTGGCGCTCTTCGGTCTTTTCGCGGGGTTCGCGATGCTGGGGCAGCGCATCGTGGACCGCCGCCGCAAGCAGGCACTCGGGCCCGAGTGGGAGCGGCTAGACGCG
Source organism: Roseovarius sp. B-10 (assembly GCF_056859295.1). Classification (NCBI taxonomy): domain Bacteria; kingdom Pseudomonadati; phylum Pseudomonadota; class Alphaproteobacteria; order Rhodobacterales; family Roseobacteraceae; genus Roseovarius; species Roseovarius sp. B-10. Next base: position 221,430 of record NZ_JBSXOE010000042.1, on the reverse strand, counting down.
GCGCGGCGCGCCGTGCCGGTGTGGCCGCCGCGCCCGGCCTCGGTCCGTGGCGGTGTTGCCCGGCTGGGGCTGGGTCTTGCGGCGTTTGTCGGGCTGCTCGCGCTTCACCCGTTGGTCATCGGCGTTTCGCCCCTGCCGTGAGCCCCTGCGACCATTCGGGGCACTTGACCCCGCGCGCCGCACTCGCCAAGAACCGGTGCGAACGAGAGGGAGTAGTCGGGAATGGTGCGCAAGGCCGAGAACGGCGCCGATCTGCTGGATCGCGAGAAATCAAAGCGCGTACGCGCGCTGGCCGAGCTGTGGCCGTTCCTGCGTCCCTACCGCAAGCTGCTGGCCGCTGCCGTCTCGGCGTTGGTGCTAACCGCCGCAGTGGCGCTGATGCTGCCGATGGCGGTGCGCCGGGTGGTGGACAATTTCGGCGGCGAGGATGGCGCGCTGCTTGATCAATATTTCGGCGCGGCGCTCGTTATTGCGGCGTTGCTGGCGCTGGGCACCGGGCTGCGCTACCTGCTGGTGTCGCGGCTGGGCGAGCGGGTGGTGGCCGATATCCGCAAGGCGGTGTTCAACCGGGTGATCGGAATGAGCCCGGCCTTTTACGAGCGGGTGATGACCGGCGAGGTTCTGAGCCGGATCACCACCGACACCACACTCATCCTGTCTGTCATCGGCTCGTCCGTGTCCATCGCGTTACGCAATCTGCTGCTGTTCTCGGGCGGCATGGTACTGATGCTGCTGACCTCGGCCAAGCTGACGGGTCTCGTGCTGTTGATCGTGCCGCTGGTGGTCGTGCCGATCCTGTTTCTGGGTCGGAAGATGCGCGTACTCAGCCGCGAGAACCAGGACTGGATCGCCAACAGTTCCGGCAACGCCTCCGAGGCTCTTTTGTCGGTGCAGACGGTGCAGGCATTCACCCATGAGCGCGAGAGCCGGGCGCGGTTCGGCGATGTGACCGAACGTAGTTTCGAGGTCGCGCGCCGCCGCGTGAATACCCGCGCGCTGATGACCGTGATCGTGATCTTCCTCGTCTTCACCGGCATTGTCGGCGTGTTGTGGATCGGTGCGCGGGACGTGCGGGCCGGTGAGATGAGCGCCGGTAGCCTCGTGCAGTTCGTGATCTACGCGGTGATGGTGGCGGGCGCGGTGGCGGCGCTGTCGGAAATCTGGGGCGAGTTGCAGCGCGCGGCCGGGGCGACCGAGCGGCTGGTAGATCTGCTGCACGCAGACGACCCGGTCCGGGACCCTGCGGCACCGGTGCCCGTGCCGCAGCCGGTGCGCGGCGCGATCGCGTTCGAGGGCGTGCGCTTTGCCTATCCGGCGCGGCCCGAGACCCCGGCGCTCGACGATTTCAGCCTGTCGATCAAGCCCGGCGAGACGGTGGCGCTGGTCGGCCCGTCGGGAGCGGGCAAAACCAGCGTGATCCAGTTGATCCTGCGGTTCTACGACCCGGAGGAGGGGCGCATCACGCTCGATGGCGTGGCGCTCGCAGAGATGGCGAGGCACGAGTACCGCCAGGCGCTGGCGCTTGTGCCGCAGGAGCCAGCGATCTTTGCCGCCTCGGCGCGCGAGAACATCCGTTTCGGCCGGCCCGAGGCCAGCAATGCCGAGATCGAGGCGGCCGCCCGCGCCGCCCACGCAGATGATTTCATCGCGCGTCTGCCGCAGGGCTACGACACCTATCTGGGCGAGCGTGGCGTGATGCTGTCGGGTGGGCAGAAACAGCGCATCGCCATCGCCCGCGCGATCCTGCGCGACGCGCCCGTTCTGTTGCTGGATGAGGCTACGAGCGCGCTCGACGCCGAGAGCGAGCGCGCGGTGCAGACCGCCGTCGAGGCGATGGCGCAGACGCGCACCACGATCATCGTGGCGCACCGCCTTGCGACGGTGAAGAAGGCGGACCGCATCGTGGTGATGGACCAGGGCCGGATCGTGGCGCAGGGAACGCATGACAGTCTCGTCGCGGAAAACGGGCTTTATGCACGGCTGGCGCGGCTGCAATTCACCGATGGCGCCGCGGCCTGAGCGCGGCGAACGGTCCCTTGCCCAAGGCCCCGCAATCTGGGATAACATCTAAGACATCAGATCGGAGACGCCCATGCGCGCACGCATCTACAAACCCGCCCGGACCGCCACGCAATCGGGCGTGGCCAACACGCAGAAATGGATGCTGGAATTCGTGTCCGAGTCTGCGCGGGAGATTGACCCGCTGATGGGGTGGACCTCGAATGCCGACACGCAGGCGCAGGTGCGGCTGCGTTTTGACACGAAAGAGGCGGCGCTTCAGTACGCCCGGGAACACGGCATCGACGCGGTGGTGCAGGATCCGCACAAGCGCAAGCCCAACATCCGCCCCGGCGGCTATGCAGAGAACTTCTCGACCAAGCGGCGGCAGGTCTGGACGCACTAAGCGTCATCCGCCAGTTCCGGGCGCCTTCCGGATTACGCGGAAAGTACCGTTACTTCACGACCTGGTCACTTAACCCGCCATCAGCGCCTCGGCGGCGGCGCGGGCCTCTTGGGTGACATGCTCGCCCGAGAGCATACGAGCGATTTCGTCCACGCGGTTGGCCCCGTCGAGGGTGCGCACGGTCGAGAGTGTCATCTCGTCCTCCACCCGTTTCTCTACCCGCCAGTGATGCGCCCCGCGTGCCGCAACCTGCGGCGAATGGGTGACAACCAGTACCTGCCCGTCTGTCGCCAACCGTTCCAGACGCCGCCCGACCGCGTCCGCCGTGGCGCCGCCCACGCCGCGGTCGATTTCGTCGAAGATCATGGTCAGCCCCGCATCAGGGGCGGACAGGCAAAGCTTGAGCGCAAGCAGAAAACGGCTCAACTCGCCCCCCGAGGCGATCCGGCTTAGTGGTCCGGAAGGCGCGCCGGGATTGGTCGCCACGGTAAAGCTCACGGCGTCGTGGCCCGAGGGACCGGGATCGGCAGGGGCGATTTCGGTCGTGAAAATGGCGCGTTCCATCCTGAGCGGTGCAAGCTCGGCCATCACGGCGGCGTCAAGTCGAGCGGCCGCCTCGCGGCGGGCGTGGCTCAGTGCCGTTGCCTCGTGGTCATAGCGCTGTGCGGCGGCGTCCCGGTCTGCGCGGCGGGCCGCCAGATCGCTGTCGCCCGCGTCGAGCGCAGCCAGTTGCGTGCGCAGGGTGTCGGCGAAAGCAGCGAGGTCATCGGGCAGAACGTCGTGCTTGCGCGCCAGCCCGCGAATGGCAAAGAGGCGTTCTTCGCTGCGTTCGAGGTCGAGCGGGTCGAAGTCGAGTGCCTCGAGCGCGGCCTGTGTCTCGCGCCCGGCCTCGTCGAGTTCGACCAATGCGCGCGAGAGCGCGGCGAGTGCACCATCGAGCCGCCCCTCGGCCTTGTCGGAGACGCCTTCGAGCCAGCGCAGCGCATCGCCCGCTGCCCCCTCGGCCCCATCGAGGCCAATCACCTGCGCGGCGCGGGCGATATCCTCGCGGATGCGCTCGGCCCCTTGCATCAGGCGGCGGCGTGTATCGAGCGTCGCCTCTTCGCCGGGCTGCGGGTCGAGCGCATCAAGTTCGGCCACCGAATGGCGCAGGAAATCCTCTTCGGCGCGCATGGAGGCGAGAGCCGCCTCGGCCTCGTCAAGCGCCTTTTGCGCAGTGGCGCGGTTGCGCCACGCCGCCCGGACGGAGTTGCGCTGCGCGTCCAGCCCGCCGAAGGCGTCGAGCATGTCGCGATGGCCGCGCGGGTCAAGCAGGCCGCGATCATCGTGCTGGCCATGCAGTTCCACGAGCGTCGCCGAGAGCCGCCGCAGCACCTCGCCCGAGACGCGGCGATCGTTGACCCAGGCGGTCTTGCGCCCGTCCTGTGCGTTGACGCGGCGCAGGATAAGGTCGTCCTCTTCGGGCAGCCCGGCCTCGGCCAAAACAACGCGGGCCGGGTGATCGGCGCCGAGCTCGAACACCGCCACGACCTCGCCGCGTTCGGCCCCTCTCCGCACCAGATCGGCGCGCCCGCGCCAGCCCAGCACGAATCCGAGGCAGTCGAGCAGGATGGACTTGCCGGCCCCGGTCTCGCCGGTGAGCACGTTTAGCCCCGGCCGGAACCCGAGCTCCAGCCGGTCGATGATGAGCATGTCGCGGATTTCGAGCGTCGCCAGCATCCGGTCATTCCATGGGGCAGGGGCGCACCCCGCCGCCCCCTAGAGCCACCGACCGAGCACGGTCTGGCGGTAGATTTCCTGCAACCAGCCGTCACCTGCGGCCTCGAGCGTGTGACCCTGACCGGTCAGGAGCGCGTAACTCTGCTCGTACCACTCGGTGCCGCGGAAATTGTGGCCAAGGATCGCGCCGGCGGTGCGCGCCTCGTCCACGAGCCCGAGCGAGAGGTAGGCCTCGACCAGGCGGTGCAGTGCCTCGGCGGTGTGGGTCGTGGTCTGGAAATCCTCGACCACCACGCGAAAGCGGTTGGCCGCGGCGGCGAAGTTGTCGCGCTTGAGATAGTAGCGCCCGACTTCCATTTCCTTGGAGGCGAGATGATCGTAGGCGAGATCGAACTTGAGCCGCGCAGACGTAGCATACTCGCTTTCGGGGTAGCGCTCGATCACCTCGCGCAATGCCTGAAGGGCCTCGAAGGTGAGCTGCTGGTCGCGGCCAACCTCGTCGATCTGATCATAATAGCTCAGTGCCAGCAGATACTGGGCATAGGCGGCGTCCTCGTCGGCGGGATAGAAATCGAGATAACGCTGCGCGGCCGCGCGGCTTTCCTCGTAATTGCGGTCTCGGTGATGGGAAAAGGCCTGCATGATGACCGCGCGCTTGGCGAACCCGGAATAGGGATAGAGCCGCTCGACCTCGGCGAAGCTCTGGGCGGCGAGCTTGGGCTTGTTTCGTGAAAGATCGTACTCGCCGCGTTCGAATATCTGTTGCGCGGTGTAATTCTCGTAGTTGAGATTGCCGCGCTCCACGCTCTCACCGCCATCGCAGCCTGCGAGAAACAGAACCACGAGAGCCGCCCCCGCGATCTGCGCCGGACCCTTGCCGATTGTCATGCACATTCTTCCCGTCGTGTTTCGCAAAGGCGTTCCCACCGCCACGCTCTCGCTCTAGCACATAAATCTGCGGTGCAAAACGGGTTTGGCGCGGGGAACGTGATCGCGGGTCAGGCGACGCGGGGAATCTCGCCGACATGCACGCCGGCACCGGGCAGGCGCGCTGCCGTGGCCGCGTCACAGGTGACGATCCGATAGTTGGCCTGATCGGAAAACAGCGCGTGCAGCAGGTCGTTGGTGAGCGCATGGCCCGCACGCATCCCCTGGTAGAAGCCGAGGATCGGAAGCCCCGCGAGCCCCAGATCGCCGACCGCGTCAAGCATCTTGTGACGCACCGCTTCGTCGGCGTGGCGCAGCCCGCCGGGGCTGAGTACCTCGTCGCCGTCTACGACGACGGCGTTTTCCATCGTGCCACCGAGCGCGAGGCCGTTGGCGCGCATGGTCTCGACATCGGCCTTGCGACAGAAGGTGCGCGAATTCGAAAGCTCGCGCACGAAGCTGCCATTGGACATGTTGAGGCTCTTGGTCTGTACGCCGATGGCCGCGTCCTCGAACTCGATGGTGAACTCGATGCGCAGCGTATCGTCGGGCGAGAGCCGCGCGCGTGCTGCGCCATTTGTAACCTCGACGGGGCGCAGGACGCGGATGGCGCGCACCGGAGCGGCCTGCGGTGTGAGGCCCGCGGCGAGTATCTTGGTGACGAACGGCACGGCGCTTCCATCGAGGATCGGAACTTCCGGACCGTCGATCTCCAGCGTGGCGTTGTGGACGCCGCACCCGACCAGCGCTGCCATCACATGCTCGACGGTCGAGACAGACGCATCGCCCGCGCCCACCAGCCGCGTGCAGAGCGGCGATTGCACCACCCGGTCCCACAGTGCGGGAATTGGTGGGGTGGTTTCGTCCAGATCCGTGCGGTGAAAGACGATGCCGGCCCCAGCGGGCGCCGGTCGCAGCACGAGACGCGCGGGCTTGCCCGAATGCAGGCCAACACCGTCGAAACTAACCGCCTGTCTGATCGTTCTTTGCACGCTCTGTTCCGATCATTCGACCAGATGGCTCGCTGCAGCGTGGCGTGCCGCTGTGGGCCGCCCATGACGCGAGCATATGGTCATGAAATTTTAACTGAGACGTGTCTAAAGGCTGCAAGGAACAGCCTCAACTCAATCTTTGCAACCGATTGAAACATCGTGGCGCGTGGCGTGGGCGGGATTCTGCCTATGCCGCCCAGGTGTTGCTATTGAAACGAAAAAGCCACCCCGAAGGGTGGCCAGATCGGGCGGTGATGCGCCTGTTTTCAGTTAGCCTGACGCCGCAGGAAGGCCGGGATCTCGATCTGATCCTCCTCTTCCTGCTCGCGGGGCGCGGGCTGCGCGGAGCGCGCGGCCTGCATTGGGGGCTGCTGGCGCGCAGGGCGCGGGGCCTCTTGTCCGCCATGCCCGGTCATCCGGTTGATGAGCGAATTGATCCCGAACCGCGGCTTATCGTCCGGTGCGGCCCCGTCCCCGGACGAGGCGGGGGCCTGCTCGGACGCGGCTGGCTGTTGCTGGCGCGCTGCTGCCTGCGAGGGGACCTTGCTCACCGCCACCTGGAGCCGCTGCATCGCCTCAGGGGAGGGGGTGCCGGGCGCGGGCGCGCGTGGCGCGAGGAAGGCGTCGAGCTCTTCCTCGATCTCCATGTCGGTCTGGCCTGATGCCACGGCTTCTTCGGCACGGGGCTGGTAAGCGGGTGGAGGGAGATCGTCATCGGCGCCCTGCGCAACGAAAGTATCGGGTTGGGCAGGCTCGGCCCGTGGTTCCTCGGTGCGGTCGAAAAGCGAGGGTTCTTCAGCCACCGCGGGAGTGGCCCCGCCATGCTCGGCGTGAAGGTCGGCCTCGATGGCCTCGGGCTGCCGGAGAGGCTCGGCCAGAGAGCGGCGCGGTACGGGCACGTCGGCAGAGTTTTCACTGGCGTCGATGCCGGTGGCAACGACGCTCACGCGCATCCGGCCTTCCATCTCGATGTCGAGCGTCGAGCCGACGATGATATTGGCGTCGGGGTCCACCTCCTCGCGGATGCGGTTGGCGGCCTCGTCAAGCTCGAACAGCGTCAGGTCGTGGCCGCCGGTGATGTTGATAAGCACGCCGCGCGCGCCCCTGAGGCTGATTTCGTCGAGAAGCGGGTTGGCGATTGCCTTCTCGGCGGCCTGCACGGCGCGGGTTTCGCCGTCGGCTTCGCCGGTACCCATCATCGCCTTGCCCATCTCGTCCATCACCGCGCGCACATCGGCGAAATCGAGGTTGATGAGACCAGGGCGCACCATCAGGTCGGTGACGCCCTTGACACCCTGGTAGAGGACGTCGTCGGCCATGCTGAAGGCCTCGGTGAAGGTGGTCTTGTCGTTGGCAAGACGAAACAGGTTCTGGTTGGGGATGATGATGAGCGTATCCACCATCTTCTGCAGTGCCTCGACACCGGCCTCGGCCTGCTTCATGCGCTTGCCGCCCTCGAACTGGAACGGTTTCGTGACGACGCCCACGGTCAGCACGCCAAGCTCGCGCGCGGCCTGCGCGATGATCGGCGCGGCGCCGGTGCCCGTTCCGCCGCCCATTCCCGCGGTGATGAAGCACATGTGCGAGCCCGCGAGGTGATCGACGATCTGCTCGATCGATTCCTCTGCGGCGGCGGCGCCGATCGACGCCTTGGCCCCCGCGCCGAGGCCCTCTGTCACCTTCACGCCCAGTTGGATGCGGCTCTCGGCCTGGCTCTGGCTGAGGGCCTGGGCGTCGGTATTGGCGACGACGAAGTCAACGCCGTCGAGGGCCTTTTCGATCATGTTGTTGACCGCGTTACCGCCAGCGCCTCCGACACCGAACACGGTGATCCGCGGCTTGAGGTCGTCCTGACCGGGGAGTGATAGGTTGAGTGTCATTGCTCTGTCCGCCTGTCTCTGGGCCTGTCTGCGCAGGCCGTTTTCCGCCTGATTGTCCCCATTCTTACCGATGGTTGCGTCAATCGTCACCAAAAAAACACCGTGAAACTACCAAATATGCCCTGATTTCTGGGCGTTTTCGCGGGATTTCGCTCATTTCGCCACATATTGCGGTCACCAGTTGTCCCTGAACCATTTGACCGCCCGCCGCAGCGAGCGTGCCGGGTAGCGGTCCACGGGGATGTCGAAATCCCACCATTCGTCCTGTGGGTTGGCCGCGAACAGGCACATGCCGACGGCGCTGGCAAAGGCCGGGCCGGTGGCCGCCTGCGGCAGACCGTGCACGCGCAAGGGGCGCCCGAGGCGCACGCGCTGTCCGAGGATGCGGCTCGCGAGCCCGTCGAGGCCGGGGATCTGGCTGCCGCCGCCGGTGAGCACGATTTGCTGGCTAGGCAGGTGGTCGAAGCCGGCCGCATCGAGCCGCGCGCGCACCTCTTCGAGGATTTCCTCCACGCGGGGGCGCATGATGCCGATCAGTTCGGCGCGGCTGACCTTGCGGCGGTCGTGCTCGTAATCGCCGGTCTCGCCGCCGGTCTCGATCATCTCGCGGTCGTCCATGCCGGTGGCTACGACCCCGCCATAGAAGGTCTTGATCCGCTCGGCGGTGGCTTGCGGCACCTGGAGACCCATCGAGATGTCGCTGGTGACGTGGTCGCCGCCGATGCGGACGCAGTCCGCGTATATCATGTGCTTCTTGATGAAGATCGAAAGCCCCGCGCTACCGCCGCCCAGGTCGATGCAGGCGGCACCCAGCTCCTGCTCGTCCTCGACCAGCGCGGCGATCCCCGAGACATAGGCCGAGCTGCCGACGCCCGCGAGCTCCATGTCGCAACGCTTTACGCAATGCGCGAGGTTCTGGACGGCCACCCCGTCCACGGTGAGCATGTGCATGTCGGTAGTCAGCCAGTTTCCGATCTGGCCGCGCGGGTCGATCAGCCCAGAGCGGTGGTCGAGCGCGAAATTTACGGGCTGGGCGTGCAGCACTTCGCGTTCCTCGCCTATATCGGGCACGTCGCACGCGCTGAGCACGCGGCTGATGTCGTTCTCGGTCACGGTCTGCCCGGTGATGTCGACTTCGCCGGCGAGCCCGTAGCTGCGCGGGCGCGCGCCAGAGAAACAGGCGATGACGTGATCCACGCGAATCTGCGCCATCTTCTGAGCTGCCTGCACGGCGGTGCGGATCGCGCGCTCGGTCTCGGCCATCGCCTCGATCTCGCCCAGACGCACCCCGCGTGAGCGCGTCGTCGCCGCACCGATCACGCGGAATCCTGCCTGCCCGGCCATGCGCCCGACCTCCTCGGCCGCGGCAAAGCGCCCGGTGCCGTCGAAGCGCAGCACCAGGCAGGAAATCTTGGATGTGCCGACATCAAGAACCGCTACCACGCCGCGCTGGATCGCGGCCTTGCGCATCGCGCGCATCGCGCGCTGGGATTCGTAAAGTTCGATCATCTGGTTTCCGTCCCTGACGAAATGGCTGGCACGCCGGACGCGCGCGTGATGCGCCACCACTCCTCGGTGGCATGTTCGCTCATGCGTACCGTGGGTCGCGTGCTGAGGCGCATGTCGATGCTCACAAGGTCGCGTTCCAGCAGGTCGCTGGCCCGGTCGAGCACGATTACCCGCTCGACCGCGCGCACCGGTTCGCGCTCGGGCAGGCGCACCCGCCTGCCGTCGCCAAGCACGAGGTCCCAGCGCCGCTCGCCCATACGCACGAGGCCGCGCAGCGGGCGTTTCAACGCAGTCGCCGAGGCGAGAATGTCGAGTGCCTGCGGCACCGCGAGGTCGGCACCGCTTCCCGCCAGCACCGGCAGGTCGGCATGCGTTGTGCGCGCCTCGACCGTGGCGATGGCCGCGCCACTGATGTCGAGCACCTCGAATCCGTGGCGCGTGCGCCACAGGGCTACCGGTACGCGTTCGGTCACCGCGACGCGAAGCACGCCGCCCTGCCGGATACGCAGCTCGGCACGCGCGACGGCCGGAAGCCCCTCGATCATCTCGCGGAGCGCGGCCATGTCGAAATCGAAGGAACTGGCAGGCAAGTCATACGGGAAGATCTCATGAATATCCTCCTGTACACCGGCGCTGGCACCCTCAAGTTCGATCAGGTGGACCATGAATTCCGGTCGCGTTTCGATCTGGCGGCGGATCTCGGCGATGCGGTCGGCGATATTCGCGCGCCGGTCGGCATCGTAGAGATATCCGCCCGCAACTCCCGCGACGATCAGCAGTGGCAGGCCTAGCCGCGTCAGCCGTCTGTAGCCCGGTGTGAGACGCATCCGCTCCAGCCGGTAGCGCAGCCGCGAGGGGGAGGGATCGGCGCGGGGGATCACCGGCCGCATGATGCGTCCTCCACCATCCAGCGAACGAGGTCTGGAAAGGATATGCCGACCGCCTGCGCCTGTTCGGGGCTGAGTGAGGTGGGCGTCATCCCTGGCTGGGTGTTGGTCTCCAGCAGCACCAGCCCGTCTGCCCCGCGCCCCTCGTCCCAGCGGAAATCGGTGCGGCTCAGCCCGCGGCAGCCCAGCACTTCGTGGGCGCGCAGGGCGTGGGCGAGGCAGGCGTCGAAGATGTCCTGCGGCACCTCGGCGGGGACCACGTGGCGCGATCCGCCGGGTGTGTACTTCGCATCGTAGTCATACCAGCCGTCGGTGAGGATGTCGGTAACCGTGAGCGCGCGGTCGCCCATCACGGTGGTGGTGAGTTCGCGACCCGGGGCATAGGCCTCTACCATGACCGTCTCTGGCATCTCGTCCGACAGTTGCGGTGGCCCGTTCGCGGCCTCCTGAACGAGGTAGACGCCGACCGAGGAGCCCTCGTTGTTGGGCTTGACCACGTAGGGCGGGGCCATCACATGGCGCTTGCGCACCGCCTCGCGCGGGGCAAGCAGGCTTGCCACCACTGGCAGTCCGGCGGCGCGGTAGGCGGATTTCGTGCGTTCCTTGTCCATTGCGAGTGCCGAGGACAGTACGCCGGAATGGGTGTAGGGGATACGCAGCCATTCCAACAGGCCTTGAACGCAACCATCCTCGCCCCAGCGACCGTGCAGTGCGTTGAAGACCACGTCGGGAGAGATGTCCTGAAGTTGTGCGCAGAGATCAAGGCCGGCGTCGATCTCAACGACCCGGTAGCCTGCGTCCCGAAGCGCTGCGGCGCATTCACGCCCGGAGGAGAGTGACACCTCGCGCTCTGCCGAGGGGCCGCCCATCATCACCGCAACCATCGGGGTTGTTCTGCCCGAACCAACCACCTAGTGCCTCAATTTTCCGGGCCGCTTTGCGCGACCGCGTTATCGTTCTGACTGCTCTTTGTCGGGGCTGTCGCCCGGGGCCGGTTCGCCGACCCTCATGATTTCCCACTCTAGCTGTATTCCGCTGTTTTGGAAAACCCTTTTTCGTACCTCCTCGCCGAGACCCTCCAGGTCGGCCGCGGAGGCCCCGCCGGTATTTATGAGAAAATTGGGGTGCTTCCCGCTCATCTGTGCGCCCCCGCGCCGCGCGCCGCGCAGCCCCGCGCGGTCAATCACCGACCAGGCCTTGAGGTCGTGCACGTCGTCGGCGCGCCCCGTGCTGCTAAAACCGGCCGGGTTGCGAAAGGTGCTGCCGGCGCTGCGGTCCCTGGTGGGTTGCGTGGCGTCGCGGCGGGCCACCTGATCGTCCATCTTGGCGATTAACGTTTCGGGCGCGCCGGGCGGACCCCGGAACGTGGCCCGGGTGATGATGCAGCCCTCGGGCAGGTCACTGTGGCGATAGCGGAAATTCAGTGCCTCTGGTGTCAGCGTCAATACCTTGCCCGCGCGCGTCACCGCCTGCGCCTCTACGAGGTGATCGGCCACGTAAGAGCCGTAGCAGCCCGCATTCATCCGCACCGCGCCGCCGATGCTGCCAGGGATGGTGCGCAGAAAGGTGAGGTCGATCCCGGCATCGGCTGCGCGCCGCGCCACATGCGCGTCGAGCACCGCCGCTCCGGCGGTGACGCGGTCGCCGTTCGCCTGGATCGTGTTGAAGCCGCGCCCCAGCCGGATCACCACCCCGCGGATACCGCCGTCGCGCACGATGAGATTGGAGCCCACGCCCATCGGGAATACCGGGATGTCCGAGTCGAGCGCGCGCAGGAACTCTGCGAGGTCATCGGTGTCGGCGGGCTGAAACAGCCAGTCCGCCGGGCCACCCACGCGCAGCCAGGTCAAATCGGACAGGGGGCGGTCGCGGCTCAGCCGCCCGCGCGGTACCGGCATGGTCTGCGGCATCTCGGTCATGGCGGTCCTTGTGCCCCGGCGGGGCCGGGAGGTAAAGCCGCCTGTCAGTTGCGTGGTGGTACCAGCTTGCCGGGATTCAGGATATTGTCGGGGTCGAGCGCGGCCTTGATCGCCCCCATCATTGCCCAGCCACCCCCGTGTTCGCGCGCCATATAACCCAGCTTACCCACGCCGATGCCGTGCTCGCCGGTGGCGGTGCCGCCCATGCTCAGCGCACGCTCCACCATCCGATCCGAGGCGGCTTTGGCGCGCGCGATCTCGGCTTCGTCGGCCATGTCCACCATCAGCACGGCGTGGAAATTGCCGTCGCCGACGTGGCCGAGGATCGGTCCTGCCACGCCCGCCTGCGCGAGATCGGTGCGTGTCTCCTCAATCGCCTCGGCCAGGCGCGAGATCGGCACGCAGATATCGGTGACGATGGCGCGCGCGCCGGGGCGGCTGGCGAGGATCGCGTAGTAGGCATTGTGGCGCATGGTCCAGAGTGCGGTCCGCGCCTCGGGGCGTGTGGCCCAGTCGAATCCCTTGCCGCCGTGATCGCTGGCGATCGCGCCGAAGGTTTCGGCCTGTTCGCGCGCGCCCGTTTCGCTGCCGTGGAATTCGAGCAGAAGGTGCGGCGTCTCGGCGAGGTCGATGCCGGAATAGGCGTTGACCGCGCGCACGCTGTCCTCGTCCATCAGCTCGATCCGCGCCATCGGTACGCCGCACTGGATCGTGTCGATGACCGTCTCGACCGCGTCCCCCACGCTGTCGAACGCGCAGACCGCCGCCGAGATCGCCTCGGGTTGACCATGGAGCCGCAGGGTCAGCTCGGTGATGAGGCCGAGCGTGCCCTCGGAACCCACGAACAGCGCGGTGAGATCGTAGCCAGAGGAGGATTTGCGCGCCGCAGTGCCGGTGCGAATCACCTCTCCGGTCGCTGTCACCACCTCGAGCGCCAGAACGTTGTCGCGCATGGTGCCGTAGCGCACCGCGGTGGTGCCGCTGGCGCGGGTTGCGGCCATGCCGCCGAGGGCCGCGTTGGCACCGGGATCGACCGGAAAGAACAGGCCGGTGGCGCGCAGCTCCTCGTTCAGCGCCTCGCGCGTCACGCCGGGCTGGACGCGCGCCACCATGTCGGCCTGCGCCATCTCGAGGACGCGGTTCATGCGGCTGAAATCCACCACGATCCCGCCGGAAAACGCCTGCGACTGTCCTTCGAGCGAGGTGCCGGTGCCCCATGCCGTGACCGGCACGCGGTGGCGCGCGCAGATGGCGACGATGCGCGCCACCTCGTCGGTGGTTTCGGGATAGGCGACAGCATCGGGCGGGCTGAGCGGGAAATACGACTCGCTGCGACCGTGAAGGTCCAGATCGGACTTGGAGAGGCTGAGCCGTTGGCCTAGACAGGAGTGCAGGTCGTCAAGGGCTTTTTGCGTGTCCATTGGGCAACTTTCGTTCGTGACTGTCACGATACCCTAGGCGATGAAGCCGCGATGCGAAAGCAGCGCAGTCGGATGGAAACGTGACGCAGCCCGGGGACAGATCGTTTTTCGCGCGATTGCGCAGACAGGCGGCGATTCGCCTGCGCGGGGGCTGGCGGATGCTGCGCAGGCGCGGGCCGAGCCAGTTCCAGTTCTGGGTGATCGCGCTCCTGCTGGGAAGTGCCGCGGGATACGCGGCAGTGCTGTTTCGCAAGGGTATCTCGGCGCTGGAGGGAGTGGTCTACCAGACCGGGGACGTGGCTCGGCTACACTCGCAAGCCGAGCATCTGCCGTGGTTCTGGGTGCTGCTGGTGCCGGTGGCCGGGGGGCTGATCGTTGGCCTGGTCCTGCACCGGTTCACCGATGACGGGCGCGTGCGCACGGTCGCGGACGTGATCGAGGGCGCGGCGCTCAGCGAAGGTCGGGTCGAGCGGCGCGCGGGGCTGGCCTCGGCGCTCGCGTCTCTGGTGACGCTGGGCACAGGTGGCTCGTCGGGGCGAGAGGGACCGGTGGTGCATCTTGCTGCGGTCATCTCGGGCTGGGTGAGCGACCGCCTAAATGCCGACGGGATCACTGGGCGCGACCTCCTGGGCTGCGCGGTGGCCGCCGCCGTTTCGGCGTCTTTCAACGCGCCCATCGCCGGCGCGCTCTTCGCGCTCGAGGTGGTGCTGCGGCATTTCGCGATCCACGCTTTCGCGCCCATCGTGATCGCGAGCGTTGCGGGCACAGTCATCAGCCGACTGCATTTCGGCGACGTAACCGAATTCGCGCTGCCGGTGAGCAGCGTGCTGTCCTTTTACGTGGAATTACCCGCCTTCCTCATCCTCGGGCTGGTCTGCGGGCTGGTGGCGACGCTGATGATGCTGGCGATCTTTGTGGCCGAGGATGTGGCCGGACATGTGCAGATGCGCCTGCGCATACCGCGCTGGCTGCGGCCTGCAGCGGCGGGGCTGATGCTCGGGGCGTTGGCGATCTGGTTTCCGCATATCATTGGCGTGGGCTACGAGACCACCTCGGCGGCGCTGACCGGGCGGTTGGTGTGGCACGAGGCAATCGTGTTCGCCGTCCTCAAGGTGCTGGCGGTGGCAATCACCCTGGGCGGGCGCATGGGTGGTGGCGTGTTCTCGCCTTCGCTGATGGTAGGGGCGCTCACGGGCCTGACCTTCGGGTTGCTGGCGACGGCGGTTCTGCCCGACTATTCCGGTGCGGCCACACTCTATGCGCTAGCCGGGATGGGTGCGGTGGCGGCGGCGGTTCTGGGCGCGCCGATCTCGACCACGCTGATCGTGTTCGAGCTGACCGGCGACTGGCAGACGGGTCTTGCGGTCATGGTGTCCGTCTCGACCTCGGTGGCGCTCTCGGCGCGACTGGTCCGGCGCTCGTTCTTCCTGACTCAGCTCATGCGGCGCGGCATCCGTCTGGCTGCGGGGCCGCAGGATTACCTGCTGGGCATGTTCCGGGTGTCACGGCTGATGCGTGACCCCGATCACGCCCGCGCCGCCGACCCCGACCAGTGCTGGTCGCTGATCGAGCAGGGGATCTATGTCGATGCCAGCGCCACGCTCGAGACGGCCATGCCGGTTTTCGAGCGCGCGGGCGTGCCCTTCGTGCCCGTGGTCACGCTCTCGGGAGAGGATGCCCCGCCGGACCTCGCGGGGGCGTTGTTTCACGTCGATGCGCTCAAGGCGTATAACGGCGCGCTGGCCGCCGTGTCGAAGGAAGAGCACGGCTGAGCGGCGCGTCCCCGTGCGTCGCCCGGCAATCAGATACGCTCCACCGCGACCTTGTCGGTCGTGTAGAAGGCGATGTGCCCGGCGATCCGCACGGCCTCGGGCTTTGGCGCCTCGTAGCTCCAGGCGGCGTTCTCGATGGTCTGGCTCTTGGTCTCGATGGAGAAATAGCGCGCATCCCCTTTGAACGGGCAATGGCTGGTCTGTTCGCTCTCATCTAGAAACGCCATCGCAATATCTTCGCGCGGGAAATAGATCACCGCCGGGTACTCGCCCTCAGTAAGTTCGAGCGCGTTGCGGCTTTCGGCGAGGATTGCGCCGCCCGCGCGCACCGTCCAGGTGCCGTCTGCCTTGCGTATCGTTATCTTGTTCATGTGTCGTCCTTCCTGTCGTTCCGGTGTTCTTGTTCGGTCATGTCTGCCGTCCGAGTGTCACGGGAATGTGTCACAGCGGCGCGGTCTGTCGCTGCAACCATACCCGCGCCGGTGCCGAAAGCAGAGGGCCGATCTTGTCGCGGCAGGCGGCGTGATAGCCGTCGAGCCAGGCGCGCTCTGGCGCGGATAGCAGGTCTGAGCGGATCAGGCGGCGGTCAATGGGCGCGAATGTGACGGTTTCGAAATCGATCTGCGTGGCCCCGTCGCCGCCCGTCACGGGGGATGCCTCGCGCACCACGATCAGGTTCTCGATCCGGATGCCGAAGGCCCCTTCGCGGTAATATCCAGGCTCGTTTGACAGGATCATGCCGGGCGCGAGCGGCACCTCCGACAGGCGCGAGAGTCGCTGCGGCCCCTCGTGTACGCAGGAATAGACGCCAACCCCGTGCCCGGTGCCGTGGCCGTAATCGCAATCGTCGAGCCACAGATGATAGCGCGCCAGCGCATCGAGATCGCGGCCCGCGAGCCCCTCGGGGAAGCGCAGGCGCGAGATGGCGATCATGCCTTGCAGCACGCGGGTAAAGGCCGTGCGTTCCGCGTCTCCGGGCGTGCCCACGGGCAGGGTGCGGGTGATGTCGGTGGTGCCGTCGAGATACTGCCCGCCACTGTCGAGAACCAGCAGGTCGCCCGCCCGAAGCGTGCGGTTGCTGGCCTCGGTCACGCGGTAATGCGGCAGCGCTCCGTTGGGGCCCGAACCGGCGATAGTGTCAAAGCTGATATCGAGCAGGCGACCGGTGGCGGCGCGGCATTGCTCCAGCTTTGTCACCACGTCGATCTCGGTCAGCGTCCCGGCGGGTTGCGCGTCGAACCACGCAAGGAATTCGCAGACCGCCGCACCGTCGCGCAGGTGGGCGGTGCGGGTGGCGTCGATCTCGGCGGCGGTCTTTTGCGCCTTGGGCAGGATACAGGGATCCTCGGCCCATGTATGTGCGACACCCGCCGCCGCGAGCCGCTGCACGACCCAAACCGGCACGCTCTTGCGGTCTAGTTGCACTGGGCCGTCGAGTGAGTCGAGCGCGGGGCCAAACGCCTCGGGAGCGGCTGACGTCACCTCGTCGCCCAGATGCGCGCGCGCACGGGTATCGAGCTTGGCCGGTTCGGTGAAGAGCGTGACGCGGCCCGTGTCGTGCAGGATGGCAAAGCCCTGCGGCACCGGGTTGCGGGGGATGTCGGCACCGCGGATGTTCAGTAACCAGGCGAGGGAATCGGTGAGCGTGATGACCGCCGCACGCGCACCGGACGCGCGCAAGCTCTCGGCCAGTTGCGCGCGTTTTTCGGCGTGGGTCATGCCCGCCAGGGTCTCGGGCCAGGGCTGTATCGGGCCGCGCGGCGGGGCGGGGCGGTCGTGCCAGACGGCATCGACCAGGTTGTCGGACGGCACGAGGCGGACGCCTTCGGGCAGTGCCGCCTCGATCTCGTCTATCTGTCCGGGTGTCCACAGCCACGGGTCGAACCCCACCGGGCCGCCCCCGGGCAGGTGCCGGGCGAGCCACGGTCCGGGCCTCGTCTCGGGCCAGTCCACGGGGGTGAAATGCCCGGTATCGATCTGCCCGCTCACCTGCACGCGGTAACGCCCGTCCACGAACACGCCCGCCACATCGTTCAGCACCACGCAGAGCCCTGCCGAGCCGGTAAAGCCCGTGAGCCACGCCAGCCGGTCGTCGCAGGGCGCGACATATTCGCCCTGGTGCGCGTCCGCCCGCGGCACGAGAAAGCCCACCAGACCCGCCTCGGTCATCGCGCGGCGCAGGCGGGCAAGGCGCGGCGGGCCCTGTTCGGGGCGCGCGGTCTCGGTAAAGCTCTGGAACAAAGGCCGTCTCTCTCGTGGTGCGGGGTGGGGTTCAGTGCTAAAGAAGAGCCCGTGAAATGGCAACAACGGGGGCGGGGCAATGGAAAGCCGGGTACGCGCGGGCGAGAGGCTGGTCGAGGTGCCGGAGGCAGGCGACGCCACCCTGCACTTCATCGGGCGCATCCACACGCCCTGGACCGAGCGCAAGGACTGTCCGAGACAGGGGCGCGTGGATGGGCCCGAGTGCCGGGTGGAGGTGTTCGCGCCATGGCGGGAGGCGCTTATGGGGGTCGAAGACTATGCCCATCTCGACCTGCTCTATTGGCTCGACCGGGCGCGGCGCGACCTCGTGGTTCAGAACCCCGGCAATGACGGTGTGCGCTATTTCGGCACCTTCGCCCTGCGCTCGCCACAGCGGCCCAATCCCATCGGGCTCTCAAGGGTGCGGCTGGAGCGGGTCGAGGGGACCACGCTGATCGTGCGGGGGCTCGATTGTCTCGATGGCACGCCGCTCATCGACATCAAGCCCGTGACCTGCGAATTCACCCCCAAGGCCCCGCCCAAGGGCTGAGCAACGCGGAGGTTTCAAGCATCTGGCGAAGGTGCTAAGCCCGCGCGCAATCCATCCCCACGAGGACGCCATGACGACCATCCGCCTCTATAACACCCGCACCCGGCGCAAGGAGGATTTCGCGCCTTTGGACCCTGCAAACGTGCGGATGTATGTCTGTGGGCCGACGGTCTATGACCGGGCGCATCTGGGCAACGCGCGGCCGGTGGTGGTGTTCGATGTGCTGTATCGGCTGCTGCAGCATGTCTACGGGGAGGGGCATGTCACCTATGTGCGCAACTTTACCGACGTGGATGACAAGATCAACGCGCGCGCCAAGGAAAGCGGGCGCGCCATCGGCGAGATCACGGCGGAGACGACGCAGTGGTTTCTCGAAGATATGGGCGAGTTGGGCGCGCTGGAGCCCGACCACATGCCGCGCGCGACGCAGTACATCCCGGAGATGGTGGCGATGATCGAGGATTTGATCGCCAAGGGCCACGCCTACGAGGCCGAGGGCCATGTGCTCTTTGCCGTGGATAGCTGGCGCGAGAATTATGGCGCGCTGTCGGGGCGCACGGTCGATGACATGATCGCAGGCGCGCGGGTCGAGGTCGCGCCCTACAAGCGCAATCCGATGGATTTCATTCTGTGGAAGCCCTCGGATGAGGATCAGCCGGGGTGGGATTCACCCTGGGGCCGGGGGCGGCCCGGCTGGCATATCGAATGCTCGGCGATGGCTTATGAATTGCTTGGCGAGAGTTTCGACATTCACGGCGGTGGCAACGATTTGATGTTCCCCCACCACGAGAACGAGATCGCGCAAAGCTGCTGCGCGCACCCGGAGGGGGAGTTCGCCAAGGTCTGGATGCACAACGAGATGCTGCAGGTCGAGGGCAAGAAGATGTCCAAGAGCCTGGGCAATTTCTTTACGGTGCGGGATTTGCTGGATCAGGGGATACCGGGCGAGGTGATCCGGTTTGTTTTTCTCTCGACGCATTATCGGAAGCCGATGGATTGGACGGCGGAGAAGGCGCGGGAGGCGGAGAAGACGCTTCGTAAATGGTATGCCAAGGCCGCGCAGGGTGTTGGAACGGGGCAACCCTATATCGCTGTCGTTCAAGCTTTGGCAGATGACTTGAACACGCCTTTGGCGATCAGCGAATTGCATCAACTCTATCTCGCGGATGACGTTGCGACCCTGCGTTATACGCTGCAGTTTCTCGGATTGCTTGCCGCAGACCTGCCGGACTGGGTCTCGGGGCCAACCTTTGATCTGTCGATACTTGGCGACATGCTGAGCGAAGAACGAAGTAGGGCCATGAAAAATAAAGACTTCTCGGAAGTGGATCGCCTCAAAGCTCTCCTGATCGACGCAGGCATCGAGGTTCGCATGCGCAGGGAGGGCGTCGAACTGGTGCCCGGCCCTGATTTCGACCCCGCGAAGCTGGAGTCGTTGAAGTGACGCGCCTTTCAGCACACCGCCGACATGCCGCGCGAGGGCCCGACCGCGGGGGGGCGCTACAACGCTTGTGGGGGGTGATTTATGGTTCCGATTACTGCGACGACTGTTCGGGTGGCAACGTTGCAGAAGCGCCCGCCCGGGGGGCGGTCGGGCCCTCGCGCGGCGGCGTGCAAGCACGCCTTGATTCCGCGCGGGGGGAATTGGGGCAAAGGGAGCCGCGTCATGACTAAAGAACGCCTCTATCTCTACGACACCACCCTGCGGGACGGGCAGCAGACGCAAGGGGTGAGCTTTTCCACGCCCGAGAAAATCCAGATCGCGCAGGCGCTCGACCGGCTCGGCGTCGATTACATCGAGGGCGGCTGGCCCGGCGCCAACCCCACCGACAGCGCCTTTTTCGACGCGGTGCCGCAGACCCGCGCCACGATGACCGCCTTTGGCATGACCAAGCGGGCGGGGCGGTCGGCAGAGAATGACGATGTGCTGGCGGCAGTGATGAACGCGGCCACGCAGGCTGTCTGCCTCGTCGGCAAGACCCATGATTTCCATGTGACCGAGGCGTTGGGCATCACGCTGGAGGAGAATGTCGAGAACATCTCCAAGTCCGTGGCGCATCTGGCGGGGCAGGGGCGCGAGGCGCTGTTCGATGCCGAGCATTTCTTTGACGGCTACACCGCCAATCCCGGTTACGCGCTGGAGTGCCTGCGCGCCGCATATGAGGGAGGGGCACGGTGGATCGTGCTGTGCGACACCAATGGCGGCACCTTGCCCACCGAGATCGGGCGCATCGTGGGCGAGGTGATTGCAGCCGGCATCCCCGGCGAGCGGCTGGGTATCCACACCCATGACGACACCGGCAACGCAGTGGCGGGCAGCCTCGCCGCGGTGGACGCGGGCGCGCGGCAGGTGCAGGGCACGCTGAACGGGTTGGGCGAGCGGTGCGGCAATGCCAACCTCACCACGCTCATTCCCACGCTGATGCTGAAGCCGCCCTATGCCGGGCGGTTCGAGACGGGGGTGAGCCATGAGGGGCTGACGCGCCTCACAGCGGTGAGCCGGCAACTGGACGAAATCCTCAACCGCGTGCCGCTGCGGCAGGCGGCCTATGTTGGGGCGTCGGCCTTTGCCCACAAGGCGGGGCTGCACGCCAGCGCGATCCTCAAGGACCCGAGTACCTACGAGCATATCGACCCGGAGACGGTGGGCAATGCGCGCATCATCCCGATGTCCAATCAGGCCGGGCAGTCGAATCTGCGGCGCCGTCTGGCCGAAGCGGGGATCGAGGTGGCGCCGGGCGACCCGAGGCTTGCGTTGCTGCTGGAGCGGATCAAGGAGCGTGAGGACCAAGGCTATACCTATGACAGCGCGCAGGCGAGTTTCGAAATCCTCGCGCGCAAGGAACTGGGGCAGATGCCAGAGTTCTTCGAGGTCAAGCGCTACAAGGTCACGGTGGAGCGGCGCAAGAACAAGTACGACCGGATGGTAAGCCTCTCGGAGGCCGTCGTGGTGGTCAAGGTCGATGGCGACAAGAAGCTGTCGGTGAGCGAGTCGATGGACGAGGCAGGCTGTGACCGGGGGCCGGTCAACGCGTTGGCGCGCGCGCTGGCAAAGGATCTGGGGCCCTATCAGGACCAGATCGCCGACATGCACCTCGTCGATTTCAAGGTGCGCATCACGCAGGGCGGCACCGAGGCGGTGACGCGGGTCATCATCGACAGCCAGGACAGCGCTGGCCGGCGCTGGTCCACCGTGGGGGTGAGCCCGAATATCGTCGACGCGAGCTTCGAGGCGCTGCTTGATGCCATCAACTGGAAGCTGCTCTACGAGGGGGCGGAGTGAGCCTCACCTTCGACGACGATCTCATCGCCTGTGCGGACCTTGTGCGTCGCGCCGACAGGCCACGATTTCAGGCTGCGATGGCGGCGCCGGTGCCCGCTCGGGCGGTGTTGTTCCCGATCTACGCCTTCAATGTCGAGGTGGCGCGCGCGCCGTGGGTGACGCAGGAGCCGATGATCGCCGAGATGCGCCTACAGTGGTGGGCCGACGCACTGGAGGAAATCCGCACGGGCGGCGTGGTGCGGCGGCACGAGGTGGTAACGCCGCTCGCGCATGTGCTGGATGCCGACGGGGCTGGATTGCTTGTCGATCTTGTGGAGGCGCGGCGGTGGGATATCGAGCGCGCGCCGTTCTCGGACGAGGCTGAGTTCACCGGTTATATCGAGGCCACCTCGGCCAATCTGGTTCGGGCGGCAGCGCGGGTGCTTGGCCCCGCCGACAACGATGTGCTGGTTGACGCAGGCTTCGCCCTGGGCCTCGCCAACTGGTTCCGCGCGATCCCGGCGCTGGAGGCGGCGGGGCGCAGGCCGCTGCCCGATGGACGGCCGGAGGCGGTGGCGGCGCTGGCGCGAGAGGGTCTGCGGCGACTGGTACGGGCGCGGGGGCGCCGCGCGGAGGTGTCACCTGCGGCGGCGGCCGCTCTCTTGCCGCTGTGGGAGGCGGGCCCGGTGCTGCGTGCGGCGGCGCGGCGGCCCGCGCGCGTGGCCGGGGGCACGCTCGACCTAGCCCCGGTTCGCAGTCGGCTCACGCTGATGTTGCGCGCGACGTCGGGACGGTGGTAGCCGCCTCAGCCGACGAGGCGGCGCGCCTGCGCGAGGATCGCGGGGATCGACGGGCTGTCGCGGTTCGCGCGCGTCATCACGAGGAGCGCGACCATCAGGCCCTGCAGCACCCGCGCGGTTTCCGTGACATCCGGCGGCGAGGTTTCGCACCGTGACAGGCTGTCAGCGAAGAACGCCTCGACATGCGCCATACAAGCCCCCACCATCGCTGCGATCTCGGGGTCATGCGGCGCGCGTTCCATCGCGGTATTGACCATTAGGCAGCGGCCGGGGAGCTTTGGATCGCCGCGCGCCGCCGCTTCGAAGGCGGCAAGGATCGCTTCGCGGGGCTCGTGCTCGCGCCCCAGATGATCGAGATAGCCGGTGCGATAGGTGGCGTCGTAATGCCTAAGCGCGCGCAGGAAGATGGTGCGCTTGTTGCCGAAGCCGGCGTAGAGACTGCCACGGTTGAGACCGGTCGCGGCAACGAGATCGGCCATCGACGTGCCCTGGAAGCCATTGCTCCAGAATGCACGCATCGCCGCATCGAGCACCTCGGCCTCGTTATATGTCTTTTCCCAGGGCATGGTCGCTCCGCTCGGCGTGGTGCGGGTCGGCGAGGTGCCGGGCCGCGTGTTCGAGCCTATGCCATCTCCGACACCCCGAACAAGGCTGAGTAATGGGCCTTGGACAGGATGCCGGGTAAGTTTCGGACTGCCGTCTTGTTGCCGGAGATAGGAAAGACGGCCCCAAATTTATCGTGAGTGATGGCGCCTCAGCGCATCCCGATAAAGCCGCATTTGGAACGAATGGTCAAATAACAAAGCCGTGCGTGGCGCGTGAGACGCCTATAACGTGTGTTCGGTAAGCGGCAATCCCGGAGTTCCCGAGGCCTCGGGATGCGTCTGCACGTGGCGCGCCTTGATCGCGGTCGATGTCTCGCGGCTGCCGTCATGGCTCCAGCCCGGTGGCATGATGCAGTAATTGAGCCGCTCGCGCCATGTCAGCCCCGGCTGCGTGGCGTCGCGGAAGATGCCCATCCATTCGTGAAAGGCCACGCGGATCGGGTTGAACGTGCCCAAGTTGTGGACGAGGCCGTAATCGACCTTCTCCTCCTCCATCTTGGGGACAAAGGTGCCGAATATCTTGTCCCAGATTATGAAGACACCCGCGAAGTTGCAGTCGAGATAGCGCGGGTTGCGCCCGTGATGCACCCTGTGGTGCGAGGGCGTGTTCATCACCGCCTCGAACCAGCGTGGCATCTTGCCGATCACCTCGGTATGGATCCAGAATTGGTAGATGAGATTGAGCCCGCCCACGAAGAGCACCATGGCGGGGTGAAAGCCCAGCAGGATCAGCGGGGCGCGCACCAACATCATGAAGGTAAATGTACCGGTCCATGTCTGCCGCAGCGCGGTGGTCAGGTTGTAGTGCTGCGAGGAGCGGTGGTTGACATGGCTGGCCCAGACCCAGCGGACACGGTGGCCGAAGCGGTGGACCCAGTAATAGCGCAGGTCGTCGAGCACAAAGCACAGTGCGATCATGCTCACCGAGGTGCCGAGATCGAGCGGCGTGATCTCCCACAACACCATGAAGAACCCGTAGGCGATGAAGCCGAGGAGAATCCCGCTCGCCACATTGCCCGCGCCCAGCAGAAGAGAGGTGAGCGCGTCGCGCGTCTCGTAGCGCCCGCCGCGTCCCCTGATGGCGATCCAGAGAAGTTCGGCGAGGATGGCGGCGATGAAGAAGGGCACCGCCCAGTTCACCACGTCGGGAAAGGTGATCATGTCGCTCATGCAGTCTTCTCCAGCGTGTTCTGCCACTCTGCAGTTTCGCCCGAGTCGAGTGTGAGTTGAATGCGAGGCGCGGTATAGTCGGGCAGGTCGATATGCAGACCGGTCCGGGTGGGCTTGATCTGTGCGCCGTTGAGATAACGTGCCGTGGTGTCCGCGCCCATCGACCAGACCACGCCACGGCCCGTGTCGGTTGCGATCAGGGCGGCGGAGCGGTCGTGGCAAAGCGTCACGCGCGCGGGTGTATCACCGGGAAACTCGCGCAGCCACGCGGCCCGCGCCGCGGCCTCATCGGCAAGCGTTGCCTGGCGCGACAGGCCCTGCAGGTGCAACAGCACCGCGATGCCGGAGATGCCAAGGCCGACCATCGGCAACAGGATGCTCAGCGGCATGATCCCCTCCCTCGGACCGGATTTAGCCAACGGGGAGGCGTATTTGTCAAAGGGGGTGTTGCGGCACCTTTCGCTGCCGTCCCTCGCGCCACGCCAGCAGCCCCGCGCCACACAGCACAGTGGCGGCCCCGGTGATCGAGATGGCATCGGGCCAGACCCCGAAGATCACCCCGTCGTAGAGCGCGGCAAAGACCAGCGTGGTGTAGAAGAACGGGGCCACGTAACTTGCATCGCCCCGCGCCACGGCATTTACGAAACAGGCCTGTGCCAGCGCCATCAAGAGGCCGATGCCGATCAGCGCCGCCCATTGCGCGGGCGTGGGGGTGGCCCAGACCCAAATCACGGCGACGGTCGCGATACCGAGGCCGATGGCGTTGTTGATCAGAAGGATCTGCCACGGCCCTTCGCGGCCCGACAGCTGCTTGATGAATATGAGCTCTGCCCCCAGGCACATCGCCGCTCCGAGTGCCAGAAGGGCGCCCGGTTCGATCACGCCGCTTCCCGGTCGCATCAGGATCGCGGCCCCCGCAAGGCCGATGGCGGCGGCGCACCAGCGTAGCGGGCCGACCCGTTCGCCCAGAAGCGGTATCGCCAGCATCATGCCGAAGACCGGGTTGAGAAAGCTGATTGCCGTGGCGTCCGACAGCGGGATGAAGGCGGCGGCGGCGAACATCAGCGTGACCCCGGCCCAGCCAAAGCCTGAGCGTTTGGCATGGGTCGCGAGATCGGGCCGCGTGAAATGCGGACGGAACAGTGCCGTCATCACCCCGATGGCGAGAAAGGCGAAGAGAAACCGCCCGTGGCTGACCTGCAGCGCGTGCAGCGGGGCCCCGAGCGCATCGGTGCCAAGCGCCTTTGCGAGCAGCGTGGTACCGGCAAGAAGGGCAGCGGCCACAAGCGTGAGCAGGGCGGCAAGGGCCGGGTTGGGAGCGTGCGGCGTGAACATGGCCGATCTGTGCGCCAGGGCCGCTGCCCCTGCAAGCGCGAAGTACCGCAGGGACAAGACGCGCGGCGGACAAATTCCTGTGTAGCGCGATCCGAAAGCGACATGGCGTCGCGCGCTGCCAAGCCGGGGCGCGCAGCGCGTGGCAAAGCCGGGGTGAAGGAGAGCCCATGCACCTGCGTTCCGTTCCCGACTGGCTGCGCCATCCGCCCACCCCTTCGGTGCGCGGCTTCGGCCTTCTCGCGGGCATTGAGGCAATCGCGCGCGGCATTCTGATCTCGGTCATGCCGCTCGAGATCTATCGTGCGCTGGGCGCGGCGGCGCGGGTTTCGGAAGTGTATTTCCTCGTTGGCCTCCTGTCGCTCGGCACCGGGCTAATGGTGCCATACGCGACGCGCTTCGTGCCGCGCCGCTGGGTCTACGCAGGGGGGTGCGCGATGTTCGCGGTCGGCGCGGCCCTCGGGGCAGCGGGTGGGGCGGTTGCGATGATGGCAGCGCTGGCGATGGTGACGGCGGCCACGGTGACGATCTTCGTGTGTTTCAACGCCTACGTCCTCGACCATATCGCCAAGGCCGACCTGGGCCGCTGTGAGACGTCGCGTATGTTCTTTGGCGCACTCGGCTGGACGGCGGGTCCGTGGCTCGGCGTGACGCTGCTCGATCTCTGGCGACCGCTACCTTTTATCATCGCCACATTTGCCGCCCTGACCATGCTGGGCGTGTTCTTCTGGCAGCGCTTGGGCAATGGGCGGCTCATCACCCGTGCGCGCGGCCCGGCACCCAACCCGCTGGCGTGGCTGCCGCGCTTCGCCGCGCAGCCGCGGCTCGTGGCGGGCTGGGTGTTCGCCGTGATCCGCTCCTGCGGCTGGTGGGTCTACGTGGTCTACCTGCCGATCTTCGCGGTCGAGCGGGGCCTGAGCGAGGCTCTGGGCGGTATGCTGCTCTCGGCCTCGAACGGGATGCTCTTTGCCACGCCGCTGATGCTTGCGTGGATGCAGCGCCGCTCGATTCGGCAGGCGGTGCGTACCGGGTTCACCGCCGCTGGGCTGCTCTTTGTCATCGCTGCCGTGCTAGGCGGGTGGCCCTGGGCGGCGGTTGCGGCGCTGGCGCTTGCGTCGGTTTTCCTGGTGCTGCTCGACATCTCGGCGGGGCTGCCATTCCTGCTCGCGGTCAAGCCGTCGGAGCGCACCGAGATGTCGGCGATCTATGCCAGTTTTCGCGATGTCTCGGGCATCGTGACACCGGGGGTGGCGTGGCTGGTGCTGCTCGCTGCGCCGCTTTCAGGGGTTTTTGTCCTGACCGGGGCGGGACTGCTGGGCTGCGCGCATCTGGCCCGACGACTGCATCCGCGCCTCGGCACCGTGCACCGTCGCGAGATTCCACTTTCCCATGCACCGGAAAGTGGGTAAAGCAGCAGCATGACCACGCGCCTGATATATTCCGCAACCCGACGCCGACGCACCCGCGCCTGACGTCCCGCGACGCCCGTGATCCCCGGCACCACTCGTGCCATATGCCCCCTCATCGTTGACTTGCCCCCGCCCATGCGGCACTCAAGGGGCTTCTTGCTGAAGGACCATGCCATGATCCCGTCGATCCTGCCGACCTATAACCGCGCGCCGCTTTCCTTTGTGAAGGGCGAAGGCGCATGGCTGATCGAGGCGGACGGGCGCCGATTTCTCGATCTCGGGGCCGGCATTGCGGTCAATGCGCTGGGCCATGCCCATCCCGACCTCGTGGCGGCGCTGACCGAGCAGGCCGGCAAGCTGTGGCATACCTCGAACCTCTACCAGATCCCTGCGCAGCAGGAACTGGCTGACCGGCTGGTGGAGGCGACATTCGCCGACACGGTGTTCTTCACCAATTCCGGCACCGAGTCTTGCGAGCTCGCCATCAAGATGGCGCGCAAGCATTTCTTCGATGCCGACCAGCCAGAGCGCACGGATATCATCGCCTTCGAAGGATCATTCCACGGACGGTCCTCGGCGGGTATCGCTGCCGCCGGGTCTGAGAAGATGACCAAGGGCTTCGGCCCCCTGTTGCCGGGCTTCAAGCATGTGCCCTGGGGCGACCACGACGCGCTCCATGCCGCTATCGACGACAATACCGCCGCTATCCTCATCGAGCCGGTGCAGGGCGAGGGCGGCATCCGCCCGCTGCCCGATCAATGCCTCAAGGGGCTGCGCGATCTCTGCGACCAGAGGGGCATCCTGCTCATCCTCGACGAGGTGCAGTGCGGCGTGGGGCGCACGGGAAGGCTTTTTGCCCACGAATGGGCCGGGATTACGCCTGATATAATGATGGTCGCCAAGGGCATCGGCGGTGGCTTTCCGCTAGGTGCGGTGCTGGCTACGGAAAATGCCGCTGCGGGCATGGGAGCAGGCACGCATGGCTCGACTTATGGCGGCAACCCGCTGGGTTGTGCCGTGGGTTGCGCGGTGATGGATCATGTCGCGACGCCCGAGTTCCTCGCCGAGGTCAACCGCAAAGCGGGGTTTATGCGCCAGCGCCTCGAAGGGCTGGTAGCCGCGCATCCCGACATCTTTACCGGCGTGCGAGGGCTGGGCCTGATGCTGGGGCTCACCTGCAAGGTGGCAAATACCGACGTGGTCAAGGCGGGTTATGACGCGCTGGTGGCGACCGTCCCGGCGGCCGACAACGTGATCCGCCTGCTTCCGCCGCTCACGATCACTGAAGGTGAGATCGCCGAGGCAGTTTCCCGACTCGACGCGGCTGCCACCGCGTTGGAAACCGCCTGAGTTTCTTTTGGCCAGACATATCCCGGGGGTGTGGGGCTTGCCCCCACGGGTGCCCCGATTGCAAAAGTGAAAACGACATGACCCATTTTCTCGACATTCACAAAACCGATCCGGCCGATTTGCGCGCCATTATTGACCGCGCGCGTGCGATGAAGGATGCGCGTGATGGCTGCCCGCGCGGCACGCCCGACGCCGAGCAGCCGCTCGCCGGGCGCATGGTCGCACTCATATTCGAGAAACCGTCGACACGCACGCGCGTCTCGTTCGACGTGGGTGTCCGGCAGATGGGCGGGCAGACCATGGTGTTGTCGGGTGCCGACATGCAGCTTGGCCATGGCGAGACCATTGCCGATACCGCTCGGGTCATGAGCCGCTATGTCGATCTCATCATGATCCGCACCTTCGATGAATCGGTGCTGCTGGAAATGGCCGAGCATGCGGATGTGCCAGTGGTCAACGGGCTCACCGACCGCACCCATCCCTGCCAGATCATGGCCGATATCCTGACCTTTGAGGAGCATCGCGGGCCGATCACCGGCAAGAAGGTGGTGTGGTCGGGCGATGGCAACAATGTCTGCGCCTCGTTCCTGCATGCTGCGGCGCAATTCGGGTTTGATCTGACCTTTACCGGGCCTATGCAGCTTGATCCCGAGCCGGAATTCATCGGGTTTGCGCGCAAGGCGGGGCGCAACGTGACCATCGAGCGCGACCCGGCCAAGGCGGTGGCAGGTGCCGATCTGGTGGTGACCGATACCTGGGTGTCGATGCATGACAGCCAGTCCACCAAGGAGCGCCGCCACAACATGCTGCGCCCCTACCAGGTCAATGCCGACCTGATGGCGCAGGCGAAGCCGGACGCGCTGTTCATGCATTGCCTGCCCGCACATCGCGGCGAGGAGGTGACATCGGAGGTCATGGACGGGCCCAATTCGGTCATCTTCGACGAGGCCGAGAACCGTCTGCACGCGCAGAAGGCGATCCTTCGCCACTGCCTCGGGGTGTGAGGGGCGTGCTTGCATTTTCTTGTGTCAACGCCTAGGGTTAGACCTATCCGTTAGCGGTATCGGAGAGGGGATGGCCAGCGCGAGGATCGGCATATACGGCCTCGGCACGATGGGCAGCGCGCTGGCGCTGAACATGGCCGAAAAGGGCTTTGACGTGGCCGTGAGCAACCGCGAGGCCGAGTGGATCGCGCCCTTCATCGAAGAGGCGGGGGGGCTGGCGGATCGACTGTATCCCCATGAAAACCTTGCGGATTTCGTTGCCGCGTTGGAGCGTCCCCGCGTCATCCTGTTCATGATTCCCTCGGGTGCTCCGATGGACGCGATGCTGCGCGAGATCGACCCGTTGCTGGCGCCCGGCGACATAGTGATCGACGGCGGCAACGCCGATTTCCACGACACGAGGAGACGGGCGCGGGAATTGTCGGTATCTCGTCGGTATTACGTCGGTCTCGGCGTCTCGGGCGGCGAGGCGGGCGCGCGCACCGGCCCGTCGATGATGGTGGGCGGCCCCCTCGAGGCATGGCAGCGGATCGCCCCCATCCTCACCGCCATTGCTGCCCGGCACGACGGCAGCCCTTGCGTGGCGCATCTGGGCCCCGATGGCGCCGGCCATTTCGTCAAGACCGTGCATAACGGCATCGAGTATGCCGACATGCAGATCATCGCGGAGATATACGGCCTGTTGCGCGGCGGCGCGGGGCTGTCGCCGCCCGAGATCGGGACGCTGTTCGAGACATGGAACGCGGGGCCGCTGCGCTCGTTCCTCGTGGAGATAACCGCCGAGGTGCTGGCTGCGCGCGACCCGCAGACGGGGCATCCGGTGGTCGACGTCATCAAGGACGCGGCGGGGCAGAAGGGCACCGGGCGCTGGACGGTGATCGAAGCCCTGCGGCTGGGACAGTCGGCCAGTGTGATCGAGGCGGCGGTGGGCGCGCGAAGCTGGTCCTCTGAAAAGGAAGTGCGGCAGGCGGCCGAGGCGGTGCTGGGCGGTGCCGCAGGCGCGATCGTTGCCACACCGGAGACACTGGCCGAGGCGTTCCTCGCCGCGCGCCTGCTGGCCTATGCGCAGGGGTTCCGGGTGATCGCGGCGGCGTCGGAAGAGTACGGCTGGGCGTTGGAGCCGGAGGTGATCGCGCGGATCTGGCGGGCGGGCTGCATCATTCGTGCCGATCTGCTCGACGATATCGCCGGTGCCTTTGCCGCGGGTGCGCCGGAGGGCGAGCTGCTTCTCGCGCCCGGCTTCGCGGAGCGCCTGGTCGGGCATCTGCCAGCACTGCGGCAGGTGGTGGCCGAGGCGGTCCATGCGGGCCATCCGGTGCCTGCACTTTCGGCGGCGCTGGCGTGGTATGACACGATGCGCCACGGACATGGAACCGCGGGGCTGATACAGGCGCAGCGCGACTGGTTCGGTCATCATGGGTTCGAGCGGCTGGGGCAGGCGGGGCGCCATCACGGACCGTGGTGGGACTGACGCTGGCGCAGGCGGCCCTGCCCGGAGAATGTGCAGCAGCAAAAAAAAGGCCGAGCACTAAGCTCGGCCATAGTCCAACAGGGAGGTATGAGGGTGATAGGCTTTCGCCCGGCACCGTCATGATTGGCAAATAATGATGGTGCCGGGCGCGTTCAAGGTCAATAATGCCGCATGTGCAACATGGCCGGTATGATGCGAGCGCATATCTAGTACCGGAACTGCCTGCTGGCTGGGCGGGGTGATTACGATCCGGTCACGCGGATTTGGGGCTGGTCCGCGCGGTCAGGCGTGGGGGTCACTCGCGCAGGCTGCGGCGATAGGCGACGATCTCCTGCTGCACGAAATCGCGGAAGGCGGATACACGCTTGGATTGCCGCAATTCTTCCGGGTAGGCGAGAAATACCGGCACGGCCGTCGAGGTAAATTCCGGCAGGACACGAACGAGCTGCGGGAAATCGTGGCTGAGGTAATCTGGCAGCACGCCGATGCCGAGATCGTGGAGCACGCCCTGAAGCACACCAAAATAGTTGTTGACCGTGAGCAGCGAAGAGATGTCGTTGGTCATCAGCTCGCTGACCAGCGTCGCTGCGGCCCCAACCTGCGCGGAGCGCGGGTTCTGGCAGATCAGCCGGTGGCCGGCCAGCGCCTCTTGATTTTCCGGCATGCCGCGTTTTTCCACGTAGCTTTCCGTGGCAAACAGGCACATGTGAACCGTCATCAGCCGCTTGCGGATCAGGTCGGCCTGGCTCGGTTCCTTCATGCGGATGGCGATATCGGCCTCGCGCATCGGCAGGTCGAGCACCCGCTCCTCCAGCATCAGGTCGATCTTGAGATCGGGATACTTCTCGTAGAGCTTGGGCAGCCGCGGCGCGAGCCAGAGCGTGCCGAAGCCGGTGGTGGTGGTCACGCGCAACTCGCCAAACACCTCTTCTTCGCTGTCGCGGATGCGTGCGGTCGCCGCTTCGAGCCGCTTCATCATCGCGCGGGTGGCGTCGAACAGCAGTTCGCCCTGCTCGGTGAGAATCAGGCCGCGCGCGTGACGGTGAAACAGCGTCGCGCTGAGCGAATCCTCGAGCGCGCGGATTTGGCGGGAGACCGCCGATTGGGACAGGTGCAGCAGGTCGCCAGCATGGGTCAGGCTTCCGGCATCCGCCACCGCGTGAAAGATTCTGAGTTTATCCCAGTCCATTGCGCTCTAATCCGAAAAGTATCAGCACTCGTGACGTAATAGCAGAAAATCCCGTTACGGCGATAGCAAGAGCACGGTCTTTTTATGAAAATCCGCTTTATAGGTCACAAATTATGACCTATTATTACCCTATATTGAGACCTAGCTCTCAGGAAGGGAGGCGCGACATGACGATGCAGAAGGTTTCGCTCGACGATCGCTTCGATCTGGAGAAATCGCCGGTTCTTCTCAATGGCACGCAGGCGTTGGTGCGGCTGATGCTGATGCAGAAGGCACGCGACCGGGCGGCGGGGTTGAATACTGCCGGGTATGTCACGGGCTATCGCGGCTCGCCGCTGGGCGCGGTGGACATGCAGATGGTGCGCGCCGAAAAACTGCTGCGCGAATCTGACATCCGCTTTCAGGCGGGGCTCAACGAGGATCTCGCGGCCACCGCGCTGTGGGGCACGCAGCAGGCAGAGTTGCGCGGCGAGGGGAAGTATGACGGGGTGTTTGGCCTGTGGTACGGCAAGGGCCCCGGCGTGGACCGCTCGGGCGACGTGATGCGCCACGCCAACATGGCAGGCACCGCGCCCAAGGGCGGCGTGCTGATGGCGATGGGCGACGACCATACCGGCGAATCCTCGACCGTGCTGCACCAGAGCGAATGGGCGCTCGTGGATGCCTACATGCCGGTGGTCAGCCCCGCGGGCGTGCAGGAGATTATCGATTACGGCATCTACGGCTATGCGCTGAGCCGGTTTGCCGGGGTCTGGGTCGGCCTCAAGACGATGAAGGATACGATCGAGGCGACGGCGGTGGTCGATGGCCGTCCCGACCGGGTGCAGATCGTGACGCCGGAGTTTCCAATGCCCGAGGGCGGGCTGAACATCCGGCTGATCGACACGCCGCATGCGCAGGAAACGCGGATGATCGACTTCAAGCGCTTTGCCGCAGAGGCGTTCAGCCATGCCAACGGTATGGACAAGCGCATGTGGGGCAAGCCGGGTGCCAAGATCGGCTTTGTCGCGGCGGGCAAGAACTGGCTCGATCTGGTGCATGCGCTGGAGTTGCTGGGCATCGACGAGGCCGAGTGCGAGCGGCTGGGGATCACCACCTACAAGGTCGGGCAGGTCTTTCCGCTGGACATGCAGGGGTTTCATGACTGGGCCGAGGGGCTCGACCTGATCGTGGTGGTCGAGGAAAAGCGCAAGCTGATCGAGGTGCAGATCAAGGAGGCGATTTTCGACGATCGTCGCGGGCGGCGCGTCTATGGCTGGTACAAGGGCGGCGCGGGCGGCATGCACCGCGAAGAGCTATTCCCGACGCGCGGCGCGCTTGATCCGATCTGGATCGCCGAGAAACTGGGCGACATCCTGATCGAGGAGGGGCGCGGCACCGACCGGATCAAGGCGGGGCTTGCGTCGCTCTCGGAGGCGCGCGCCGGCGACAATGCCGAGGAGATCGCGACGCGGCTGCCGTATTTCTGCGCCGGGTGCCCGCACAATTCCTCGACCCGGCTGCCCGAGGGGGCCCGCGCCTATGCCGGGATCGGCTGTCACTACATGGTGCAGTGGATGGACCGCGAGACCACCGGGTTCACCCATATGGGTGGCGAGGGGGCCAACTGGATCGGGGAGGCGCCGTTTTCCACGCGGGAGCATGTGTTTCAGAACCTCGGGGACGGCACCTATAACCATTCCGGGGTGCAGGCCATCCGCGCGGCGCTCGCTGCGGGTACGACGATGACCTACAAGATCCTCTACAACGACGCGGTGGCGATGACCGGCGGGCAGGGCAACGATGGCGGGCTGGATGCGCCGCAGATCGCGGCAGAGCTGCGCGCGATGGGGGTGAAGCATCTGGCGGTCGTTTATGACGAGAAGGAGGATGTTGATCCCAAGTCCTTCCCGCAAGGCATCGAATTCGCGGAACGATCCGATCTGATGGCCGTGCAGGAGCGGCTGGCAAAGGTCGAGGGGGTCAGTGTCATCCTCTACATCCAGACCTGCGCCGCCGAGAAGCGGCGCCGCCGCAAGCGCGGCAAGTTCCCCGACCCCGACCGCCGCGTGTTCATCAATACCGACGTGTGCGAGGGGTGCGGCGATTGCGGCGTGCAGTCGAACTGCGTGGCCATCGTGCCCGTCGAGACGGAGCTGGGCCGCAAGCGGGCGATCGACCAATCAAGCTGCAACAAGGATTTTTCCTGCCTCAAGGGGTTCTGCCCGTCCTTCGTCACGCTGGAAGGGGCCAAGCCGCGCAAGGACAGCACCGCCGATCTGAGCCTGCCCGAGATGCCCGCGCCCGCGCTGCCCGAGATCGACGGCACGCATAACGTGGTGATCACCGGGGTGGGTGGCACCGGGGTCGTCACCGTCGGCGCGATCCTCGCGCAGGCGGCGCAGATCGACGGCAAGGGCGCGGGCATGATGGAGATGGCCGGCCTAGCGCAGAAGGGCGGCGCGGTGCATATCCATTGCCGCATCGCCGAGAAACCGGGCGATATCAGCGCTATCCGCGTCGCAACGGGCGAGGCGCATACCCTGATCGGCGGCGATCTGGTGGTGTCCGCGGGGGCCAAGACGCTGGGGCTGACGCGGCCCGGACGCACGGGGGCAGTGGTCAACAGCCACGAGATCATCACCGGCGATTTCACCCGGCAGCCCGAGTTCCGCCTGCCCGCTGACCGGCTGCAACTGGCGCTTGAGGCGCGGCTACGCGAGGATGTGCAGCTCTTCGATGCCACGGAACTGGCCAAGGCCGTGATGGGCGACTCGATCTATTCCAACATGATGGTGTTTGGCGCGGCGTGGCAGCGCGGGCTGATCCCGCTAAGCCACGAGGCCATCGCCGAGGCGATCCGCCTGAACGGCGCGGCGGTCGATGCCAACTTGCGCGCCTTCGAGGTGGGCCGCTGGGCGGCGCACGCACCCGACGAGGCGGCGCGGCTGGTGACACCCTCGGTGGTGTCGAAGCCGAGGACACTAGAGGAGAAGATCGCTTATCGCGCCGACCACCTGACCGCTTATCAGGGCAAGCGGCTGGCGAAACGTTACCGCAAGCTGGTGGACGGCATCGCGGATGAGGGCGTGCGCGATGCGGTGGCCACCGGCTATCACAAGTTGCTGGCCTACAAGGACGAGTACGAGGTCGCGCGGCTGCATCTGGAAACGGCGGAAAAGGCGCGGGCCGAGTTCGGCGGTGATTTCACGATGAAATTCCACCTCGCCCCGCCAATCCTGTCGCAAACCGGCCCCGACGGTCGCCCCAAGAAGCGTGAGTTCGGACCGTGGATGCTGCGCGCCTTCCGCGTGCTGGCACCGTTCAAGGTGCTGCGCGGTACGCCCTTCGATCCGTTCGGGCGCAGTGCTGAGCGGAAAATGGAGCGCGCGCTCATCCGTCAATACGAGGCCGACATGGCGGAGGTGCTGCCCAAGCTCGATGCGGCCACCCGCGACGCGATCATCGCGCTGGCGGAGCTTCCGCTTTCCATCCGCGGTTTCGGCCCGGTGAAGGAGGCCAACGCCGCCAAGGCCGAAAAGCGGCGCGAGGAACTGCTGGCCGCAATCCGCGCGGGGGGCGGCGACCTGGCGCGGGCGGCGGAGTGAGCGTCATGAAACGGTCATGTGATCTGGTCATTAGCGTCGCGTAAACGTAGCCCACGCGCGACTCAGACCAGGACAGCCTATGCGCCCAGACCGCCATATCGCCCGCGACATCAGCTATGCCTACTCGGCCCAGACCAAGGGCGGGCGCGCGATGATCCGCACGATGGAGAACCTGACGGGCCGCATCGGGCTGATAAAGCGGGCGGCAGGCTACGAGCGCGAGGTCTTGCAGGGCCGCGATTTCTGGGAGGTGATCGTCGAGCGCTATGGGCTCAGCCTCGACATCATCGGCGGCAGCCTCGATCTAATCCCGCGCGAGGGGCCGTTGATCCTGATCGCCAATCACCCCTACGGTATTCTCGACGGGCTGATGATGGGGCATATCCTGAGCCGCACGCGGGGCGATTTCCGCATCCTTGCTCACAAGGTGTTTCGCAAGGCCGAGGACCTCGATCGCGTGATTCTGCCAATCAGTTTCGAGGAAACCAAGGAGGCCGTGGCGCTCAACCTTGCAACGCGCAAGAACGCGCTCTCGTATCTCGGGCAGGGCGGGGCCATCGGCATCTTTCCCGGTGGCACGGTGAGCACTTCGGCCAAGCCGTTCTCGCGCCCGCTCGATCCGGGCTGGCGCGGCTTTACCGCGCGGATGATCGCCAAGAGCGCGGCCACGGTGGTGCCGGTTTATTTCGACGGCCATACGAGCCGCCTGTTCCAGTTGGCGAGCCACATGCATTACACGCTGCGGATGGGGCTGTTGATCAAGGAATTCAGGGCGCGCGTGGACAGCCCGGTGCGGGTGGTGGTCGGCAATCCGATCCCGCGCCCCGAGCTCGACCGGTTCGCGGGTGACACCAAATCGCTGATGGCGTTCCTGCGCCAAAGGACGTATGAGTTGTCGCCGGACCCGGTCGAGGCCTCCGAGATCGGGTTCGAGTTCGACTGATCTCTTTCGAGGCGGGTTCATGGCGGTTGGAATTTTCGACAGCGGGCTGGGCGGCCTGACGGTCTGGGACGCGGTGCACAAGCGCCTGCCCGATGTACCACTGGTCTATCTGGGCGACAACGCGCACACGCCCTACGGGGTGCGCGATGCCGACGACATTTATGACCTGACCACGTCCGGCGTGGCGCGGCTGTTCGATGCGGGCTGTGACCTTGTGATACTGGCGTGCAACACCGCGTCCGCGGCCGCCCTTCGGCGGATGCAGGAGGCGTGGGTGCCGCAGGGCAAGCGAGTGCTGGGCGTTTTCGTGCCGCTGATCGAGGCGCTGACCGAACGGCAATGGGGCGACAATTCCCCGCCCCGCGAGGTGGCGGTAAGCAACGTGGCGCTATTCGCCACGCCCGCCACTGTGGCGAGCCGTGCGTTCCAGCGCGAGCTGGCCTTTCGTGCCATCGGCGTGGATGTCGAGGCGCAGGCCTGCGGCGGGGTGGTGGATGCCATCGAGGAAGGCGACATGATCCTTGCGGAGGCGCTGGTGCGGTCCCATGTGGACGCGCTCAAGCGCAAGATGCCGCACCCGCAGGCGGCGGTTCTGGGCTGCACGCATTACCCGCTGGTCGAGGAGGTATTCCGCGATGCACTGGGCCCCGAGGTGTCGGTCTATTCGCAACCGAGCCTCGTGGCGGCGAGCCTCGCCGATTACCTCGGGCGCC
Source organism: Roseovarius sp. B-10 (assembly GCF_056859295.1). Taxonomy (NCBI): domain Bacteria; kingdom Pseudomonadati; phylum Pseudomonadota; class Alphaproteobacteria; order Rhodobacterales; family Roseobacteraceae; genus Roseovarius; species Roseovarius sp. B-10. The sequence goes on along the minus strand of NZ_JBSXOE010000042.1, from coordinate 184,374 downwards.
ACCCCGACAAGCTGGGACAGGGGGAAGAGGGGGTATTTCTTACCACCGGCGATCCCAAGCGAGTCTCGAGCCGCGCGACGCAGTTCCTGCGACGAGAGATCGCGTTCCAGCCCGCCTGATCCCTGACTGACCATCCTCTGCGAGGACACCGACATGACCCATAAGATCGCCATCCTCGGCGCTTCCGGCTATACCGGGGCCGAGCTTGTCCGGCTCATCGCCACCCATCCCGCGCTCGAGATCGCGGCGCTTGCCGCCAATTCCAAGGCGGGGCAGGCGATGGGCGCTGTGTTTCCCCACCTGCGCCATCTCGACCTGCCCGACCTCGTGACCATCGACGCCATTGATTTCTCCGGCATCGACCTGTGCTTTTGCGCGCTGCCGCACAAGACCAGCCAAGAGGTGATCGCGGGGCTGCCACGCGATCTGCGCATCGTGGACCTGTCGGCGGATTTTCGGCTACGGGACCCGGCGGATTACGAGAAATGGTATGGCAACCCCCATGCCGCGCCGGAGTTGCAGAAAGAGGCGGTCTATGGGCTGACCGAGTTCTACCGCGATGAGATTTCCGCCGCGCGGCTGGTGGCCGGGACGGGGTGCAACGCGGCGACGGGGCAATACATGCTGTGCCCGCTGATCGCGGCGGGGGTCATTGATCTCGACGAGATCATCCTCGATCTGAAATGCGGGGTGTCGGGGGCGGGGCGCAGCCTCAAGGAAAACCTGCTCCATGCCGAGCTTTCCGAGGGCTATCACGCCTATGCGGTGGGAGGCACGCACCGGCACCTGGGCGAGTTCGACCAGGAATTTTCCCGGATCGCCGGGCGGCCCGTGCAGGTTCAGTTCACGCCGCATCTCGTGCCGGCCAATCGCGGCATCCTCGCCACGGGCTACGTGCGGGGCGAGGCGGGCGCGATCCACGAGGCGCTCGCCGCCGCCTACCGCTCCGAGCCGTTCATCGAGGTGCTCCCCCTTGGCGAGGCCCCCAGCACGCGCCACGTCCGGGGCAGCAATTTCTGTCATGTCGGGGTGGTGGCCGACCGGCGCCCGGGCCGCGTCATCGTCATCGCGGCGCTCGATAACCTGACAAAAGGTAGCAGCGGGCAGGCATTGCAAAACGCCAACCTGATGTTATCTCTGCCCGAGACCGCAGGGCTGATGCTGGCCCCGGTCTTTCCCTGACGAAGGGTGGAGCCCATGAAAACCCTCAAGAAGAAACGCCGTGTCCAGGTCGTGGCCATCGCCGCGCTGGCGCTGATCGCGGCCACCGCGCTTATCGGCTACGGGATGCGCGACGGCATCAATTTCTTCCGCTCGCCCAGCCAGGTCGTCGCCGAGCCGCCCGCGCCGACGGAGGTGTTTCGCATCGGCGGGCTGGTCGAGGAGGGGAGCATCCGGCGCGGCGAGGGTGAGACCGTGCGCTTTACCGTCACCGATGGCGGCGCGTCGGTGCCGGTCACGTTTACCGGCATCCTGCCCGATCTCTTTGCCGAGAACCAGGGCATGGTCGGCACCGGCTCGTTGCGCGATGGCGTCTTTGAAGCGTCCGAAATCCTCGCAAAGCACGACGAGGATTACATGCCCAAGGAGGTCGTGGACGCGCTCAAGGAGCAGGGTGTCTACCAGGAACCGGGCGGAAGCTAGGGCTGTCGGCGTCGGCTTTCGAGTATTTTAACCAAGAAGAAGCCATGATCGGCTGAGACGTCGGCGCGCGCTGCGTCAGGCGCGCGTTAACCTGTCTGCCACGATCCTCTCGCCCGTGTTTCACAGGGCGGGACGGACAGGCGGATGCGAAGTGTCGAGCGGATAGCTGAAGAGATCGTCGCCCGCGAGGGCGGCTTCGTCAACGACCCGGACGATCCGGGCGGGGCCACCAGTTTCGGTGTGACGATCCACACGCTGCGGCGTCTGGGGCTCGATCTCGACGGCGATGGCGATGTGGACGAGGCCGACGTGCGGCGGGTGACACGCGCGCAGGCGGTCGATCTCTTCATCGAGCACTATTACCACCGCCCCGGTATCGCGCGGCTGCCACAGGCGTTGCGCGCCGGCGTGTTCGACATGCAGGTGAACGCCGGGGCGAATGCCGTGCGTATCCTTCAGCGGCTGTTGCGCGAGATGGGGCAGGCGGTGGCGGTGGACGGGGTGATCGGCCCGCGGACCGTGGCCGCCGCAGAAGCCGCCGCACGCGCCGCCCCCGGCCACATCGCCGACGCCTACGGGATCGCGCGCCGCAATTACTATTTCCGCCTCGCCGATGCCCGCCCGGCCCTGCGCAAGTTCGCGCGCGCGCGGTCCGGTGGCAAGGGCGGCTGGATACGGCGCGCCGAGGAGTTCATCTCGCCGCGCTATCACCTGAGCGACGCCGGGTTTCAGAGGAGGGTGGCGGAATGGTAGGCGATATCCTGCGGGTGCTGTTTGGCGGTGGCGGCAACGTCGTGCGCGAAACGGCCGAGGTGTTTCGTGTCAATGCCGAGGCCGCCGATGCCCGCGCGGCCGCGATGCAGCGCGCGGCGCTCGACCAGATGGCGGCAGAGTTCCGACCGGAGGGCCGGGGCCTGTTCGACCGGGTCATCGACGCGCTCAACCGCCTTCCGCGCCCGGCGATGGCGCTCGGCACGCTGGGCCTGATGGTGGCGGCGATGGTCGATCCGCTGTGGTTTGGCGAGCGGATGGCGGGGCTGGCGCTGGTACCCGAGCCGCTGTGGTGGCTCCTGGGCGCGATCGTGAGCTTCTATTTCGGGGCCCGCCACCAGGCCAAGGGGCAGGAGTTCCAGCGCGGGCTGGCGGCGAGCCTCGCGCGCGCGCCGCAGGTGCTCGCCACGATCGAGGGCCTGCGCCGCCTGCGCCATGATAGCCCCGGTGCCGCCGATCCCGGCCCGGATGCGCGCGCCATGCTGGGCGCCGTCGCGCCGGAGGAAAACGCCGCGCTGACGGACTGGCGCGCCGGGCGCTGAGGGGTGCCGCGACAATGTGATCCGGGATTTACGCCGATTGCGATTGGATGGTGGGCGCGCAGCCCCTATACTCACAATCATGATTATCGAACTTGGCCACTTCTCCCTCATCCTCGCCCTTTTCGTGGCCTGTCTTCAGGCCGCGATCCCGCTCATTGGCGCGCATCGGCGATGGCCCGGATGGATGGCGGTGGCCGAGCCGGCCGCCACTGCGCAGTTCCTGTTGATCGCGGCGTCTTTCGCCGCGCTGACCTATGCCTTTGTCACCTCGGATTTCTCGGTGCGGCTCGTGGTGCTCAACAGCCATACCGACAAGCCGCTGCTCTACAAGATCACCGGCGTCTGGGGCAATCACGAGGGCTCGATGCTGCTGTGGGTGATGATCGTGGCCCTGTTCGGCGCGGCGGTGGCGTGGTTCGGCGACAACCTGCCGCCGACGCTCAAGGCGCGGGTGCTGAGCGTTCAGGCGCTGATCGGGGTGGCGTTCCTCGCCTTCGTGCTGTTTACCTCCAACCCGTTTTTGCGCATGGCCGTGCCGCCCTTCAACGGGCAGGACCTCAACCCGTTGTTGCAGGATCCCGGCCTCGCGTTCCATCCGCCGTTCCTATACCTGGGCTATGTCGGGCTCTCGATGACCTTTTCCTTTGCCGTGGCGGCATTGATCGAGGGGCGCGTGGATGCCGCATGGGGCCGCTGGGTGCGGCCCTGGACGCTGGCGGCATGGGTGTTTCTCACCATCGGTATCGGGCTGGGGTCGTGGTGGGCCTATTACGAGTTGGGCTGGGGCGGGTTCTGGTTCTGGGACCCGGTCGAGAACGCGAGCTTCATGCCGTGGCTCGTTGCTGCCGCGCTCTTGCATTCCGCCATCGTGGTGGAGAAGCGCGAGGCGCTCAAGAGCTGGACGATCCTGCTGGCGATCATCGCCTTCGGGTTCTCGATGGTGGGGGCGTTCATCACCCGCTCGGGGGTTCTGACGAGCGTGCACGCTTTCGCCACCGATCCCGAGCGCGGGGTGTTCCTGCTGGCCATCCTCGCGGTGTTCATGCTGGGGGCGCTTACGCTCTTTGCCGCGCGGGCGGGGGCGATGCAGGCCAAGGGCGTGTTCGGCGTGGTAAGCCGCGAATCCGCGCTTGTGCTGAACAATATCCTGCTCGCGGTCGCGGCGTTCGTGGTGTTCTTCGGCACGCTGTGGCCGCTGGTCGCGGAAATGGCGTTCGACCGCAAGCTGTCGGTGGGGGCGCCGTTCTTCAATGCGGCCTTCACGCCGTTCATGGTGGCGCTCGGGCTCGTGCTGCCGGTGGGGGCGATGCTGTCGTGGAAACGCGCCAAGGTAGGGCGCGTGCTGCGCGCGCTGGCCCCGGCCTTTGTGCTGGCGGTAGCGGTGGGTGCGCTGGCCTGGGCGATGCAGAGCGGGCGCTCGGCGCTGGGGCCGGTGGGGATGTTGCTGGCGGCGTGGCTCGTCTCGGGCGCGGCGGTGGACCTGTGGTCGCGCACCGGGCGCGGGCGCGGGCGGCTCGCCCGCCTGACCCGTCTGCCGCGTGCCGACTGGGGCAAGTCGGTGGCGCATGCCGGGTTCGGTGTGACCATCGCGGGCATTTCCGCGATGATGGCGTGGGAGGCCGAGGATATCCGCGTGATGCAGGAGGGCGACACGCTGGAGCTGTCGGGCTATACGCTGCGCCTCGATGAGGTGCATCGCGAGCAGGGGCCGAACTATATCGCGACCGTCGCCACGCTGACGCTGGGTCGGGATGGCCGCGAGATAGGCACCATGCGGCCCGAGAAGCGGGTTTATCCCGTGGCGCAGATGCCCACCACCGAGGCCGCGCTCGACAATGGCTTCCTTCGTGACATCTACGTGGCCATCGGCGACCCGCAGGATGGCGGCGGCTGGGCGGTGCGCAGCTATTACAAGCCGCTGGCGAACTGGATCTGGGGCGGCGCGATCCTGATGGCGCTGGGCGGTTTCATCTCTCTGAGCGACCGGCGTTTCCGCGTGGCCGCCGGGGCGCGCAAGGTGCCGCAGGGGGTGCCCGCGGAATGAAACGGCTGATCCTTGTCCTGTGCATGATCGCCGCGCCCGTATTCGCGGTGCAGCCCGACGAAATCCTCGACGACCCGGCGCTCGAGGCGCGTGCGCGCGACATTTCTGCTGGGCTGCGCTGTCTCGTGTGCCGCAACGAGAGCATCGACGATTCCAACGCCGAACTGGCGCGCGACCTGCGCCTGCTAGTGCGCGAGCGGCTGGTGGCGGGCGACACCAACGAGGAGGCGGTGGATTACATCGTCGACCGTTATGGCGAGTACGTTCTGCTCAAACCCACGGTTGGCGGCGCGAACCTCCTGCTCTGGCTTGCCGGGCCGCTGATGCTGGGCGCGGGGCTGGTGATGGGGGGGCTCTACTTGCGGCGCCGCTCGGTGGCCACAGAGCCCGGGACGGCCCGGCTCAGCGCGCAGGAAGAAGCGCGGTTGCGTGAAATCCTCGACGATTGACGCGCCGTCCCCCTTGGCCTTGCCGGCTGCCTGCGCTTTGATGGCGTGACAGCACGCAGGAGGCGCGACGCCATGAAGCATTACGAGACCATAACGCTCGACATCTCTGACGACGTGGCCACGCTGTGCCTCGACCGGCCCGAGCGCATGAACGCACTCAACACCCGGATGCGCGCCGAGATCACCGATGCCGTCACCAACGCGGGCCGCGAGGCGCGGGTGGTGGTGCTGACCGGCAATGGCCGCGCGTTCTGTTCGGGGCAGGATCTCAGCGATGGCGGCAATGCCGCCACGCTCGATCTCGAACGGGTGCTGCGCGAGGAATACGTACCGATGCTGCGCGCGATCACCGATTGCCCGGTGCCGACGATCAGTGCGGTGGGCGGTCCCGCGGCGGGGGCCGGGGCCAACCTCGCGCTGGCGGCGGACGTGGTCATCGCTGCCGAGAGCGCCTATTTCCTGCAGGCATTCACCCGCATCGGACTGATGCCCGATGCCGGCGGAACATGGGCATTGCCGCGCCAGATGGGGCTCGCCAAGGCGATGGGGGCCGCACTATTTGCCGAACCGATCAGCGCAAGGCAGGCGAGCGACTGGGGCATGATCTGGGAATGCGTGAGCGACGAGGGGTTCGAGGCGCATTGGCAGGCCCGTGCGGCAAAGCTTGCCGCCGGGCCGACGCAGGCCTACCGCGCGGTGAAAGAGGCGATCCGGGGGTCGTGGGACAATACGCTCGAGGCTCAACTGGACCTTGAGGCGAGGCTGCAAGGCGCTTGCGGCCAGAGCCGCGATTTCCAGGAGGGCGTGCTGGCCTTTCTTGAAAAGCGCAGCGCGCGGTTCGAAGGGCGCTGAGGTGACGGGGCGTTCCTAGTCTGGGGCGGACGGCGGGACTAGCATCGCGCGGCTTCTCAACCGTCAGGCCAAAGGCTGAAACAGGCCAATCCTGACACCATCCCCGAACAAGAAAGGCCCGCCATTGGCGGGCCTTTTCCATCAAATCGCATGGCGCGAACTGCAATCCTTAACGCTTTTCGATATCCACATAGTCGCGCAGCGTCGCACCCTGATAGAGCTGGCGCGGGCGGCCAATCTTCATCTGCGGGTCGCTGATCATCTCTTTCCACTGGGAAATCCAGCCGATGGTGCGTGACACCGCGAAAATGGGCGTGAACATCGAGGTTGGGAAGCCCATCGCCTCGAGGATGATGCCCGAATAGAAATCCACGTTCGGGAACAGCTTCTTCTCGGTGAAATACGGGTCCGCAAGCGCCTGTTTCTCCAGCTCCTTGGCGACCTGCAGCGTCGGGTTGTTATCTATGCCCAAAAGCTCCAGCACCTCGTCGGCGGATTGCTTCATCACCTTGGCGCGCGGATCGAAATTCTTGTAGACGCGGTGGCCGAACCCCATCAGGCGGAACGGGTCGTCCTTGTCCTTGGCGCGGGCGATGAATTCGGGGATGCGGTCGGGCGTGCCGATCTCCTGCAGCATTTCCAGGCACGCCTGGTTGGCGCCGCCATGCGCGGGCCCCCACAGGCAGGCGATGCCGGCGGCGATGCAGGCGAACGGGTTGGCCCCCGACGACGAGGCCAGCCGCACCGTCGAGGTGGATGCGTTTTGCTCGTGATCGGCGTGCAGGGTGAAGATGCGATCCATCGCGCGGCTGAGGATCGGGTTGACCTCGTAATCCTCGGCCGGGACCGAAAAGCACATGCGCAGGAAGTTCGACGCATAGTCGAGATCGTTGCGCGGATATTCGAAGGGCTGCCCGATGGAGTACTTGTAGGCCCAGGCCGCGATGGTCGGCATCTTGGCGATCATGCGGATCGAGGCCACTTCGCGCTGCCACGGGTCGCGGATATCCGTGCTGTCATGGTAGAAGGCCGACATCGCGCCCACGACGCCCACCATGATCGCCATCGGGTGCGCGTCGCGGCGGAAGCCGCGGAAGAAATACACCATCTGCTCGTGCAGCATGGTGTGCCCGGTCACGCGGCTCTCGAAATCCTCGAGTTCCGCGGGCGAGGGCAACTCGCCGTAGAGCAGCAGGTAGCAGACCTCCAAAAAATGCGACTTCTCGGCCAGTTGGTCGATCGGGTAGCCGCGGTGCAGCAATTCGCCCTTGTCGCCGTCGATGAAGGTGATGGTGCTGTCGCAGCTTGCCGTCGAGGTGAACCCGGGATCATAGGTGAAGACGCCTGCCGTGCCATAGAGCTTGCGGATATCCACCACGTCAGGCCCGGCCGTTGGCGAAAAGATCGGCAACTCGTAGGTTTTGCCTTCGATCTCCAGCTTTGCGGTTCTTTTCTCGTCTGACATTCTGGGGTCCTCCCTCTCGGAGTCCGGCGCGCCCTGCGCGTCGGACTGGGTATACTTATTCTCCTTGCCAGAGGATTACCCCTCGTCGCAAGCGGCGTCGGTCAGCCGGGCGATCGTTTCCGTTCGCCCGAGGACCAGCATCATGTCGAACACGCTCGGCGTCGCCGTGCGCCCGGCCAGCGCGGCCCGGAGCGGCCCCGCCAGCTTGCCGAATTTCATCCCGTGAGCCTCGGCTATGCCATTCGCCACGGTCTCGAGACTGTCGCGGGACCACGTAGCATTTTGCAACTGCGGCGTCAATTCTATCAGTATACGACGGGATACATCATCGAGTTGCGCTGCCGCCTTCTCTTCCGGGACGATGGGGCGGTTGGTTGTGATAAATGCAGCCTTTTCAAGAAGTTCGGGAAATGTTTTGGCACGATCCTTGAGGCAGTACATACCCTGTTCCATGAGCGCCAACTTTGCATCAGACAGCGGGGGCGCACCGGTCACGGCAAGGAATTCCTGCAATTCATGCAGCAGTGCAGCATCCGCCGTCGCCGCGATGTGCTGACCACAGAGATTCTCCAGCTTCTTGAAGTCGAGCCGCGCGGGGGCCTTGCCGATCCCGGTGATGTCGAACCACTCCCGCGCCTGCGCGTCTGTAAAGAATTCGTCATCGCCGTGGCTCCAGCCGAGACGGGCGAGGTAATTGCGCATCCCCGCCGCCGGATAGCCCATGTCCCGGTATTCCGCGACCCCGAGCGCGCCGTGGCGCTTCGAGAGCTTCTTGCCGTCGGGGCCGTGGATCAGCGGGATATGGGCGTAGGTGGGTAGCGGCCAGCCCATCGCCTGGTAGATCAGCATCTGGCGCGCGGCGTTGTTGAGGTGGTCGTCGCCCCGGATCACGTGGGTCACGCCCATGTCGTGATCGTCCACCGCGACGGCGAGCATGTAGACCGGCGAGCCGTCGCTGCGCAACAGAACCATGTCGTCGAGCTGATCGTTGCGGATCGTCACGTCGCCCTGCACCACGTCGGCGATCACCGTGGTGCCCTCGCGCGGGGCCTTGATGCGGATGACATGGGGTGCGCCTTTGGGGTGGGTGGCCGGATCGGCGTCGCGCCACGGGCTTTGATAGAGGGTCGATCGGCCCTCGGCGCGGGCAGCCTCGCGGAACGCCTCGATCTCTTCCTGCGTGGCGTAGCAGCGATAGGCGCGGCCTGCGGCCAGAAGCTGATGCGCGACCTCGGCGTGGCGCTCGGCACGGGCCGCCTGGCTCACGGCCTCGCCGTCATGGTCGAGCCCCAGCCACGAGAGCCCGTCGAGGATCGCCTGTGTCGCCTCGGGGGTGGAGCGGGCTCGGTCGGTATCCTCTATGCGCAAGAGAAAGCGGCCGCCGCGACCGCGCGCATAGAGCCAGTTGAACAGCGCCGTGCGCGCCCCGCCGATATGCAGGAAGCCGGTGGGCGAGGGGGCGAAACGGGTCACGACCTGTTGCGTCATGGGCGGGCTTAACCTTTTCTTAACGATGCCGGGGCGAGGATGCGGCCTGTCTATCGGCCCACCGGGAGGGAGACAAGTGGCGCGCATCCCAGAGGTGATCGAGCGCGGCTGGCTCCTCCAGCGCGGGGCGCTGTTTCCGTGGGTTCCGGTTCTTCTGGCCTGCGGCATCGGCGGGTATTTCGCCCTGCCGGATGAGCCGCCCGGCGCGGTGCTCGCCGTCTGCGGCGCGCTCGCGGCAGCGGTCCTCGCACTGGCGCTGTGGCGGGGGCGGGAATGGTCCGGGCCGTTGGGCTGTGCGCTGGCGGTATTGCTGGCCGGGGTGGCGATCGCGGGCATGCGCACGCACCTTGTGGCGGGTCCGGTGCTGGGCTTTCGCTACTATGGCCCGGTCGAGGGACGGATCGTCGCGATTGACCGATCGGCCTCGGATGCGTTGCGCCTGACGCTCGACCGGGTCACGCTCTCTCGGGTCGATCCTGACCGGGTGCCGCTGCGGGTGCGCGTTTCGTTGCACGGGGTTGCCGGCGCCGAGGATGTCGTGCCGGGGCTGCGGGTCATGACCACGGCCCATCTCGCGCCTCCCGCCGGGCCGGTGGAGCCGGGCGGTTTCGATTTTCGGAGGCATGCGTGGTTCCAGAGGATCGGCGCGGTGGGCTATACCCGCGTGCCAGTGGTCGCGCTGGCCGAGGCCGGAGGGGAACAACACCTGTTCCGCATCCGGATGGCGCTTGCCGATCACGTCCGCGCGCGCCTGCCGGGCCAGCCCGGTGCTTTTGCCGCCGCGATCATGACCGGTGACCGCTCTGGCCTGTCGCAGGATACGCTGGAGTCGATGCGCATATCGAGCCTCGCGCACCTGCTGGCGATCTCGGGGCTGCACATGGGGCTGGTCGCGGGTTTTGTCTTTGCCGCCGTGCGGCTGGTGCTCGCGGCGGTGCCCCGGGTGGCGCTCACATGGCCCATAAAGAAGATTGCCGCCGCGCTCGCGCTCCTCGCCGGGGCGGGGTATCTCGCGTTGTCGGGGGGCAACGTGGCGACCGAACGCGCCTTCGTCATGGCCTCGGTGATGCTGATCGCGGTCATCCTCGACCGCCGCGCGCTCAGTTTGCGCGCGGTTGCGGTCGCGGCGATCATCGTGCTTTGCCTGCGGCCCGAGGTGCTGCTCGGTCCCGGCTTCCAGATGTCCTTTGCCGCGACGGTGGCGCTTGTCGCCGTGTTTGGCTGGCTGCGCGATGCGCGGGTTCCGCTGGGGCCGCGCTGGCTGCGCCCGGTGCTGGCGGTGTTCATTTCGTCGGCAGTCGCCGGGGCGGCGACCGCGCCGGTCGCGGCGGCGCATTTCAACCAGTTTGCGCAATACGGCCTGCCCGCGAACCTCGCGAGCGTGCCGCTGATGGGGGTGCTGGTGATGCCCGCGGCGGTGATCGCGGCGCTATTGCTGCCCTTCGGGCTCGACGGGCTGCCGCTGTGGGGGATGGGGTGGGGGCTCGACTGGATCCTCGGCGTTGCCGATTGGGCCGCGGGGCTTGAGGGGGCGCGCGTCCCGGTGGTGGCACCCGATGCGAATGCGCTGCCGCTGATCGCGGTGGGCATGCTATTCGTGGTGCTGTGGCAGGGGCGTGCACGCCTCTTGGGCCTTGCTCCGGTGGCGGTGGCCACGCTCCTCTGGGCGCAGACCGAGCGCCCGGTGCTGCTTGTTGCCGACAGTAGCGGACTGGTGGGTGTGATGACCGAGGCGGGGCGCGCGCTCAACAAGCCGCGCGGGGGCGGCTTCGTGGCCCGGAACTGGCTGGAGAACGATGGCGATGACGCCGCGCAGGAAGAGGCGCATGCGCGGTGGAGCGACGATCTGCTGGCCCCGTTCGCGGTTTCCGTGCGCCTTGGTCGCGCCGCGGCGCGTGGTCCGATTGACTGTGCAGGTGCGCAACTTCTGTTGTTGACGGCCGATCCCGAGGGAGTGCCCGACGGCGGTTGCCGCGTGGCCTCGCCGCGCACGCTGCGCGTGACCGGCTCGCTGGCGCTCTCCGCTGACGGAACGCTGTCGCAGAGCGCGGCGGCGGTGGCGGGGCGGCGCCCGTGGGCGCCGGGGCAGGATCAGTAGGTGCGGATCAGCCCGACGAGACGGCCCTGCACGCGCACCATATCCTCGGGCAGGACACGGGGCTCGTAGGCAGGGTTGGCGGCCTCGAGAACGATGGTGTGCCCGCGGCGCAAGAAGCGTTTGAGCGTTGCCTCCTGGTCCTCGATCAGCGCGACCACGATGTCGCCGTTATCGGCCACCTGCGTTTCGCGGATGATGACCACGTCGCCGTTGTTGATGCCGGCGTCGATCATGGAATCGCCCTTGACCTCGAGCGCGTAGTGATCACCCCGGCCCGAGATCATCTCGGCGGGGACGCTGATGTTGTGGCTGGCATGGGCGATCGCCTCGATCGGCGTGCCGGCGGCGATGCGGCCCATCACCGGCAGCGACAACGCATCGGCGGTTTCGACCGGCATGGCGTTGGCGGGCTGTGGCGGGGCGTAGCGGCGGTCGCCCTCGACCACGCGCGGGACGAAGCCCGTTTGCCCTTGGTCGGCGATCATGTCGGGCAGGCGCACAATCTCGATTGCGCGGGCGCGATGCGGCAGGCGCCGGATGAAGCCGCGTTCCTCAAGCGCCGTGATCAGACGGTGGATGCCGGATTTCGACCGAAGGTCAAGCGCTTCGCGCATCTCGTCAAAGCTGGGCGGGACGCCGTCGCGCTGCACGCGCTTGTGGATGAAATCGAGCAGGTCGCGTTGTTTTCTGGTCAGCATCCCAGCCTCCGTGCAGACACGTTCAGCGTGTTCTACAGGTGTTCCCGTTTTGTGTCAATCCGTTCCAGACACGGATCACATCCGCACGCCGGTGCCCTGCAAGACCCCGTGTTCGAGCGCATAACGCGTGAGTCCGGCGGTCGATGAGATGCCGAGCTTGCGCTTTATGTTCTTGCGGTGGGTTTCGACCGTGCGCACCGAGATGTCGAGCGCACCGGCCACTTCCTTGTTGGATTTGCCCTGCGCGAGCAAGAGCAGGATGGTCTGTTCGCGGTTGGTGAGCTGTTCGCGGTCGGGCGCTACAAACGGGGCGAGCGAGCCCTGCGCGCCGGTGCAGAGATATCGCTGCCCGGCCATCACCGCGTCGATGGCGTGCTTGATCTCGTCTACCGGCACGTCCTTGAGCACGTAGCCCGAGGCCCCGTGGCTGAGCGCCGAAGTGATGTATTCGGGGCTGTCATGCATGCTGAGGATCAGGATGCGCGTGCCGGGGCGGCGTTCGAGCAGGATTTCGGTGGTCGATAGCCCGCCGATCCCCGGCATGTTGAGGTCGAGCAGAACCACGTCCGGGGCGAGGTCTCCGATCTGGTCAATAATCGCATGCCCATCGGCGAGCGCGGCGATCACCTCGATATCCTCGTAGCTTTCGAGGATGGATTGGATGCCCTCTGTGACCATTGGATGATCGTCGACGATGACGACGCGGGTGGGAGCGTGGGTCATGCCGTTGCCCTTTTTGTTTCGGGGGCCGTCTCGGACTGGCCCTGCGGCGTCAGAAGATGGGTGAGCGGCACCGTGGCCTCGACCTCGGTGCCCTCGGGCGAGGAGCGGATCTCGAAACGCCCGTCGATCTGCTCGATGCGCTCCTGCATGTTGCGCAGGCCGAGCCCGCCGCCCGCGCTCGCGCTTGAGGCGTCGATGCCACAGCCGTTGTCGGTGATGCGCAGGGTGCCGCCGCGCGCGTGGCCGCGCAGGTCGATATGGACGCGCGTCGCAGCGGAATGGCGCTCGATATTGGTGAGCGTCTCCTGTGCGACGCGGTAGAGCGCGATCTTGGCTTCCTCGTCCAGCCGGTTGCGAAACACTACGGTCGCGAATTCGGTCTCGATGCCGGTACGGCGGCCGAAATCCTCTGCCAGCGCCTTGAGCGCGGGGCCGAGGCCGAGATCGTCGAGCGCGCCGGGGCGCAGATCCCGGCTGATGCGGCGCACCTCCTGGATGGCGGTGGAGAGGTGCGCGGCACCGCGGTCGAGCGTATCGCCCGCGCGCGCATCGCCAGCGGCCAGCCGTCGCCGCGCGGTTTCCAGCGCGTAGCGCACCCCCACGAGTATCTGGCTGATGCCGTCATGCAATTCGCGCGCGACGCGGCCGCGCTCTTCCTCCTGTGCGTCGAACACACGCTGCGTCAGCATCTTGAGCTTGGCATTTGCGAGGCGGCGCTCGCGGATTGTGATGAAGAGGCCGGTCACAAAGACGAAGATCAACGCGAGCATCGTCGCCCCGCCGACATAGAGAAAGGTGCGCTGCACGCGCGTCTCCACCTGCTGTCGCGAGGCGGCGACCGCGCCGATTACGTCGTCGATGAACACCCCCGTACCGATCGCCCATCGCCAGTCCTGAAGCCCGATGACGTAGGCCACCATCTGCGTGCGTTCGCCGGTCGAGGGCTTGGGCCAGATGAAGCTGTGATAGCCCCCGCCCGAGCGCGCCAGACGGATGAGTTCGTCGGTGACGGGCACGCCCGACGAATCCTCCAGCCCGGTCCAGTTGCGCCCGATCAATTCGGTGCGCCTGGGGCTGACGAGGTTGGTGCCGTCATAGTCGAAGACGAAGAAGTAGCCGTCCTGCCCGTAGAGCATGGCGGCGAGTATCTGGCTGACCTGTTCCATCGCCTCGCGGTCGTCGGGGGCGGCGCGACCGTAGATGTTGATGAAGGCAGTGCGCGCGATGGAGATGTAATTCTTCAACTCCGCGCGCTTGGCCGAGATGAGCTGCGCCTCCAGGGTTTCGATCTCGCGCTCTGCCATCTGCCGTGCTTGCAGCGTAACCACGACCGAGATTGCCACCGCCGTCAGGATCAGCGGCAGGGTGGCGAGCAGAAACAGCTTCTGCCCGTAGTTGAGCCTTGCGGATGCGAGCCAGCCTTTCATACGAAAGCGATAAGGCCAAACCGGTACCATTTCCAGCCTCTTGCCGCGAGGGCGGCACCGATCGAGCTCCGGTCGCGCGGGATCAGCGGTCGGGATCGTGCCACTTGGCCTCGGGCACCTCGCGCCGCCTGAGCCGCATGGCCAGACCAAGCGCCACGCCCACGCCAATGGCCAGAGTGAGATCCGTCAGCACCGTGAGCACCAGCGTGATCAATAATAGCCCCTGATCCGAGCGCCGGGCAGCCAGGTGGCGGTGCCAGTGCTGCGGCTCGGACATGTTCCATGCGGTGATGAGCAACAGCCCCGCCAGCGCGGGCATGGCCAGGAAACCCGCGAGCGGCGCTGCGAGCAGCATCACGAGAAGGATGACGAGGGCATGGATCATTCCGGCCACCGGCGTCCTGCCGCCTGCGTGGACATTGGTGGCGGTGCGCGCAATGGCCCCGGTCACGGGCAGCCCGGCAAAGAGCGCCGCGCCCGTGTTGGCCACGCCATTGGCGATTACCTCTGCATTGGGGCGGGTGTTGCCCCCGATCATCCGGTCGGCAACGGAGGCCGACAGGAGCGATTCCACCCCGGCGAGAAAGGCGATGACAAGCGCCGAGGGAAGCAGTTCGGACATCCGCTGAAGGCTGAACTCCGGTATCTGCGGCCAGGGCAGGGTATTGGGCAGCGCGCCAAAGCGTGACTGCAGCGTCTCCACGGGCAGGTCCAGCAGCACGACCGCCCCGGAACAGAGCGCCATGGCCACGATCAATCCGGGAAAGCGCGGGGCGAGACGGCGCAGCACGAGGATCACCGCCAAGGTGCCGCCCCCGATCGCGAGCGCGCGCGGATCGAAGGTTTCGCGCGCCTCCCAGAGCGCGGCGAGCTTGGGCAGGAAATCGGCGGGCAGGTCGGTTGCGGACAGGCCGAAGAGGTCGCGCAACTGGCTGGTGGCGATGATGATGGCGATGCCGATGGTAAAGCCGCTGATTACTGCCTCGGGGATGTGCCGGATAAGGCTGCCGGCGCGAAAATATCCGGCGATCACAAGTATCAGCCCCGCCATCAGCGTTGCGAGCACCAGACCGTCGTGACCGTGCTCGGCGATCACCCCGTAGACGACGACAATGAACGCCCCGGTCGGTCCGCCGATCTGCACCCGGCTGCCGCCGAGCGCCGAGAGAAGGAAGCCACCGATGATCGCCGTGGTCAGCCCGGTCGCGGGCGACGCACCCGACGCGATGGAAATGGCGATGCTGAGCGGCAGGGCCACCGTGGCAACGGTGATCCCGGCCATGAGGTCGGCCCGGAACAGCGCGGCGGTATAGCCGGGCAGTGTGGTGAGAATTTTCGGCTTCATGGCCGTGTTGAACACCTGCGCCCGCGCGTGCGCAAGGCGGAATCGACACAGGAAGGATGCGACAAAAATCCGTGTGACTACGCAGTAATCGGTATTTGCAGGTCGCGAATCGCGGGCTAAGGTCTGCGCACTTTAACGATCCGCGGAACGTCCGGGAGAGGGGCGACCGCTCAAAAATGGGGAGGGAACCATAATGGATCGCCGTTCGTTTCTGAAAAATACCGCAATTGGTGGCGGGGCCGCCGCTGCCGGAACGCTGGCCGCGCCTGCCATCGCGCAGGGCAACCGCACGCTAACGATGGTCACCACGTGGGGCCGCGGTCTTGCCGGTGTGTTCGACGCCGCGCAGCGTGTGGCCGACAGCATTAACGGCATGTCCGATGGCAGCCTCACGGTCGATGTAAAGGGCGCGGGCGAACTCGTCGGCGCGTTCGAGGTGTTCGACGCCGTGACCGCCGGTCAGGCCGACATGTATCACGGGGCCGATTACTATTTCGTTGGTCAGCACCCGGCGTATGCCTTCTTCACCTCGGTGCCCTTCGGCATGACGGCGCAGGAACTGGTGAACTGGTATTATCATGGCGACGGCGCCGGCTTCCACGATGAGCTGGGCCAGATCTTCGGGCTCAAGTCGTTCCTCGCGGGCAATACCGGCGCGCAGGCGGGCGGCTGGTTTTCCAAGGAAATCAACGGCCCCGAGGATTTCAACGGCCTCAAGTTCCGCATGCCAGGCCTGGGCGGCAAGGCGCTGGGCAAGCTGGGCGCGAGCGTCCAGAACCTGCCCGGATCGGAAGTCTACCAGGCGCTTGCCTCGGGGGCCATCGACGGCACCGAGTGGATCGGACCCTGGGCCGACGAAAAGGCCGGCTTCCAGGAGATCACCAAGACCTACTACACTGCCGGTTTCCACGAGCCGGGCGCGGGTCTGTCGATCGGCATGAACCGCGAGGTGTTCGAGAGCCTGAACGCACAGCAGCAGAAGATCGTCGAGATCGCCTGCGCCGAGGCGCATCAGTGGAACCTCGCGCAGTTCCTTGCCAACAACTCCGCCGCGCTTCAGCGCCTGCAATCCGCAGGCGTCAAAACGCTGGAATTCCCCGACAGCGTTTGGGACGCGTTCGGCCAGGCCTCCAACGAGGTCCATCAGGAAAACATGGGCGACGACATCTACAAGCGTGTCTACGACAGCTACATGGCGTCGATGGCGGCCTCGTCCTCGTGGATCCAGAAATCCGACGGTGCCTATACCGCACAGCGCGACCGCGTGCTCGGCTGAGGCCAATCGCCGGTAACTAACGGCGCAGGCCCCGGGGCATCCGGGGCCTGCGCGCATACCCGGCAGGGGCAGGTGCCCACGCGGAGCAGCGCGGGCGCGAGGGGGGAAGATGATCGACGCAGTCCTGTGGTTTTTCCAGAACGTCGCGATGGCCTTCATGAACTTTGGCTACGCGGTCACGCATCCTGGCCTCTGGCTCGACTGGTCCGACAAGCAGGCCATCATGCGGGTGGTCTATTACGGCGGATCGGTCGAGTTCTTCTTCGTGGTATTCACCACCTTCCTTGTGCTGACCGGCATCGGCATCTGGCGCAAGCGCGTGATGTGGGCCTGCGTACGCGGCCTTGAGGGCTTTGCCAACACGGTCGGCCGCCTCGTGGCCTGGGCGGGCCTTGTCATGGTTATCCAGCAGATCGTCATCGTTTTCGTGCAGCGGATATTTGCGCGGCCTGACATCGTGCTGGGCGTGGGCATACCGCTGGAATTCGACATCAGTTGGTGGGCCGAGGAACTCAAGCTCTACAACGCCATGGTGGTGGCGCTGTGCTGTACCTACACCTTCGTGCAGGGCGGGCATGTGCGGGTGGACCTGATCTATGCCCAGGTCAGCCACCGTGCCAAGCGGGGGATCGACATGGTGGGCAGCCTCGTCTTCATGATGCCGATGGCGGTGCTCATCTGGATGTATGGCTGGTTCTTCCTTTGGCGGCACCTGATCGTGCCCAAGCCATCGGCCTCTGACACCATTGACCGGCTGCTACTAAAGGCGCGGGCGCTGCGCTGGAACGTCGAGACCATCGGTTTCAGCCCCAACGGGTTCAACGGATATTTCCTGTTCAAGGTGCTGCTTGTGTTCTTCGCCGGCATGATCTTCCTGCATGCGATGGCGTTCTTCTGGCGCTCGCTGCTGGAATACCGCGAGGGGCTGGAAAGCACCGACAGATACCTCGACCGCGACACGCTGGGCGAGGGCGAAGAAGCCTATGAAGGCACGCATTAAAGGGGCGGGTGAGACATGCTATTCGGACTTGACGGCGTCGAGATCGGCCTGATCATCGTGTTCCTGTGCCTGTTCGGGGGGATACTCTCTGGTTTTCCGGTGGCCTTCGCCATCGGCGGCGCCGGGATCGTTTCCTTCGCGATCATCGCCGGGCTCGACAGCGCGGGGCTCTTGATCCACCAGGCCATCGACACGTCGAGCGAGGCGTATAACGCCCTCGTCGCCGGTGGCGCGCGGCCCGAGTCCATTTCCATCTTCCGGTACCCGGAGCTGCCGCGTAGCGGCATGCCGGTGTTCCCGCAAGGGTGGGAGACGGCGCTCGACCGCAATATCTCGTTCATCGTCAATCGCATCAACGAGCGCGTTCTGGCGGGCGCGGCGATCGAGACGCTGCTCGCGGTGCTGATGTTCGTGATGATGGGCATCACGCTGGAGCGGTCCAAGATCGCCAACGACCTGCTCACCACGATGGCGCGCGTGTTCGGGCCGCTGCCCGGGGGCCTCGCGGTGTCGGTGGTGGTGGTGGGCGCGTTCCTCGCCGCCTCGACCGGTATCGTCGGCGCGACGGTGGTGACGATGGGGCTTCTGAGCCTGCCCACCATGCTGCGCAACGGCTATTCGCCGCAGATCGCCACCGGGGTGATCGCGGCCTCGGGTACGCTGGGGCAGATCATCCCGCCCTCGATCGTGATCGTGCTTCTGGGCACGCTGGCGGGCGATCTCTATTCCGTGGCTCAGGAGAACCGCGCGCAGCTTGCCGGCTGCTCGGACGCGCTCACCTACCTGGGCGAGCCCGCCGTGGTGTCCGTGGGCACGCTTTTCCAGGCGGCGCTCTTGCCCGGCATCCTGCTGGCGCTGCTCTATGCGCTCTATGCCTTTGGCTACGCGCTGGTGAACCCTTCGAAGGCCCCGGCGGTACAGCTTGCCGATGGCGGCGGCGAGCCGATCACCCGCGCCGAACGATTCACCTGGTTCGCCGGGGTGCCGGTGGCGCTCATCGCGGGGTCGATGCTGCTGTCGTCGCTGGGCGTGATCGGCTCGCAGGGCCTGCGGGTGGATACGTTCACCGACATGGGTGAGACGGCCTCGCTGCGGACCAATGTGAGCGACGAGTGCCGCGCCTCGATGATCGAGCTGCACGGGCAGGCGGCCTGGGACGACGCGGTCGCCGAGCAAAAGGCCATCGACGAGGCAGGCGGGGTGGAACAGAGCGTGCGTCTCAGCCCCGAGCGGATTGTCGAGTTGCGCGCCGAGAAGGCGGCAAATGCCGCGCCTATCGGAACCGGCGTGGCCACTATCATGGTGATGCTCGGGCTGGTGCTGGCGCTGGCGCGGGGTGTGTCGCCCTCGGCCTCGCCGGCGCCGCTGCTCGTCGGCGCGCTCGGTATCGTGCTGGGGCTTTTGGCCGACATTCTCCTCATTCCGGCGACGATGTCCTCGGGGGCGACATGGCTGATCCTCGCGATCCCGATGGGGCTTGCCCTCTATGGCTGCGCCCATGGCGCGGTGCGGCTGGCGGGTAACGAGCTCATCCGCGTTGTGTTCCCGCCGCTGGTGCTGATCGTGGCGGTTCTGGGCTCGATCCTGGGCGGCATCACCAACCCCACCCCCGCCGCCGCGCTCGGCGCGGGCGGGGCGATCATGCTGGCTGCCTATCGCAAGCTGCGTGATCAGGACCGCTCGCCGCGGATCATCCTGTTCTCCACCTTGGCGATCGTGCTGGCGATCCTCATCGGCATCAATTTTGACCTGCGGATCAATACGGAGGAGGTCGGCTTCGAATCCTGGGTGGCGTTCATCTTCGCCTATGGTGCCTATCTCTACGCGCTCTTCGGCCTGCTTTTTGCCTGCTGGGTGCTCTTTGCCGGCGGCGTGCTCAGCCCGGTGGTGCGCGAGACCGCCAAGGTCACGAGCATGGTGTTCACCATCCTGATCGGCTCGCAATTGCTGAATCTCGTGGTGATCAGCTTTGGCGGTGAGCATTACATCCAGCAATTCCTCATGAGCTTTGACAACGAGTTCAAGGTGTTCCTGATCGTGATGCTGGTGCTGTTCTTCCTCGGCTTCGTGCTCGACTTTCTCGAGATCATCTACATCGTGATCCCGATCGTCGGCCCGGTGATCTACGGCGGCAGCTTCGATCCGAAATGGGTGACGATCATGATCGCGGTGAACCTGCAGACCTCGTTCCTGACACCGCCCTTCGGCTTCGCGCTTTTCTACCTGCGGGGGGTGGCACCGAGGGGGGTGACGACCGGGCATATCTATGCGGGGGTGTTTCCCTTCGTGCTGATACAGGTGGTGGGGCTGGCGATCCTGTGGTTCTTCCCCGATATCGTGACGATCCTGCCAGACCTTATGGGGTGAGGCGATAACGGCCTGTGCCCCGACCGTTTCCGATGGGGGTGGAAGAGGGCGGGTTCTGGGCCTGTTGCGGACCTTCGCCTCCTGTCTCGCGCGGGACAAGGCGTGCTTGCACGCCGCCGCGCGAGCGCCAGCCCGCCCCCGGGGGCTGGCGATGGGGTGACACGGGAGCAAAGCTCTGATCTCTCTCGGGAACTCAGAAATAAAGTGCCGCAGACCAACCGTTGCATCGCCAACCCGCAGGCTGGCGCTCGCGCGGCTCAGCGCTTGAGGTTCAACGACCGCTCAAGGCCAAGACGCGCCCCTAAACCATCATCTCCTTGGTCGCCGAGAGTGTCACCTCCGGGTAATCCCGTTCGACCCGGTCGATATCCCATTGCAGCCGCGTGAGGTAAACCACGTCGCCGTCATGGTCGTGGGCGATGTGTTGCTTGTTGGCGGCGATGAACGCCTCGACCTTGTCGCGCGGGCCCGTGACCCAGCGCGCCGAGGTGAACTGCGAGCCCTCGAAGCGCACCGGCAGCCCGTATTCCATCTCGATCCGGCTGCCCAGTACCTCGAACTGCAACTGCCCCACCACGCCGACGATGAAGCCCGAGCCGAAGGCGGGCTTGAACACCTTGGCCGCGCCCTCCTCGGCGAATTGCATCAGCGCCTTTTCCAGGTGCTTGGCCTTCATCGGGTCGCCTGCGCGGGCCTGTTGCAACAGCTCCGGCGCGAAGGAGGGGATGCCGCTGACGCGCAGGTTCTCGCCCTCGGTCAGCGTGTCGCCGATGCGCAACTGCCCGTGGTTGGGGATGCCGATGATGTCGCCCGCCCAGGCCTCTTCGGCGAGTTCCCGGTCGGCGGCGAGAAACAGCACCGGGGCGGAGACGGTGATCGGCTTCTTCGCGCGCACGTGGGTGAGCTTCATCCCGCGCCGGAAATGTCCCGAAGCGAGGCGAAGAAACGCCACGCGGTCGCGGTGGCGCGGGTCCATGTTGGCCTGCACCTTGAACACGAAGCCGGTGACCTTGTCCTCTTCGGGGGCGATCTGGCGGGGGGTGGCGCGCTGTGGCTGCGGTTCGGGGGCGTAGGCGCCGATCCCCTGCATCAGCTCGCGCACGCCGAAGGAGTTGATCGCCGAGCCGAACCATATGGGCGTCATGTGCCCCTCGCGCACGGCCTGCGCGTCGAGCGGGGGCAAGAGCTCACGCGCCATCTCGACATCCTCGCGCAGCTTGTCCAGCAGGGCGGGCGGCACGTGGTCGGCCATTTTGGGATCATCCAGCCCCTTGATCTCGATGGTTTCGGCGACGCGGTTGCGGTCGGCGCGGTTCATCAGTTCAAGCCGGTCGTGGAGCATGTCGTAGCAGCCCAGGAAATCGCGCCCCTGCCCGATGGGCCAGCTTGCGGGCGTGACGTGGATGGCAAGCATCTCCTGGATTTCGTCGATGATCTCGAATGTGTCGCGGGCCTCGCGGTCCATCTTGTTGCAGAAAGTCAGGATCGGCAGATCGCGCATCCGGCAGACCTCGAACAGCTTGCGCGTCTGGCTCTCTACCCCTTTGGCGCCGTCGATCACCATCACCGCGGCATCCACGGCCGTCAGCGTGCGGTAGGTGTCTTCGGAGAAGTCAGAGTGGCCCGGCGTGTCTACGAGATTAAAGCGGAACTCCTTGAAATCAAAGGACATGGCCGAGGCCGAGACGGAAATGCCCCGGTCCTTTTCCATCTGCATGAAATCCGACCGGGTGCGCCGGGCCTCGCCCTTGGCGCGGACCTGACCGGCCATCTGGATCGCGCCGCCATAGAGCAGGAATTTCTCGGTCAGCGTGGTCTTGCCCGCATCCGGGTGCGAGATGATCGCGAAGGTGCGGCGGCGCGCGATCTCGGGCGGCAGGGCGGGGCGATTGGGGCTCTGGTCCAGCATGGCCTGCCGTATAGTGGCGCGTCCCGTGGGGCGCAATGGCCCTCAGCGCAGCGAGGCCCGGCGCAGCAGGTCGGCGGCGTCCGGGTGGTCGAGCAGGGCGCGCCCGATCTCGAATTGCAGGTGCGCTGGGGTTTCGTGGCCGGGCGTGTCGGGCAGCAACTCGGCAGGCAGAGCCGAGCGGGTGCGCGGGTCGAGCAGCAGGGTTTCGGCGGCAATCCCCTCGGCAAAGATGATCTGGTGCCGGTCGAACAGAAGCTGGACATAATCGACATGGCCGCCGGTCTCGATGCGCACGCTGTCACCGTTGACCAGGTGGCGCGCGCGCACCAGCACTTCGCGCCGCCCGGCCCCGACCGCGTCGTCGCGCTGGTAGATGAACAGGCGGTGATCGGGGCTGACCAGCAAATCGCCCTCGTTGTTGAGGGCACCCGCCCGGATGCGTACCGGGGCGAAATCGCCGATGGCGCGCAGCGTGGTCTGCCCGATCCAGCGCAGCGGCTGCGCGCCGTCGTCGCGGGTAAGCACCATGTCGCCGGGCTGGAGGGTTTCGACCGGTTTCTGCGCGCCCGTGGCCATCGTGATCCGGGTGCCGCGGGTAAAGGAGACGCAGGCCGCCTGCGCGAATCGTTGCCGCGCAGTATCGCGCTCGACCCGCACCAGGGCGTATCCTGTGCGCGGGGCCATGTGTGCCAGCGGCATGGCATAGACATTGGTGACGCGCGCCTCGTCATCGGTCTCGACGAAGATCAGCACTTCGGCCACGCTGCCGGTGGCTGGCATCAGCGTGAGACAGCAATCGAGGTGCAGCGGCGCGCCGGGGGTGCCGATTTCCGAACCTTCGCCCACGCGGAACGGGCCGGCCCCCTCCATCACGAGACCAAGGCGCCGGGCGCGGGCGCGCGGCCCGAGTTCGTAAATGTCATCGAGATCGAGCTCGGCAGCAAAGGACAGCGCGTCGCCGAGATTGGCCCCGCTGACCACGCGCAGATCGGCGGCCTCGAAAACGTTGACGAATTGCGCGGGGCGTGGTGCGGGCGTGGTCATGAGCTGTCCGGGTCGGGGCTGTGCAGGCGTGCGGCGACGATGCCGTCCGCGATGCCGTTAAGCTAGGTCACGATTAAGCTAGGGCACGATTGTGGCACGTTCTGGTCGATTTCGGCAAGATTTCCCGGCAAGCAGGCAAAAGCAGGGCAGGCCGGAGGTGCGGCCTGCTGGTCATCCTGCGCTCCGCAGTGTTAATTCTCGGTGAACAAGGAAGGGGAAACGCAATGGACATGGGAATTCGTGGCAAGAGGGCGCTGGTCTGCGCCGCGTCGAAGGGGCTTGGGCTGGGCTGTGCGCGGGCGCTTGCCGAGGCTGGCGTTCATCTGGTGATGAACGCGCGCGGCGCCGAGGCGCTGGAGGCCTCGGCGTCGGTGATTCGCGCCGATTTTGGAGTCGAGGTCGCCACCGTGGCCGCCGACATCACCACCGAGGAGGGCCGCGCCGCGGTGCTTGCCGAGGCTGGCGCGGTGGATATCCTCGTCAACAATGCGGGCGGCCCGCCGCCGGGCATGTGGACCGACTGGGACCGCGAGGATTTCATCGCCGCGCTGGACGCCAACATGCTGACCCCCATCGCGCTGATCAAGGCGCTGGTGCCGGGGATGATGGAGCGCGGCTGGGGCCGGGTGGTCAACATCACCTCGCAATCGGTGAAATCGCCCATCGCCATTCTGGGACTCTCGAACTCGGCGCGCGCCGGGCTGACCGGCTATGTCGCGGGTACCTCGCGGCAGGTGGCCGGCAAGGGCGTGACAATCAACAACCTGCTGCCCGGCATCCACGCCACCGACCGCGCCGTGGCGCTCGACACCGGCGTGGCCGATCGCGAGGGCATCACGCTGGACGAGGCCAAGGAGAAGCGCTGCGCCACCATCCCTGCGGGCCGCTACGGCACGCCGGATGAGTTCGGAGCCGCATGTGCGTTCCTGTGCAGCCAGCACGCGGGCTTCATCGTCGGGCAGAACATCCTGCTCGATGGCGGAGCGGTGAACGCCACGCTGTAATCCGGGCTTGCCCCCACGCGGGGCGGCGGCTTAGCTCCTCCGAAATCTGGTCGGGGAGAGGTCGCATGCGTGGCGTCATTGCCGTCCGTCTTGTCCTGATGCTCGCGCGCTGGGCCGAGCGGCCCGCGTTTTGACGACTGGATGTGGCAGGTTGGCGAGGACTGCGTGCTTAACCGCGCCTACATGGACAAGCTGGGCCTGGAGATCTGCGAGGTGATCACCTGGTTTGAGAAGCGGGGGTAGGGGGCCTTCGGCCTGGAGATGGCGCGGCGGGCTTCGCCCTCGATTCCGCGCCGGGCCCAAGAACCGAATGGCAGCAAAAGACCACGTCGCGCCCTTACAGCATATGTCCTGATTTCGCCGCCTTGGTCGCGAGATAGGCCCGGTTGTGGTCGGTCTCGCCGAGCCGGAGCGGCACGCGTTCGGCCACCGAGATACCGTTCTGCGCCATCATCGCGAGCTTGGCAGGGTTGTTGGTCATCAGGCGCACCGAGGAGAATCCCATCCGGCGAAGCAGGTCCGCGCCGATGCGGAAGTCGCGTTCGTCATCCTCGAATCCCAGCCGATGATTGGCCTCGACCGTGTCGAAGCCCTGATCCTGGAGGCTGTAGGCGCGCATCTTGTTGGCAAGGCCAATGCCGCGCCCCTCCTGGTTGAGATAGAGCAGCACGCCCGCCCCCTCGGCCCCCATCTGCGCCAGCGCGCCGCGCAGTTGCGGGCCGCAATCGCATTTCAGGCTGCCCAGCAGGTCGCCCGTGAAACAGGCCGAATGCAGCCGTGCGAGAACCGGTGTGTCGCGCCGGGGCTGTCCGATTTCGACCGCGTAGTGCTCCTCGGCGCCATCCTCGGGGCGGAATACGTGCAGACGTCCTGCCTCTGACACCGAAAGCGGCAGGCGCGCGCTGACCACCGGGTGCATCGGGCTGGTCTCGACAAGGTGCGGCGCGGCGGCGGCGGCGTCGAGTACCGTCAGGCCGTGCCGCGCGGCAAAGTCCGCGCCGTCGGACAGGTCGAGCAGCACCGCCGCGGGTAGCAATCGAGCCGATTTCACCAGCGTGAGCGCCAGACGGTGCAGGCCCGCGTCGCCGCCGCGGTCGCTCTCGAGCGGGCCCTTCATCGGGGTCTTGAGATCGTCGGCCGGGTCGGCCACCGCCAGCACCCACGACAGCCGCGCATCGGGTGGCAGCACCACCCGTGCGAGATCACCATCATAGGCACGCGCCTTGAGTGTCGCGGCACGCCGTGCGGTGATGGCGAGTACCGGCGTGCCGCCCAGCGCCTGCACATCCGCGAGCCGCTGGGCATCGAGCGTCTCGGCCGCCAGCACCAGCGCCGCGCCGTGTGGGCCGCGCAGCATCACCGGCACGCCCATACGCAGGTCTCCGCGCGCGCGCGCGATGGTTTCGGTCAGGTCGGGGGCGAGGCTCATCGGGACACTCCGGCATATCGCTCTTTGCGGTAGCGTATATTGTAACGAAATGCAAAGAACGGCTCGCGCGGTAACACGTGGCCGTGAAAGCTGTGACGAGCCTCTTGCCGGGCGCGTGCGGCTTGCGCATCTTGGCGGACAGGAAGAGGAACTCATCATGGCCCAAGTCAAGAAGATACTGCTCGTCGATGACGATGACGACCTGCGCGAGGCGCTGGGTGAACAACTCGTGATGACCGAGGATTTCGACGTGTTCGAGGCCGCGACCGCCGCCGAGGCGATGGCCCGGGCCAAGGACATGATTTACGATCTCATCATCCTCGATGTCGGCCTGCCAGATACCGACGGGCGCGAATTGTGCCGCCTGATGCGCAAGCAGGGGGTGCGCGCGCCCATCCTCATGCTGACAGGGCATGACGGCGATGCGGACACGATTCTCGGTCTCGACGCGGGCGCCAACGATTATGTCACAAAACCGTTCAAGTTCCCGGTGTTGCTGGCGCGCATCCGCGCACAGCTTCGCCAGCACGAACAATCGGAGGACGCGATATTCCAGCTCGGGCCCTACACGTTCAAGCCGGCGATGAAGATGCTCATCACCGAGGAGGACCGCAAGGTGCGCCTGACCGAGAAGGAAACCAACATCCTGAAATTCCTGTATCGTTCGCCCGAAGGCGTGGTGCCGCGCGATGTGCTGCTGCACGAGGTCTGGGGTTACAATGCCGGGGTGACGACCCACACGCTTGAGACGCATATCTACCGGCTGCGCCAGAAGATCGAGCCCGACCCGGGCAACGCTCGCCTTCTGGTAACCGAGTCGGGCGGCTATCGCCTTGTGGTTTAAAGGTCACGGTCGCTTGACCTCGATCAAAGGCATATCTGGATTCTATGATATGTGTGGTATCGTTCACTTACGGTAAAACGTGAACCTCCCTGTTGGACTGGCCCCGGCATCGCCCGGGGCCCTTTGTTTCAAAGGGAACGAAGGGCCGATCCGGGGGCGGGGGCTGGCCCGAAACGGTGGTTGGCATCGGCCGCACCAGGGCCAGGGCCAGTCTGGCAGGATCAGGCCACCTGCTAGAGCGTGTCGCATTCATTCGCATTCACGCAACCCGCTCTAAACCATTGATTTCGCGCGTCTGAGAAGCTCAAAACCGGTTCTCACTTTTGAGCGACACGCTCTAGCCCGACGTGCACTCGCGCCCGGCGGCGTAGAGACACAGCAGGTCGCAGGCGAGCGTCGCCGCCGCCAGCGCGGTTATTTCCGAGACATCGTAGGCAGGGGCCACCTCGACCACGTCCATACCCCGGAGCGCGATCCCTTCCAGCCCGCGCAGGATTTCCTGCGCCTGGAAGGTCGAAAGCCCGCCCACCACCGGCGTACCCGTGCCTGGCGCCATCGACGGGTCGAGCGCGTCGATGTCGAAGGTGAGGTAGCAGGGCCGGTCGCCGACGATGTCGCGCACGCGGCCTGCGACCGACCGTGGGTCCGATAGGTGCACTTCGCGCGCGTCGATCACATGCACGCCCAGCGGGTCGGGATTGTGGGTGCGGATGCCCACCTGCACCGACGTTTCGGGCACGATCAGACCTTCGCGCACCGCGTGCCAGATCATCGTGCCGTGGTCGATGCGGCCGGGTTCGTCCTCCCAGGTGTCGGAATGCGCGTCGATCTGGATCAGCGAGAGCGGCCCGTGCTTCTCGGCATGGGCCTTCAGCAGCGGCCAGGTGATGAAGTGATCGCCGCCCAGCGTCAGGAGCGCGGTGTCGCTGGCCAGCACGTCGCGCGCGGCCTGCGCGATGGCCTCGGGCACCTGCGCCGGATAGCCAGGATCGAAAAAGCAGTCGCCGGTATCCACCACCGCGAGCCGCTCGAACGGGTCGAACGCCCAGGGCCACGGCGCCGACCACGCGATATGGGAGGACGCCGCGCGCACCGCTCGCGGCCCCAGCCGCGCACCCGACCGCCCCGATACCGCCAGATCGAAAGGCACGCCCATCACCGCCACGTCGGCGTCGGCCAGATCGCGGGTATAGCGGCGGCGCATGAAGCTGAGCGCGCCAGCATAGGCGGGCTCCGCGATGGTGCCGTGCGTCTCCTTGCGGGTGAAGGCCAGATCGCTGTCGGTGGGCGTTACGCTGGTGCTGTCGGTCATGAGGATCCTCTCGGGCGGCGGAGACTGCGCCCGAGATTGCCCCGCGTCCGACCCCGTGTAAACCGGGATTGCCCGCTTGCGGGGCCGGGCGGCCAACGGGGGTGGACGTCGCGCCCGAGGGGCCGTAGGTCTGCGCCATGTAGAAAAACAGGACCGAAAGCCCATGCCCCTTACCGTCGCCACCTGGAACATCAACTCGGTGCGGCTGCGCGCGGATCTCGTCGCACGGCTCCTGCGTGAGGAGGGGCCGGACGTGCTGTGCCTGCAAGAATGCAAGAGCCCGGTGGAGAAGATCCCCGCCTCGATCTTCGCGGCCCTCGGCTATCCCCACATGATCGCGCGGGGCGAGAAGGGCTATAACGGCGTGGCGATCCTGTCACGGCTGCCCATCGAAGAGGCCGGAAGCCTCGATTTCGCGGGGCTGGGCCACGCCCGACACATCGCCGGGCGGCTGGAGAACGGCGTGACCGTCCACAATTTTTACGTCCCTGCCGGCGGCGACGTGCCCGACCGCGAGGTGAACGCGAAATTCGGGCAAAAGCTCGACTACCTTACAGACATGCGCGATTTCTTCGGACAGGAGCGCCCGGAGAAGTCCATCCTCGTGGGCGATCTCAACATCGCGCCGCGGGAGGATGACGTGTGGTCGCACAAGCAATTGCTGAAGGTGGTGAGCCACACGCCGGTGGAGGTGGATCACCTCGGCAACGCGATGGAGGCCGGAGGCTGGCACGACGTCACCCGTGCCGACATACCCGAGGGCCAGCTCTATAGCTGGTGGAGCTACCGTGCCCGCGACTGGGACGCCGCCGACAAGGGCCGCCGGCTCGATCACGTCTGGGCGAGCCGCGACATCCGCGAGGCGGGCCATTCCAGCCGCATCCTGCGTGCCGCGCGGGGCTGGGAGAAGCCTTCGGATCACGCGCCGGTGTTTGCGACATTTGATCTTTGACAGCGGGGAACGCGCCCACATATAGGGTGCATTCGGATAGAGGGAGTCTCGACATGCTGGAACTGGGCAAGACCGCGAACGGCCCCGCGGCGGGCGATCTCGTCCGCGACGTGAATGAGGCCGATTTCATGGCCGAGGTGATCGAGGCCAGCCAGAAGGTGCCGGTGATCGTCGATTTCTGGGCCGCGTGGTGTGGCCCGTGCAAGACGCTGGGCCCCGCGCTCGAGGCCGCCGTGACCCGCGCGGGCGGCAAGGTGCGGATGGCCAAGGTGGACGTGGATCGCAACCAGGCCATTGCCGGACAATTGCGCATCCAGTCGCTGCCCACGGTCTATGCGTTCTGGCAAGGCCAGCCGATCGACGGCTTCCAGGGGGCGCTGCCGCAATCGGAGGTCGATGCCTTCGTGAACCGCGTGATCGAGGCGGCGGGCGGGGCCGCGGGTGATGACGGCGAAGGCGGACTCGACGCGGCGCTCGACGCAGCCGACGAGATGCTCGAGACCGGCGCGCTCACCGACGCGATGCAGACCTTTGCCGCCGTGGTGCAGGAGGACGGCAAGAACGCGCGCGCCTTTGCCGGCATGGCGCAAGTGCAGGTGGCAGCGGGCGATCTCGACCAGGCGGAGGCGATCCTCAACGGTGCCCCGGCAGAGATCGCCTCGACCCCGGAGATAGAGGCCGCGCATGCGAAGATTGCGCTTGCCAGGCAGGCGCAGGACGCGGGCCCGGTGGACGATCTGCGCGCTGCCATCGAGGCCGATCCCGACAACCATCAGGCGCGGTTCGACCTTGCCACCGCGCTTTATGCCGGAGGCCAGGTGCAGGAGGCGGTGGACGAGTTGCTCGAGCTTTTTCGCCGCGACCGCGAGTGGAACGACGGTGCGGCCAAGGCGCAGCTCTTCACCATCTTCGAGGCACTGAAGCCCAACGATCCGGTCCTGATTGCCGGTCGGCGCAAGCTCAGCTCGATGATATTTGCCTGAGCGCGCCGCCGGGCTAGACTACCCCTCATGGCACAGCGTTTCGATCTCCCCGAGATCATCCCCGTATTTCCGCTGCCCGGTGCGCTGCTGCTGCCGCGCGCGCGGCTGCCCCTTCACCTGTTCGAGCCGCGCTACCTCGCGATGCTCGAGGATGTGCTCAAGACGCGCGAGCGCCTCATCGGCATGGTGCAGCCAAACCCCGCGCCGGGCCGCGACGGCTGCACCGGGCTGCACAGGATCGGTTGTGTGGGCCGGGTGACGCAATTCTCCGAGACGGAGGACGGGCGCTACATGATCACCCTCACCGGGCTGTCGCGGTTCCGCATGACCGAGGAGGTCGAGGGCTTTACTCCCTACCGGCGGGTGCGGGTTTGCTGGAACAGTTTCGATCGCGACATGGGCCCAACGGAGACCGATCCCGGCTTTGATCGAGACGGGTTCATGAACCTGCTGTCGCGCTATTTCAACGCCCGCGCGCTCGAGACCGACTGGGAGTCGCTCGAACAGGCGGATGACGAGTTGCTCATCAACTCGCTGTCGATGCTGCTTGGCTTCGAACCCGAGGAGAAACAGGCCCTGCTAGAGGCCCCGTCGCTCGCTACAAGGCGCGAGACGCTGGTAACGCTGCTGGAATATTCGCTGCGCGGCGGCGACAACGAGGATATCGTGCAATGAGCGATTGGACCGATCCCCCGCATCCCCCCGAAGACACCTCGGAAAGCGAGGCGTCCGGACCCGGCTTTGACCGGCGGATGCTCGAGGCGCTCCTGTGCCCGCAGACCCACGGGCGGCTGGAATACGATGCCGAGCGGCAGGAGCTTGTCAGCAAGTCTGCCGGACTCGCCTTTCCTATCCGCAATGGCATCCCGGTCATGCTGATCGACGAGGCAAGGCGGCTGGACTGAGGCCGGCCTGAGCGATCTTTTCAGGCCAGCCGCTTCGGGCCGGGATGACGATGGCCTGGTCGCCGGTCGTCGTGCCGAACCAACCCCTCTTTTCGCGGCGCGGGCGATGGGCTAGACCGGCCTGACCCAAGCGCAAAGGCCCGCAGATGAGACCCGTCCGCCTGCTCTCCGGTATCCTGACCGTCAGTGGCTGGACGCTGATGAGCCGCGTGCTGGGCTTCGTGCGCGACGTGATGATCGCGAGCCTGATCGGCCCCGGCGTGCTGATGGATGCCTTCGTCGCCGCGTTCCGCCTGCCCAACATGTTCCGCCGATTCTTTGCCGAGGGGGCGTTCAACGCGGCGTTCGTGCCGATGTTCTCCAAGCGGCTGGAAGCGGGCGACAACCCGCTGGGCTTCGCGAGCCTCGCGTTGTCGGGGCTGGGGCTGGTGGTGTCACTGCTCACGGGTCTTGCGATGGTGTTCATGCCAGCGCTGGTCTGGGCCACCGCAGAAGGGTTCGCGGGGGATGCGCGCTTTGGCGTCACGGTGGATTATGGGCGGGTCGTGTTTCCCTATATCCTGTTCATCTCGCTGGCGGCGCTGCTGTCAGGGGCGCTCAACGCCGCCGGGCGATTTGCTGCCGCCGCAGCAGCACCCGTGCTGCTCAACGTGCTGCTGATCGCGGCGATGGGGGCGGCGGCATGGATGGGCGGGGAGGTGATGCAGGCGCTGGTCTGGGCGGTGCCGCTGGCTGGGGTGGCGCAGCTCGTCCTCGTTTGGGTGGCCGCCGAGCGGGCGGGGCTGCGCATCCGTCCCGTGCGTCCGCGGTGGACGCCAGAAATGGCGCAGCTCGTGCGCGTCGCCATCCCGGCGGCGCTGGCCGGGGGGGTGATACAGGTCAACCTCGTGGTGGGGCAGCTTGTCGCCTCGCAGACCGACAAGGCGGTGAGCTGGCTCTACGCCGCCGACCGGCTCTATCAGTTGCCGCTGGGCGTGGTGGGAATCGCGGTCGGGATCGTTCTGCTGCCCGATCTGGCGCGCAGGCTCAAGACCGGGGATGACGACGGCGCGCGGCATGCCCTGTCGCGCGGCGGCGAGGTGGCGCTGGCGCTGACGGTGCCGTGCGCCGTGGCGCTGGTGGCGATCCCGCTGCCGCTCGTTTCGGTACTCTTCGAACGCGGCGCGTTCGGTGCCGATGACAGCGCCGCCACCGCGCTCGCCGTGGCGATCTACGGGCTGGGGTTGCCCGCCTTCGTGTTGCAGAAAATCTTGCAGCCGATCTTTTTCGCCCGCGAGGATACACGCCGCCCGTTCCACTACGCCGTGGTGGCAATGGTGGTGAACGCCGCACTCGCCTTTGGCCTCGCCCCGGTCATGGGCTGGATCGCGGCGGCGCTGGCGACCACGGTGGCCGCCTGGGTCATGGTCTGGCAACTGGCGAGTGGCGCGCAGCGCTTTGGCGAGGTGGCGCGGTTCGACGCGCAGTTCCGCCGCAGGCTGTGGCGGATCGTGCTGGCCGCGGGCCTGATGGGCGCGGTGCTGTGGGGCGCGGCGGTGGTTCTTGGCCCGTTCCTCGCGCTGGGCGGCTGGCGCTGGCTGGCGCTGGTGCTGCTGGTTGGCCTCGGGGTGGTGAGCTACGGGCTCTTTGGGCAGGGGCTGGGCGCGTTCCGCCTGCAGGAGATGCGCGGGCAGCTGCGGCGGTAGCGCGTCAGCCCGGCGCCTGTCCGTCAGTCATGCCGCAGCCGGGCGCGCAGCCGCGTGAGGCCGCCGGGGCTGAGCGGCACCGACACGGCAAAGCCTGCAATGAACCC
Organism: Roseovarius sp. B-10; assembly: GCF_056859295.1. Taxonomy (NCBI): domain Bacteria; kingdom Pseudomonadati; phylum Pseudomonadota; class Alphaproteobacteria; order Rhodobacterales; family Roseobacteraceae; genus Roseovarius; species Roseovarius sp. B-10. Next base: position 152,011 of record NZ_JBSXOE010000042.1, on the reverse strand, counting down.
CGCCACGTCCGCCACCCATGTGGGCGAGCCGCCGAACAGCAGTGCAAAGACCAGTTGCAGTGCCATTAGCACGCCGATCAGGGTAAAGGCGCGGGCCTGGTTGGCGCCCATCTGCCCCAACCGCAGCCACATCACGTAGGTGAACCCCCCGATCATCCCGTAGACGCCGGGGAACGCCCCGATGAGCCACGGCCGGTCGCCCGGCAGCATCCCGTAGGCGAGCGCGCCGCCCACCGTCGCCGTGGCGAAGATCACCAGCACCGCCCAGTGGCGGAACACCTCGCCCAGGAACTTGCCCAGCGCCAGAAGCAGCACGGCGGCAAAGAGCGCGTGCGTGAAGCTGCCGTGGACGAAGGCATAGGTAACGAGGCGGCGCAGATGTTCGGTCGGTATTTGACCGGTTTCGATCATCCAGCGCAGGATCTGGCCGTGAAAAGCGTAATCCTGGATTGCCGCGCTTCGCCAGCCCACGGCGTCGGCGCCGCCGACAATCCCGCGCGCGCCGAGTGAGAACGCCGCTTCGACCCCCGCGATAACCAGGAACAGCACCACCACCACCGGCGGGATCGGGTTGAGGGGACTGGGATCGTCGCTCATGGCAGCTCTCCTTGATGGGGCACTGGTTGACGGGGCACGGGCGCATGGGTAAGCGAGACCTTCAGAGAAATCCACCACGGAGTGCGCCCATGAGCGAGGCGGCCTTTACCCCCCGCGTCTTTTCGGGAATCCAGCCCTCGGGCAACCTGCATCTCGGCAATTACCTCGGCGCGCTCAAGCGTTTTGCCGAGGCGCAGGATCGAGGCGTCGAGACGCTCTATTGCATGGTCGATCTGCACGCCGTCACCGTCTGGCAAGAGCCTGCCGACCTGCGCCGCGCCACGCGCGAGCTTGCAGCCGGGTTCATCGCCTCGGGGCTTGATCCCGCCCGCTCGATCCTTTTCAACCAGAGCCAGGTGGCCGAGCACAGCCAGCTTGCCTGGGTATTCAACTGCGTGGCGCGCATGGGCTGGATGCAGCGGATGACGCAATTCAAGGACAAGGCCGGCAAGAATGCGCAGAATGCCTCGCTCGGGCTCTTTGCCTACCCGGCGCTGATGGCCGCCGATATCCTCGCCTATCATGGCACCCACGTGCCCGTGGGTGAGGACCAGAAACAGCATATCGAGCTGTCACGCGACATTGCCGCCAAGTTCAACCACGATTACGGGGTGGAGTTCTTCCCGCTGCCCGAGCCGGTGATCGAGGGGGCGGCGACGCGGGTGATGAGCTTGCGCGACGGGACCAAGAAGATGTCGAAATCCGACCCGTCGGATATGAGCCGGATCAACCTCACCGACGATGCCGAGACCATCGCCAGGAAGATCCGCAAGGCCAAGACCGACCCTGAACCGCTGCCTTCGGAGGCCGAGGGGCTGGAGGACCGGCCGGAGGCCCGTAACCTCGTCAATATCTATGCGGCATTGGCGGATATCGACATCGAGCAGGTGATGGCCGAAGCGGGCGGACAGCCTTTTTCCGTATTTAAGCCGCGTCTGGCCGATCTGGCGGTCGACCGGCTCGCGCCGATCTCGACCGAGATGAAGCGGCTGATGCACGACGAGGCCGAGATCGACCGCATCCTCGCCGAGGGTGCGGGCCGCGCCCGCGCCATTGCGGCACCGATCCTGCGAAAAACCTATGATATCATGGGGATGGTGAGCGCGCCGGGCGGCTGACGCGGTGGGCGGTCGACAGGGGATCAGCGCAGTCGCAGGCGCGGGGCGGAACCAAGGGGGACGGGGCCGAGCCACATCCGACCACCGCCGAAGCCCAGCGGAATGTCGAGCGTGTCCGGGTTGCCTTTGAGGCGTGCCATCATGCCGAGGCCGTTCTCGACGCTTGAGGCGAGGCTCTCGGGCAGTGCCCCCGCGCTGCGCAGGATCGTCACGATCTCGCGCCAGTTGCGGGCCTTGAGCGTGATCTCGCCATCGGGCCAGCCATCGGGCGTCACGTCCACCTCGCCCGCCGCCTGAAGGAGCAGATCGCCCCAGCGCCCCTCGGCCAGACGCACGCTCAGATGGGTGGGTTGCGGGCGGGCACGCTCGATGGCGGTGCGGTCCCACGGCTTGTCGAACGTGGCGGTGACATCAGCGGTAAATCCGCTGATGCGGTCGGGCAGGCGGCCCTCCGGATCGAGCCGCGTCCGCGCGGGCGCGGCGAGCGTCAGTCCCTCGGCGCGCAGGCCGAACCGGTAGGTTGTGCCCTCCTGCCGCTCGGCGGCGAGGCTGAGGGTGGAGAGCGCGGTGGTTTCCCCGGGCCGTGTCTCGGAGGTGACGCGCAGGAAATCGGCGGTGAGCGTCATGCGCCGGGGCGCGAGCGCCGCGTCGGGCGCGATCACCAGCGAGGCGCGCATGTCGCGGCTCTCGATCCGGAACTTCTCTTCCGGGGTGGCGATACGCTGTTCGTCGGGCCAGACGGCGATGACGTGATTGGGCCGATAGCTCAACGCGTTGATCTGGAAGCGCGGCGCCTCCCACGCCAGCCCTGTGGCGGGATCGGCGAGGATCAGGTCTTCGAACACCACGTCGAAGCGGTTGGGAAAGCCTTGCACGCCGAGGCTGCTCGTCTCGGCCACCCAGCCCTCGGCACGGCGCGCGTCAAACCAGCCCTCGAACGCCGAGTGCGTGGTGCGGCTGCCAATAACCCAATAGCCGGCCCAGAGCCCGGTGGCGACGAGGATGACGGCCAGAAGTGCCCGCATGGCTTGCCCCTTTCATGCCCTTCGCGAAGGGTGTTTATAGGGGGCGGAACGTGAGGAACAGGGGAAAAGGCATGTGGGTGTTCGGCTATGGCTCGCTGGTGTGGAATCCGGGCTTTGACACGGTGGAGCGGGTGATCGCGCGGCTGCCGGGCTATCGGCGCAGTTTCTGCATGCGTTCGATCCACCATCGCGGCACGCCCGAGACGCCGGGGCTGGTGCTGGCGCTGGACCGCGCGACGGATACAGCCTGTTCGGGTGTGGCGCTGCGCGCCGACCCTGCGCGTGCCGACGAGGTGCTGGCGTATTTGCGCGAGCGCGAGCTGGTTTCGGCGGCTTATCACGAAACGCGGCTGCCGGTCATGCTCACGGACGGGCGCGAGGTGGAGGCGGTGACCTACGTGGTCGATCCGGACCACGCGCAGTATTGCGGCGGGCTCGATCTGGAAGAACAGGCGCAGATCATCGCCCGCGCGCATGGCGGGCGCGGACCGAATACCGAGTACCTGTTCCAGACCGACGCGCATCTGCGCGAATTGGGCCTCGGTGATCGCGATTTGGACTGGCTCGTGCGCCGGGTGCGCCATATCTGCGGATAAGCCTTGGCTTGCGCGGGCAGGCGGCGTAGGGTTGCGCCTGCAAAGACGTGCAAAAACCTGCAAAGAAACGTGTCGGGAGCGTCCAGATGGACCAGCCGGACCGCGAGGCCGAGCCGCAGTTTTCCACTCCCTATCGGCAGATCCTGCTGATGCTGATCGTGCTGGCGCTGACGGCGGTGGGGGCGTTTCTGGCGCTGCCGCGGGTGCTACCGGTGTTCGAGGCGAACCCTTGGCTCAACGGGTTCATCTTTTTTGTCTTCGTTCTGGGGGTAATCGCGACCTTCTGGCAGGTCATCCAGCTCATCGGTTCGGCGCGCTGGATCGAGGGGTTTGCCGCGCAGACGCCGGGGCATGAGCTTACCCGACCGCCCTCGCTTCTGGCACCGCTGGCCACCATGCTGCGCGGGCGCGGCAAGCGGATGCAGATCGCGTCAAGCTCAGCGCGCTCGATCCTCGATTCGGTGGCGCAGCGTATCGACGAGGCGCGCGAGATCACCCGCTATATCGTCAGCCTGCTGATTTTCCTCGGGCTGCTGGGTACGTTCTACGGTCTCGCTACCACCGTTCCGGCGGTGGTTGATACAATCCGCAGTCTGGCCCCGCAGGAGGGCGAGGAGGGAATCGCGATATTCAACCGGCTGATGACCGGGCTGGAGGAGCAACTCGGCGGAATGGGCGTGGCCTTTGCCTCGTCGCTGCTGGGGTTGTCGGGCTCTCTGGTTGTGGGTCTGCTGGAGCTTTTCGCGGGGCACGGGCAGAACCGGTTCTATCGCGAGTTGGAGGAATGGATATCGACCATAACCCGGCTTGGCCTTTCCGAGGGCGATGGCGAGGATGGCGGCGGGCGAGCGATGGTGGCCGAGGTGCTTGACCACATGACCGGGCAGGTCGAGGCGTTGCAGAGCACCATCGCGCAATCCGAGGTGAGCCGCACGATGGTCGACGAGAAGCTCGGCGTGTTGGCCGATTCCATCGAGCGACTGACCCACCGGATGAGCGATCAGAGCCCGGTGCAAGTGGCGCTGATGCGGGTAGCTGACGGGCAGGAGCGGCTCATCGAGGCGATCGAGGCGCGCGAGACGAGCGAGGGGCTGGATGCCGAGAGCCGGATGCGCCTGCGCTCGATCGACGTGCAGATGCTGCGCATTCTCGAGGAAATCAGCGCCGGGCGTCAGGAAACCATGACCGAGCTGCGCACCGATCTGGCGGCGCTGACGCGGCTCATGGGGCAGGCGCGCGGACCTACGCCGCGTCCCGTGCGCCCGGTGGTTCCGCGCGGCGGTGACGCGTCCGGCGAGGGGTCGGGCGAGTCTGGCGAGGGCGGCTGATATGGCGCTGTCGCGGCGCACCGGTGCGCGGTTTCAGAGCGCCATCTGGCCCGGCTTCGTCGATGCCATGACCGGCCTCCTGCTGGTGCTGATGTTCGTGCTCACGATCTTCATGGTGGTGCAGTTCGTGCTGCGCGAGGAGATCAGCGGGCAGGCCACCAAGCTCGACGCGCTGTCGGCTGAGGTGGCGGCGCTGTCGCGGGCGCTGGGGCTGGAACAGGACCGCAACGCCACGTTGCAGGAACGGGTGGGCATGTTGACCGCGACGCTGGGCGACGCCCGCGCGCGGGCCGAGGAACAGGCCGATGTGATCGCGTCGTTGCGCGCGGAGACTGCGGCGCAGTCCGAGGCGCTGACGGCGGCGGAGGGCCGGATCGCGTCCTTCGAGGAACAGGTGGCGCGGCTCTTGTCGCAGCGCGACGCTGCGCGGGACCGGGCCGCGGGACTGGAAAGCGAACGCGACGCGGCGCGCGACGAGGTGGTGACGCTGGAGGGTGAGCGGGCGGCGTTGCTCGATGAACAGGCGGCGCTGGAGGACCGGCTCGCCGGGCTGCGCGACGAGGTCGATGCACAGACCGAGGCGGCGCGGCTGGCGGCGGCGCGGCGCGAAGCGCTGGAGGCGCTCATCGCGGACTTGCGCGCGCGCAATGCCGAGGCACGGCAGGCCGGGGCCGCGCTGAGCGAGGAGGTGAGCGCGCTCGAGGAGCAGTTGAGCGAGGAAGAGGCCGCGCGGCTGGCCGAGGCCGAGGCGGCGGCTGCGTTGCGCAAGCGACTGGAGAACGCGCAGACAGAGCTGACCGCGATGACGCTGGCCCTGGAAGAAGAGCGCAAGCGGGCGGAGGAGACGCTGACCTTGTTGGCCGCGGCGGAGGCGGCGCGCGACGATCTTGACGCCGCGCTGGCGCAGGCGCTGTTGCGCGCCGAGGAGGCCGAGACGGCGCGCGAGACGGGGATCGGCGAGGCGCGCGCGGAGGTTGAGACCGAACGCGCGGCGCGTAGACAGGCCGAAGCGGCGCTGGCCGAAGCCCGGACGGCGCTGGAAGAGACTGGCGGGACGCTGGAGGAGCGCGAAACGGCGCTGGCCGAGGCGCGGGTTGCTCTGGAGACCGAGCGGGCGGCACGGGCTGAGGCGGAGGCTGCGCTTGCTGATGCAAGGGCGGCTCTGGACGAGACGGGCGGCACACTGGAGGACCGCGACGCGGCTCTGGCTGAGGCACGGGCGCGCATCCGGGCGCTCGAGGCTGATCTGGCCCGCGCGGTGGCGGCCAAGACAGATGCCGAAGCCGAGGCGCTCGACGCCGAGGAGGTGCGCGCGCGGCTGATCGCGGCGCTGGTCGCGAAGAAGGCGGCGGAAGCGCGGGCCGAGGAAGGGATGAGCGAGGCCGAGCGGCAAGAGGTGCTGTTGGCGGAGGCGCGCGAGAAGCTTGCCAAGGAACAGCAAATATCCACCGAGGCGCAGCGACAGCAGGCGCTTTTGAATCAGCAGGTGGAGGCGCTGCGCACGCAACTCTCCGAGCTTCAGGCGCTGCTCGACGATGCCAAGGCGCGCGAGGCGGAAGCGGAGGTGCAGCTTCAGTCGCTGGGCAACGAGCTCAACACCGCGCTGGCGCGCGTGGCCGCCGAGGAGAGGCGCCGGCGGCAGGCCGAGGAAGAGCGCGCGCGGCTTCTGGAGGAGCGGGCCGAACGGTTGGCCGCCGAGAAGGAGGACCTGGAGAAATACCGCTCGGACTTCTTTGGCCGGATGCGCGAATTGCTGAGCGGCCAGGAAGGGGTACGGATCGTGGGCGACCGGTTCGTGTTCTCCTCGGAGGTTCTATTCGCGCCCGGCGAGGCCGAGTTGTCGGTCGAGGGCGAGCAGGAGATCGCAAAGGTCGCAGGCATCCTGCGCCGCGTGATTGGCGATATTCCCGAGGGGATCGACTGGGTATTGCAGGTCGACGGGCATACCGACGATGTACCGATCGCGCCCGGCGCGCGCTTTGCCGACAACTGGGAACTGAGCCAGGCGCGGGCGCTGTCAGTGGTGCGCTATCTTGTCGATTTCCTCGGGTTCCCGCCCGACCGGCTCTCGGCCAACGGGTATGGTGAATATCAGCCGGTAAATCCCGCGGACACGCCCGAGGCCCGCGCGCAGAACCGTCGGATCGAGCTGAAGCTGACCACGCGATAGCGCCTCAGGGCGTCACGGTGATATCGGCGTGCCGCACGGCAAGCAGGGTGCCCCCGCGCATCAGGCGCACGTAGCCGCGATAGGCCCCGGCGGGCCATCCCGCCGCCGGTGCCTTGCGCCCGAAGGCACGAAAGAGCTGCACGCTGGGGTCGTCGAGCGTGAGCTCGTGGCGGAATATTTCACCCTCGGGTCCCTGGGCCGTCAGGCTTAGCCGATCTCCGGGCCGGGCGTAAAAGACGTGGCCATAGAGCACCAGCGGCTGGTCGGCTGTCGTTTCCTGCACGCGCGCCGCGCCGGATTGCACCGCGTCGAGGCCGGGCACGGCCGTCGAAAACCCGGCGGTAAAGAGACCGGCCCGCGCATAGCCGGGCGGGTCCTGCCACAAGCCGCCATCGGTTTCCTGGCCGCATTGGGTGATGTCGTCAGGGTGAAACGGATCGACAATTTCGCCGTCCCTGAGCACACCGAGATGAACATGCGGGGCGTTGGTCAGCCCGCTCAGTCCCACCTGGCCCAGAACATCGCCGGTCGCCACCCGCTCGCCCTGGCGGACGCTGACCGAGCCGCGCTTGAGATGGCAATAGAGCGTCTGCCACCCGTCCCCGTGATCGACGCGCACGGCATTGCCGCATTCACGTCCGGCGATGGCGGCGCGGGTCTCGGGCGTCACGGGCGTGTCGTCCATGCCGTCGCGGGTGGCAGCAACCATGCCGGGGGCGGCGGCCAGAACATTCACTCCCGCCGCCATCGCCTCGAATGACGGGAGCATGAAATCGGTGCCGCGATGGTCGTCGCGGCTCTTGAGGCCGCAGGCGTGATCGCGATGGCCTGGGCCGGGGTCGGTATCGACGTAGTCCTCGATCACGCAGGTGCGGCCATAGTCGCAGTCGAGCGGCAGCGACAGCCGGGGTGGCTCGGCGACGGCGGGGCGCGCGGCGCAAAGCGCCAGCGCGAGGACCGCCGCCGCCCGCCGTCTCATTCGGCGGTGAGCAACGGCGGTTTCTTTTTGCCCGAGAGGCGGCGGGCGGCAGGGCCCTCAACGTCGAGCGCGATCTTGCCGTCTCGCACGCCCACGCGGACTGTGCCGCCCTTGGCGAGCCTGCCGAAGAGCAGCTCCTCGGCGAGCGGTTTCTTGATGTGCTCCTGGATCACGCGGCCGAGCGGGCGGGCGCCCATGCGGTCGTCATAGCCTTTGTCGGCGAGCCATTTCGCGGCCTCGTCGGTCAGTTCTATGGTCACGTCGCGATCCATGAGCTGTGCCTCGAGCTGGAGGACGAACTTCTCGACCACCTTGAGGATGACGTCGGAGGGCAGCGCGCCAAAGGAGATCACCGCGTCGAGCCTGTTGCGGAACTCGGGCGTGAAGGTACGCTCAATCGCCGCCGTATCCTCGCCCTCGCGCCGGTCGCGGCCGAAGCCGACAGCAGATTTCGCCTGCTCGGTGGCCCCGGCATTGGAGGTCATGATGAGGACGACGTTACGGAAATCGACGCTGCGCCCATTGTGATCGGTGAGCGTGCCGTGGTCCATGACCTGAAGCAGGATGTTGAACACGTCCGGGTGTGCCTTCTCGATCTCGTCGAGCAGGAGCACGCAATGCGGGTGCTGATCGACCCCGTCGGTCAGCAGGCCGCCCTGGTCAAAACCCACGTAGCCCGGCGGCGCGCCGATGAGGCGCGATACGGCGTGTTTCTCCATGTATTCGGACATATCAAACCGCAGAAGCTCAACCCCGAGCGTATCGGCGAGCTGCTTGGCCACCTCGGTCTTGCCCACGCCCGTGGGGCCGGCGAAGAGGTAGTTGCCGATGGGTTTTTCCGGCTCGCGCAGTCCGGCGCGCGCCAGCTTGATCGCCGAGGAGAGCGCCTCGATGGCGTTGTCTTGCCCGAACACCACGCGCTTGAGCGTGCCTTCGAGGTCCTTGAGCACCTCGGCGTCGTTCTTGGAGACGTTCTTGGGCGGGATGCGCGCGATCTTGGCCACCACGTTCTCGATCTCCTTGACGCCGATCGACTTGCGCCGCTTGGAGGCCGCCACGAGGTGCTGTGCCGCCCCGGCCTCGTCGATCACGTCGATGGCCTTGTCGGGCAGCTTGCGGTCGTTGATGTAGCGTGAGGACAAGTCGACCGCGGTGCGGATCGCCTCTTGTGTGTATTTGACCGAGTGGTGATCTTCGAAATAGGGCTTGAGCCCGGTGAGGATCTTGATCGTGTCCTCGACCGTCGGTTCGCTCACGTCGATTTTCTGGAAGCGGCGGGCGAGCGCGCGGTCTTTCTCGAAATGCTGGCGGAACTCCTTGTAGGTGGTGGAGCCCATGCAGCGCAGCTTGCCGCCCTGTAGCGCGGGCTTGAGCAGGTTGGAGGCGTCCATCGCGCCGCCCGAGGTGGCGCCCGCGCCGATCACGGTGTGGATCTCGTCGATGAACAGAACCGCGTCGGGGTGCTTCTCCAACTCGGTCACCACGGCCTTGAGCCGTTCCTCGAAATCGCCGCGGTAGCGGGTTCCCGCCAGAAGCGCGCCCATGTCGAGCGCATAGATGGTGGTGCCCGAAAGCACCTTGGGCGTGTTGCCGCTGACGATCTTGTGGGCGAGCCCCTCGGCGATGGCAGTCTTGCCGACGCCGGGATCGCCCACGAGGATCGGGTTGTTCTTGCGCCGCCGGCACAGCACCTGGATGCAGCGTTCGACCTCCGAGTCACGGCCGATGAGCGGATCGACATCGCCGCGCCGCGACTTCTCGTTTAGATCGACGCAGTATTTGGCCAGCGCCGAATCGCCCGGCTCGACGGCGTCGGTCTCGACGTGCTTCTCGGCGCCCTCGTCATCGACATCTGTCGCGCCCGTGATCGGGCGCGATTCGCCGAAGGCGGGGTTCTTGGCCACGCCGTGGGCGATGAAGTTGACCGCGTCGTAGCGGGTCATGTCCTGCTCCTGCAGGAAATAGGCGGCGTTCGATTCGCGCTCGGCAAAGATGGCGACGAGCACGTTGGCGCCGGTCACCTCGGTGCGCCCGGAGCTCTGGACATGGATCGCCGCGCGCTGGATCACGCGCTGGAAGGCGGCGGTCGGCACCGCCTCGGACCCGTCGATATCGGTCACGAGGTTGGCGAGATCATCGTCGATGAAATCGACCAGCGTGGTGCGCAGTTCCTCGGTATCGACGCTGCACGCCTTGAGCACGCGGGCGGCGTCGGGTTCGTCCACGAGGGCGAGCAGCAGGTGCTCGAGCGTCGCGAATTCGTGCCGCCGCGCATTGGCGAGCGCGAGCGCGGCGTGGATTGCCTGTTCAAGTGTGGTCGAGAATGAAGGCACGGTCGTGCTCCTTCTGATCTAGCCCGCCGGGTACGTCGCCCGACAAGTCTGGCCTCGGTATGTTAAAGTTTGGTCGATGATGGCCCGGCTTCAAGGAGTTTTTTGTCAAACGACCTCACTTTTCGTCATCTTCTGGCGGAATGTTCGTAACATGCGCGTCAAAACCTGTCCTTTCGGCTGCGGATTTCGGCGAACACCTCGATATCGGTTGCCTCCGCCATGCCAAGATGCGCGCGGATCGCGGGGTCGTGGGCGCGCAGGAACGGGTTGGTTTCCAGTTCCTCGGCGAGCGATGCGGGCACGGTGGGTTGCCCGGCGGCACGGGTCCGAGTGATCTCGTCGGTGCGTGCGGCGAGGCGCGGGTTGTCGGGATCAACGGTGCGCGCGAAAGCGGCGTTAGTCTTGGTATACTCATGGCCCGAATAGATCAAGGTTTCGGGCGGCAGCGCCGCGAGCTTGGCAAGGCTCGCGTGCATCTGCGCCGGCGTGCCCTCGAACACCCGCCCGCAGCCGAGTGCCATCAGACTGTCGGCGGTGAAGACGGCGCCGCTGTCGGGGAAGTGAAAGGCAATGTGTCCCACCGTGTGGCCCGACACGTCGATCACACGGCCCGTCTCGGACCCGATCGTCACCTCGTCGCCCTCCGACACCGCGATGTCGAGCGGCGGCAACCGGTGGGCATCCGCTGCCGCGCCGATCACCCGGGCGGGGGCCTGCGCGAGCACTTCTTCCAGCCCCTCGACATGGTCGCCGTGGTGGTGGGTAATGAGTACATCCGATAGCTGCCACCCCTGTCGCGCAAGCGCATCGAGGATCGGCGCGGCCTCGGGGACGTCAATGACGGCGGTGGCCCCGGTCGCGGAGTCGTGCGCGAGATAGGCGTAATTGTCCGTGCGGCAGGGGATGGTGAGGATTTGCAGGCTCATGCTATGTTCCCCGCTGTCATGAGATGGTAGCGTCAGAGTGACGGATCAAGGGCGGCACTGCAATGCATCTCGACGTGCAGGACCTGCGAAATTTCTACTACCGCAACCCGCTGGGGCACGCGGTTCAGAAGGTCTTGCGCGCGCGGATCGCCGAGTTCTGGCACGAGGCGCACGGCAAGAGCATCGCGGGCTTCGGTTTCGCGGTGCCGTTCCTGCGGCCCTACCTCGCCGATGCGCGGCGGGTGATGGCGCTGATGCCGGCGCCGCAGGGCGTGATCGGCTGGCCGCAAGGCATGCCCAATGTCTCGGTGCTGTGCGAAGAGACGTTCTGGCCGGTGGAGACGGGTCACGTCGATAGGCTCCTCGTGGTACATGGGCTGGAGACCTCGGAGCAGCCCGGCGCGCTGCTCGACGAATGCTTGCGCGTGCTGGGCCCCGGTGGATCCGCGCTGTTCATCGTACCGAACCGGGCCGGACTGTGGTCGCGCTCGGACCGCACGCCCTTCGGCTTCGGGCGCCCCTACACCCAGACGCAGCTCGAAACGCAGCTCAAGTCTCATGGGTTCCTGCCCGAGAGACACGCCACCACGCTCTTCCAGCCGCCCTCGGACCGGCCTTTCTGGCGGCGCACGGCGGGCATGTGGGAGCGCATGGGCGCGCGCATCTCGGTGCTGGCGGCGGGCGGCGTGCTGATGGTCGAGGCCACCAAGCGCGTGCAGGCCCCGAGCGGGCCGGGCCTGCGCGAGAAAGTGCGGCACCCGCTCGGTGTGCTGGCTCCGAAACCGGAGGCGAAGCCGGTGTGAAGGGGGAGGCCGGGTGGTGTTGGGCCTTGCGGGGACGTTCCGGGCATCTCCCCGCGCGGGCGCTCGCGCGGCTCATCGCTTTGCGTCCCAGGGTCCGCGACAGGCCAACCCCGACCGCGCCCTCAGCCCTTGCGGCGGATGCCGATGCGGCTGCCCACCCCCTCGGGTCGGGGCAGGGCGGCGTGGGCCTGCGCCATCTCGGCCACCCGGGCGGCGATGTCCTCGGGCATGGGGGCCACGCGAGGGCCGGACATGTCCACGTGCAGGGTCAGGCTCTCGCCGGTGGCCGCGCACCAACCCTCCTCGTGGAACAGTTCCTGGAAGAAATGGAACCGCTTCTCGTCATGGTCGAGAAGGTAAAAGCTGCTGCGGACCCGGTCGCCGAGCTTGACCTCGCGCAGGTAGCGGATGTGGAACTCGGCAGTGTAGGTGGTGAGGCCCCGCGCCGCCACGTAATCGGGGCCGAATCCCATCCCGGCAAACGCCTCGTCGGCGCAGCGATCCATGACCACGGTGTAATAACCCATGTTCATATGGCCGTTATAGTCGATCCAGTCCTCTTCGATCGTGTGAAAGCTGGACATGAAGGGCGTGGCATCAGGCATGGATCGAACCTTTTGAATAAGCGGCGCGCGTGCGTTCTAGGAGGTTTCGTGGCATGATTGCAATGGTGCCTGCGTGCGCGCTGACACACGACCCGCGATTTTGTGATTTGGATGTCGGCGGTTCGCCCCCAGATCACGGGCAGATGCAAGCGAGGAGGTTAACATGGTGAACAAGTTTGGACGGCGGGTTTTCATCTCGGTGGGCGTGGCGGGGCTTGTGGCGATTGCGGCGGTCGCGGGACAGAAGTACCTCGGCGGTTTCGAGGAACTGGCCACGGCCCCGGTCTATGCGCCCGATGGCGTGGCGATCCGTGGCACCGATCCGGTGGCCTATTTTACCGAAGGGCGCGCCGTGCCCGGCACACCCGAGCACGCGCTGGAATGGAACGGTGCGACCTGGCATTTCGCCAGCGCCGAGACTCGTGATCGCTTTGCCGACGATCCCAGGGCTTACGCCCCGCAATATGGCGGGTTTTGCGCATGGGCGGTAGCGGAGAAGGGCAAGCTCTACTCCACGCAGCCCGACAACTGGGCGATCGTGGATGGCAAGCTCTACCTCAACTACAACGACGATATCCAGGCGCGCTGGCAACAGGACATTCCCCGCTTCATCGCCGAGGGCGATGAACGCTGGCCTGAGATACTGAAGGCGGGATCGTAAACCCCCGACTCAGACCCAGGGGCCGCGCCGACGCGCCTGCCCCGCCATCTCGCGCAGCGCGGCGATACGGTTTTCGGGCGCGGGATGGGTGGAAAAGAGCTTGTCGCGCGCATGGGTGTGCAGCGGGTTGACGATGAACATGTGCGCGGTGGCGGGGTTACGTTCGGCCGCCTCGTTATCGATCCGTGCCACCAGCCCCGAAATTTTTCCCAGCGCCGAGGCGAGCCAGAGCGGATTGCCGCAGATCTCCGCGCCCACCCGGTCGGCCTCGTATTCGCGACCTCGGCTGATCGCCATCTGTACCAGCGCCGCGCCGAGCGGCGCGAGGATCATCAGCGCCAGCGTGCCGATCAGGCCAAGCGGGTTGTTGCGGCTACCGCCGAAAAACAACGCGAAATTGGCCAGCATCGAGATCGCACCGGCAAAGGTCGCGGTGATCGTCATGATGGTGGTGTCGTGGTTGCGGATATGGGCCAGCTCATGGGCCATCACGGCGGCGATCTCTTCGCGCGAAAGATGCTGCAGCAGGCCCGTGGTGGCGGCCACTGCGGCGTTTTCGGGATTGCGCCCGGTGGCAAAGGCGTTAGGCTGATCGTTGTCGATCAGGTAGACTGCGGGGGGCGGCATGCCCGCGCGGTCGGCCATCTCTCTTACCATGTTCGCCAACGCCGCCCCCTCGGGGCCGTCGGCGGGACGCGCGCCGTGCATCCGCAGCACCATCCTGTCGGAATTCCACCAAGTATACGCGTTCATCGCCACCGCGATCACGAGCGCGATGAGCGCGCCGCCCATGCCGCCCAAGAGCGCGCCGAGACCGAGGAAAAGCGCGGTCATCGCTGCCATCAGCACTGCGGTGCGCAGGTATCCGGTCATCCAAGCCTCCTTTGATCATCGCGAATATGGGGGCGGGAGGCTGGGGTGCAAGCGGGCCCGGCGCAGGGGCCGCGCGAATTTTATGCATTTTTCAGGCTGCCGTTAAGCGGGTCTTGACCGGCGGCGGAGAGGGTCGTGCGAAAGGGAGAAACGCATGGCCATCACATCCGAACTGCCTATCGACATAGATGCCTCTGCGATGGACATGGCCAACGCCATGTTCGGTGCCGGCATCAGCGTGCTCGACGCCAGCTATCAGGGGGCGGAGCACGCCTCTGGAATCTACTCACAGGGCGACAGCGTGGCACCGGGCGTCATCCCGGCCGACAGTGGCGTGATCCTGTCCACGGGCCGCGCCACCGACATCACCAATTCCTCGGGCGATGCCAACATCTCCTCCGGCACCTCGACGAGCAATTTCACCTCGGGCGACGCGGACCTGAGCGCGATCTCGGGGCAATCCACCTTCGACGCCGCGATCTTCGAGGCCGAGTTCGTCCCCGACGGCAGCACCCTGACCATGCAGGTGGTATTTTCCTCCGAGGAATACCTCGAATACGTCAATTCCAGCTTTAACGACGCGGTCGGGATCTGGGTCAACGGCGAGGCAGCGCAGCTCGCGGTGGGCAGCGGCGACATCACGATCAATAACATCAACGATGAGAGCAACTCCAACCTCTACATCGACAATCCCGCAAGTGGCGAGGTCTACAACACCGAGATGGATGGGCTGACCGTCACCCTCACGCTCAAGGCCCCGGTAATGCCGGGCGTGTCCAACACGATCCGCATCGGCATCGCCGATGGCGGCGATGACGCCTTCGACAGCAACTTGCTCATCGCCGGTCATTCGGTGCAGACCGCGCTGGTGGCGGGCGATGACGAGATCGAGGCGCACCTCGGGCAGGAGGTGGAGGCCGACCTTCTCGGCAATGACGAGAGCGCGGCGGGCGGCACCCTGACCATAACCGCCATCAACAACCAGCCAGTTGGCGTGGGCGACACGGTGGTGCTGGCCACGGGCGAGGCGATTACGCTCACACCCACCGGCATGATCCTCGCCGCCAGCGCCGAGACCCCGGGCGAGAGTACCTTTTCCTACGAGGTGAGCGACGAGGCGGGCAACACCGATATCGGATTCGTGACACTGACCACCACGCCTTGCTTTGTCGCGGGCACGCTGATCGAAACGCCGAGCGGCGCGGTCCCGGTCGAGGCACTGCGCCCCGGTGACATGGTGATGACCCGCGATCACGGGGCGCAGCCGCTGGGCTGGTTGGGGATCAGCACGCGGCGGGCTGAAGGACCGGATGCGCCCGTGCGTATCGCGGCGGGCGCGTTGGGGGATCACGCGGCACTGGACCTGTCGCCAAATCACCGGGTGATGATCACGAGCCTGACCGCGGACTTGCTCTTCGCCGAGCGCGAGGTGCTGGTGCGGGCGCTTGACCTCGCCGGCCAGGCGGGGATCGCGCGGTGTGAGGACGCGCGCGCGCTGCGCTACGTGCACCTGCTCTTCGACCGGCACGAGATCGTGTGCGGAAACGGGCTGTGGAGCGAGAGCTATCACCCCGGCCCCGAGACGATGAACGGCTTCGATGTAGAAGCCGAGGTCGAGCTGCGCCGCCTGTTTCCCGAGCTGTACGAGGGGATGGGGCCCGCGCGCTATGGTCCCGCCGCGCGGCGGGCGCTGCGCCGCTTCGAGGCAGGGCTGCTTGTCGCGACCCTCCCGCCCGGCGGCAGGGTTGTGCAGGGTGCTTTGGCAGGCGTCCGAGAGCGGGCGATGCGGTAGCGCGCCTGCCCGCCCCCGGGGGTGCGGCGCGTAAGACCCGTTCCCTGCCGCCCCGTCCCGGCCTAGAGTGGCGGGATGATCCTCTCGCGCGACCGTGGCTATATTTTCGTTCACATTCCCAAGACCGGGGGCACCTCGCTCGCGCAGGCGCTGGAGGCGCGGGCAACCGCCACCGACATCCTGATCGGCGACACGCCCAAGGCGCGGCGGCGGCGCGGGCGGGTGGCGCGCCTGCGTGGTCAGGCTCGGGGACGGCTGTGGAAGCATTCCACGCTCGCCGATATCGACGGATTGCTGACGCCCGCAGAGATCGCCGCCATGTTCACTGTCACCCTGGTGCGCAACCCGTGGGACCGGATGGTGAGCTATTACAACTGGGCGCGCGCGCAGAGCTTCGATCATCCGGCTGTGCGGCTGGCGCGCGCGCGCAATTTCGCCGGGTTCGTCGCCGCGCCCGAGACCCGCGCCGCCTGGGCCGCGCAGCCCGCACGCCATTACATGACCGCCTCTGATGGCCAGGAACACGCGCGCCTCTGCATACGGCTTGAGGCGTTCGAAGCCGATGCCGGGCCGCTCTGGCAGCATCTCGGATTTCGTCTCGACCTGCCGCGGCTCAACCCCTCGGCGCGCGGCGATTACCGGGGGTATTACAGCGACCGCACCGCCGCGATCGTGGCCGACATCGCCGCCGAGGATATCGCGCGGTTCGACTATTGCTTCGATCCGCATGGGTCGATTTGATCAAATCGTGTTTCACCTCTGGCCAAGCCGCGCGCCCTGCGACAATGTCAGCCGCACTGACCTTCGTCCCGGGAGATCGCCATGACCCAACCGCCCCTGCGTATCGCCATCAATGGGTTCGGGCGCATCGGTCGCACGATCCTGCGCATCCTGATGCGCGAGCGCCGCGATTTCGAACTGGTTTGCATCAACGAGATCGAGCCGATCGAGACCTGTGCCTATCTCTTCCAGTATGACAGCGTGTTCGGCCCCTGGCCTGGCACGGTGACGCGGGAGGATGCGGCGACATTGGTGGTCGACGGGTGTGCGATCCCGTTCCACGCGGCGCGCGACCTGAGCGAACTCGACCTCTCGGGCGTCGATCTGGTGCTCGACTGCACCGGCATGGCCGGTGCGCGCGCCGTGGCCGAGCGGGGGCTGGCGGCGGGCGCGCGCATGGTGCTGGTCTCGGGGCCTTCGGATGAGGCCGATATCACCGTGGTCATGGGGGCCAACGAGGAGGCGCTGGCCGGGCAGCGGATCGTGTCGAACGCATCGTGCACCACCAACGCGCTCGCGCCGCTGGCGCGGCTTCTGGACGAGGCGTATGGCATCGTCAGCGGGCAGATGACCACGGTGCATTGCTATACCGGCAGCCAGCCCACGGTGGACAAGCCGCGCGGCGCGCCCGAGCGCAGTCGCGCCGCCGCGCTGTCGATGGTGCCCACCACCACGAGCGCGCAGCACCTGACTGGGCAGGTTCTGCCCGGCCTCGCGGGACGTATCGAGGCGCGGGCGATCCGGGTGCCGACGGCGTCAGTCTCGGCCATCGACCTGACGGTTCAGACCCGCGCTCCGGTGACGGTAGAGGGGGTGGCCGCGATGCTGCGCGCCGCCGCCGCGCGCCATCACTGGCTGGGCTGGACCGAGGCGCCGCTGGTGTCGTCGGACCTGCGCGGGCGACCGGAGAGCCTGATTGTCAGCGGCCCGCAGATATCGGTCTCGGCGGGCGGGCTGTTGCGAGTGTTCGGCTGGTATGACAACGAGTGGGGCTTTTCCGCCCGGATGCTCGACATGGCGCTGCTCATGGGGCGGCGCGCGGCGCGCCCGCCCGCAGTCTAGCGCAGCCGCACGTTCTCAAAGCCCATGCCGCGCAGCCGCGCCGCGCCTGCGCGGGCATCCGCCTTTGAGCCGAACGGCCCGGCGAGCACGAGGGTTAGCTTGCGCCCGTCGCGTCGAAGCGTGCCGCGTCGGGCGGGCATCCCGGCCTCGGCGATGCGGCGCGCGGCGGTAAGGCCCTGCGCTGCATCGGCAAAGAGCCCCGCCTGCGCGTAATGCGCGGTTTGGCGCGGCTTTTGCGGGGCGGGCGTTGGCTTTGGTTCCGGCACGGCAGCGGTGGTGGCCGGGGCCGAGCGCGTCGAGACCGAGGCGAGAGGTGCGCTGGCCTGTGCGCGCTGACGCGCCTCGCGCACAGTGACGGGATCGGGCACGTAGCTGCCGCGCGTGGCCACGGTCACCCCGGCGGCGCGCTGCTCGTCGAAGCTGGTATAGGGCGGCTGAAGCCCCGGAAAGTTGTGGATCACGTCGGCCCCGGTGCTCCGGTCGATGAGGCGGCGCGGCACGGTGTTCGTCCACATCAGTTCCATCCGCGCCTTGCCCTCGAAGGTCTGGTGCGCGCGGCGCGGGTTGAGTCGGTCGTCTTCCCAAGCCGGTTTCATGCCGTCGGGCACGCTGATACCGGCGAGGCTGGTCTGCTGGCTGGCGTAGACGCGGGCCGGCGCGACGCGGGTGCCGGGCGGCACGCTCTCGGGCGTGGCGATTGTGCCCGGCGGTGGGGTGACGGCAGTGCTGCCGCCTCGTGCATAGGTGATGTAGTGCGCTTGTTGCGGGCCGCAGCGCACGGGCGAGCCGTTGTGCTGGACGGTATAGGCCGCCGACACGCCGCTGAGCCCGGCGCAGGCGGTTTGTCCGGGGTCGGGGGGCGTGATCTTGCGTGCGGGCCGTCCTGCGGGTTTGGCCTCGGGTTTCGGCGCGGCTTGCGACGCGGTCTTGGTGGTGGTGATGACAGTGACGCGCTCCGGCGCCCGGGGGGCGGGCCGGGCACTGGCTGTGCGGGGTGCGGTGGCGGGCTTTGCCGGGGGCTTCGCGCTACGTGGCGCGGGTGTCGGCTTAGGCGCAGCCGCCGTTCGTTGTGTCTTTTGAGCGGGTTCCTCGTCTGCCTTGGCCTTGGCGAGCGAGGGGCTAAAACCGCAAAGCGGCTGGCGCGAGCGAGTGAGGCGCGGCACCCACGTCTCGGCCGCGCCGACACCCGCCCGGACGAAGACGCAGCCCGCGCTGTCGACATACTGTGTGCTGCTGTAGGAATCGGGCGGGAATTCGGCCGGAACGGGCAGGTTACGAAGGGATTGCGCCTCGCCCGGCCCTGCGGTCAGCGCAACAGCCATGCAGGACAGATACAGAAAGCGACGAACCGACATGCGACCCCCCTAGATCAATACCCGGAAACGTGCCTTATTTTCACCGCTTAGTAAACAGGTATTGGCTCATCTAGTGGCGTGCGCGTCACTTACCGCAGATGCTGGGGGTCGGTCCCGGTGCCGAAGCCCAGGGTTTGGGCCGTCCGGTCCTCAGGCAGGGGGTTTGCGGGTCGGGTGAGTCGTGCTAAGACCAAAATGGTTTAACGTTAAACGATCGTTGCGTTATGCTGATCGGAGACCGGGAGGAGACCCATGACCGATAGCCCCAAGGACATCCTGCGCGCGGCGGCGCTTGAATATCACGAGTTCCCCAAGCCCGGGAAGCTGGAGATACGCGCCACCAAGCCGATGGCCAATGGCCGCGACCTAGCGCGCGCCTACAGCCCCGGCGTGGCCGAGGCGTGCATCGAGATCAAGGCCGACCCGCAGACCGCGCGGCGCTACACCGCGCGCGGCAACTTGGTGGCAGTGGTCACGAACGGCAGCGCGGTGCTGGGCCTGGGCAATATCGGCGCACTTGCCTCCAAGCCGGTGATGGAGGGCAAGGCAGTGCTCTTCAAGAAGTTCGCCAATATCGACTGTTTCGACATCGAGGTGAACGAGCCCGATCCTGAGCGGCTGGCCGAGATTGTCTGCGCGTTGGAGCCCACCTTCGGTGCGGTCAATCTCGAGGATATCAAGGCGCCCGACTGTTTCATCGTCGAGCGCATCTGTCGTGAGCGGATGAACATTCCGGTGTTTCACGACGACCAGCATGGCACCGCCATCGTTGTGGGCGCGGCGGCGACCAATGCGCTTCATGTAGCGGGCAAGCGGTTCGAGGATATCAAGGTGGTCTCGGCCGGCGGTGGAGCGGCGGGCATCGCCTGTCTAAACATGCTGCTGAAGCTGGGGGTGAAACGCGAGAACGTGTGGCTGTGCGACATTCATGGGCTGGTGCACGAGGGCCGCGAGGTAGACATGAACCCCGAGAAAGCCGCCTTTGCGCAGGCCTCGGACCCGCGCAGCCTGGGCGACGTGATCGCGGGCGCGGACCTGTTCCTAGGGCTGTCGGGGCCCAACGTGCTGACGCCCGAGATGGTGCGCGAGATGGCGGCACGCCCGATCGTCTTCGCGCTGGCCAACCCCGACCCCGAGATCATGCCCGATAAGGCGCGCGCGGCGGTGCCGGACGCGATCATCGCAACGGGGCGCTCGGATTTTCCCAACCAGGTCAACAATGTGCTGTGTTTCCCGTTCATCTTCCGCGGGGCGCTGGATGCGGGTGCGACCGAAATTAACGACGCCATGCAGGTGGCCTGCGTGCAAGGGATCGCCGATCTTGCGCGCGCCAGCACCAGCGCAGAAGCGGCGGCGGCCTACCGCGGCGAGGCGATGACTTTCGGCCCCGATTACCTGATCCCCAAGCCGTTCGACCCGCGCCTGTCGGGGATCGTGTCGTCATCGGTGGCGCGCGCGGCAATGGAGACCGGTGTCGCCACGCGACCCATCGCCGACCTGGAACAATATAAGGCCGATCTCGATGCCAGCGTGTTCAAGTCGGCGCTGCTGATGCGTCCGGTCTTCGAGGCTGCGCGAACCGCGGCGCGCCGTCTCGTCTTTGCCGAGGGCGAGGACGAGCGCGTGCTGCGCGCCGCGCAGGCGGTCTTGGAAGAGACGCCGGAACAGCCGATCCTGATCGGGCGGCCCGAGGTGATCGCTCGGCGCTGCGAGCGGGCGGGGCTGGCGATCCGACCAGAGCGCGATTTCAACGTGGTCAACCCCGAGAACGACCCGCGCTACCGCGACTACTGGGAGACCTATCACGCGATCATGGCGCGGCGCGGAGTGACGCCCGACATCGCGCGCGCGGTGATGCGCACCAACACCACCGCCATCGGCGCGGTGATGGTGCAGCGTGGCGAGGCCGACAGCCTGATCTGTGGCACATTCGGCGAGTTTCGCTGGCATCTCAACTACGTGTCCCAAGTGCTGGCTGATGGCGAGCATCACCCACACGGCGCGCTCAGCCTGATGATCCTCGAGGATGGGCCGCTCTTTATCGCCGATACCCATGTCTATTCGCTGCCGACGCCAGAGAACCTCGCCGAGATCGCCATCGGGGCCGCACGCCACGTACGCCGCTTCGGGATCACGCCCAAGGTGGCGTTCTGCTCGCAGTCGCAGTTTGGCAACCAGTCCGAGGGTTCGGGCAAGCGGTTGCGCGCGGCGATCGAGTTGCTCGACGCCGCGCCGCGTGACTTTGCCTACGAGGGCGAGATGAACGTGGATGCCGCGCTCGATCCGGAACTGCGCGACCGGCTCTTGCCCGGCAATCGGCTGGAGGGGGTGGCAAACGTGCTGATCTTTGGCCATGCCGACGCGGCCTCGGGGGTGCGAAACATCCTCAAGGCCAAGGCTGGCGGGCTGGAGGTGGGGCCGATCCTGATGGGCATGGGAAACCGCGCGCATGTGGTGACGCCGGGGATCACGGCGCGGGGTCTTCTGAACATGGCCGCGATCGCCGGAACACCGGTGGCGCATTACGGATAGAATCGCCGGTTAGCAGGGGTTTTAAGAAAAATTTGCAAAGTTTCCGGACTGGGAGACTAGAAAACCCTCCTTACCGATAGTTTGCAAAAATTTGCAGGCTATCTGGGGGAGTTTCTGCAAATATTTCGCGGCCTTCTGCCGCGCCGCCGCGCTCGGCGCTTGCCGCAGGCCCACGCGATCCGTAACACCGATGCAAAGGATCGGAGGAGGATACGATGGGATACAAGGAGATTTACGCGCGTTCGCTGGCTGACCCCGAGGGATTTTGGCTCGAACAGGCCGAGGCGATCGACTGGGCGCGCAAGCCGTCGAAGGCGCTCTTTGCCGAGAACGCCCCGCTCTATGAATGGTTCAGTGACGGGCTGGTGAATACCTGCTGGAATGCGGTGGATCGCCATGTCGAGGCCGGGCGCGGCGCGCAGGCGGCGATCATCCATGACAGTCCCGTGACCGGCATCAAGCAAAAGATCAGCTATGCGCAACTGCGCTCGCGGGTGGCGCGGCTGGCAGGTGCCTTGCGTGCGCGCGGCGTGGAAAAGGGCGATCGCGTTATCATCTACATGCCGATGGTGCCCGAGGCGCTGGAGGCGATGCTGGCCTGCGCGCGGATCGGCGCGGTACATTCGGTGGTGTTCGGCGGGTTTGCCGCGCACGAGCTTGCAGTGCGGATTGACGATTGCGCACCCAAGGCGATCATCGCCGCCTCCTGCGGAATCGAGCCGGGCCGGGTGGTGCAGTATAAGCCACTACTGGATGGCGCCATCCAGCAGGCGCGCCACAAGCCCGAGTTTTGCGTGATCTTTCAGCGCGAGGAGGAGGTTGCCCATCTCGAACCGGGGCGCGATCTGGACTGGCACGCCTTTCAATATGGGGTCGAGCCCGCCGAGTGCTTGCCCGTCGAGGGCAACCACCCTGCCTATATCCTTTATACCTCTGGCACCACCGGACAGCCAAAGGGCGTGGTGCGCCACACTGGTGGGCACCTCGTGGCGCTCAACTGGACGATGAAGAACATCTATGACGTGAACCCTGGCGAGGTGTTCTGGGCGGCGTCGGATGTGGGCTGGGTCGTGGGGCACAGCTATATCTGTTACGGGCCGCTCATTCACGGCAACACCACCGTCGTGTTCGAGGGCAAGCCGGTGGGCACGCCCGATGCGGGCACCTTCTGGCGGGTGATCTCCGAGCACAACGTAAAGAGCTTTTTCACGGCGCCGACGGCGTTCCGTGCGATCAAGCGCGACGACCCGGAGGCAAAAGAGCTGGCGAAATACGACATTTCCTGCCTGCGCGCGCTTTATCTCGCGGGCGAGCGCGCTGACCCCGACACGATCAACTGGGCCGCCGACAAGATGAGCGTGCCGGTTTATGACCACTGGTGGCAGACCGAGACGGGCTGGACCATCGCCGGCAACCCGGCAGGGTGCGAGCCGATGCCCGTCAAGATCGGCTCGCCCACCGTGGCGATGCCGGGTTATGACGTGCAGATCCTCGACGAGGGCGGGCACGAGGTGCCGCCGGGCACGCTGGGCGCTATCGCGATCAAGCTGCCGCTGCCGCCGGGCACGCTGCCAACGCTGTGGAATGCCGAAGACCGCTATCGCAAATCCTACCTCGACCATTTCCCCGGCTATTACGAGACCGGCGACGCGGGCATGAAGGACGAGGACGGCTATCTGTGGATCATGGCGCGCACCGACGATGTGATTAACGTGGCCGGGCATCGCCTGTCCACCGGCGCGATGGAGGAGGTTCTGGCCAGCCATCCGGACGTGGCCGAATGCGCCGTGATCGGGGCGAGTGACGCGCTCAAGGGGCAGGCGCCGGTGGGATTCCTGTGCCTGACCAAGGGCGTCAACCGTGGTCATGACGAGATCGTGCGCGAATGCGTCGGCCTCGTTCGCGACCAGATTGGGCCGGTGGCGGCGTTCAAGCTCGCTGTGGTGGTGGACCGCCTGCCCAAGACCCGCTCGGGCAAGATCTTGCGTGCGATCATGGTACGTATCGCCGACGGGCAGGAGTACAAGATGCCCGCCACGATCGACGATCCGGCGATCCTCGACGAGATCAAGAGTGCCCTGCAAAGTATTGGCCTGGCAAAAGATTGACGAAATTCCCCCGCGCGGGCGGACCCGCGCGGGGGATCGGCTTGCCCGGTGCGCCGGGCAGGAGAAGAGCCGTGCCTCAGGACGAGCGCGCGGTCAGGATCGTTACCGTCACGGGGTTGGGGATGAGACTGGTTACCGAGGCCGGATCGGGGTTGTTTCCATCCCGCTCCGGATACAAGACGATTCCCGCGACGATCAGGCTTCCAAGCAGAAGTATCCTGATGGCATTCATTACCCGCATGACCGTGCCTCCCTTCCCTGACATGGCACACCTGCGTAGTGCAGGCCAAGCGAGGGTGCGCAAGTCGGGGTAGGACAAGCAATAGCGTGCCGATGATATCCGATAACAAGGAGGGGTGCGGGCGCTTGTCAGGGGAGCTGTCTCCACATGAGGAGACACATCGTGTGCCTTCATATCCATGCATTTTTTGCTTGTCTGGCCTGTGCCATACCCGATCCGTCATCCGACGGTTACATGCCGCAGCCACCCGGTGCCCATCGCTTTTTCACCGATCAGGTGGTGAGTGATGTTTCTGCCGGCGAGGCGCGGGGCGCGGGGCGCGGGCGCCACGCGGCATTTGCGGCTCACCGGGACGGTGAGCACGGAAAATCGTCGCCGATTCATTCAGGCGTGGGCCGATCTGGATGTGCCTTTCACGGATTTCGCGGCATCGGGGCGCTGTTGCGCGGCGGGCCGCGCCCCGAGACGGTTAAGAGCCTGGTTGCGATGACCTATGGGCGCAGCCACGATGCAGACCTGTCATTTTAATGGCTGGGCCTTTATTGATCATCTTTGTGCAAGCCTGTGAATTTTTCTGTGGATAACATGGCCACTTTGGTCACTTCAGGTAAACTGCTCGCGCAGCAGCCGTTCCTCCAGCCCGTGGCCGGGATCGAACAGGATGCGGTGGCGGATATCGGTGCGTGAGCGGATTTCTACCCAGTTCACGCTTTCCACCCAGCGGCTGTCGGCATCCGCCATGACCGGGCGCTTGTCCGGGTCGATCACGTCGAAGCGGACGCAGGCTGTCTTGGGCAAGAGCGCGCCGCGCCAGCGTCGGGGACGGAACGCGGCCACCGCGGTGAGTGCCAGAACGTCCGAGCCGATGGGCAGGATCGGCCCGTGGGCGGAATAGTTGTACGCGGTGGAGCCGGCGGGCGTGGCCACCAGCGCGCCGTCGCAGATCAACTCCTCCAGCCGCAACCGCCCGTCGATGGAGATGCGCAGCTTGGCCGCCTGTGGTCCGGCGCGCAGGAGCGATACCTCGTTGATGGCCAGCGCCTCGTGCACTGTGCCGTCATTGGCCTCGGCGCGCATGGCCAATGGGTTAATGATCTCTTCCTCGGCACTGGCGAGCCGCTCGGGCAGGTCGGTTTCGGTATAGTCGTTCATCAGAAAGCCAACGGTGCCACGATTCATTCCGTAGACCGGCGTGTCGAGCGCCTGCGTGCGGTGCATGGTGTGCAGCATGAACCCGTCCCCGCCCAGCGCCACGATCACGTCGGCCTGCGCTTCGGGTGCATCGCCGAAGCGTGCGACAAGGGCGGCGCGTGCGGTTTGGGCGCTGGGCACGTCGCTGGCGACAAAGGCGATCTTGCAGCGCATCTGGACTCCTCGTGGCTTTGGAGCGCGGATCGAAGCACAATTCGCGCCCCAAGGCCAGCCATGCCGGTGTGGCGGGCGGATGTGTCGCTTTGCGATCTTTCCTTGGGGGCACCTTTCGGCTACGTGATCGCGAAAGTTATCTTCTGGCGGAGGACAGCACATGCCCCATGACGGAATCCGGCCCTTGGCCGATAGCGGCTTCTTCACCGAGGCGCTGGCCTCGCGCGATCCCGAAATTTCCCGCGCGATTGAGCAGGAGCTCGGTCGCCAGCGCGACGAGATCGAGCTCATTGCTTCCGAGAACATCGTCTCGGCGGCGGTGATGGAAGCGCAGGGCTCGGTGATGACCAACAAGTATGCCGAGGGCTATCCGGGGCGGCGCTATTACGGCGGCTGCCAGTTCGTGGACATCGCCGAGAACCTCGCCATCGAGCGGGCCTGCCAACTCTTTGGCTGCGGCTTTGCCAACGTGCAGCCGAATTCCGGCAGCCAGGCCAACCAGGGTGTATTCACCGCGCTCCTGAAGCCGGGCGATACCATCCTCGGCATGAGCCTCGATGCGGGCGGGCACCTGACGCATGGCGCGGCGCCCAACCAGTCGGGCAAGTGGTTCAACGCCATCCAGTACGGCGTGCGCAAGCAGGACAACCTGATCGACTACGACCAGGTACAGGCGCTGGCCACCGAGCATCAGCCCAAGCTCATCATCGCTGGCGGCTCGGCCATCCCGCGCCAGATCGACTTCGCGAAGATGCGCGAGATTGCCGACAGCGTCGGCGCGTATCTTCACGTCGACATGGCGCATTTCGCCGGAATCGTGGCGGCGGGCGAGCATCCCAGCCCGTTCCCGCATGCGCATGTGGCGACCACGACGACGCACAAGACGCTGCGCGGCCCGCGCGGGGGCATGATCCTGACGGATGACGAGGCGCTGGCCAAGAAGTTCAACTCGGCCATCTTCCCCGGTATCCAGGGCGGACCCCTGATGCATGTGATCGCCGCCAAGGCAGTGGCCTTCGGCGAGGCCCTGCGCCCGGAATTCAAGAGCTATATCAATGCCGTTGTGGCCAATGCTCAGGCGCTGTCGGACCAGCTCATCAAGGGCGGGCTGGATACTGTGACGCATGGCACCGACACCCACGTGGTGCTGGTGGACCTGCGGCCCAAGGGCGTGAAGGGCAACGCCACCGAGAAGGCGCTGGGCCGCGCGCATATCACCTGCAACAAGAACGGCGTGCCGTTCGACCCGGAAAAGCCGACTGTGACGAGCGGCATCCGCCTCGGCAGCCCGGCGGGCACGACGCGCGGCTTCGGCGAGGCGGAATTCCGTCAGATCGCCGACTGGATCATCGAGGTGGTCGATGGCCTCGCCGCGAATGGCGAGGACGGCAACGGCGCGGTGGAGGAAAAGGTCAAGGCTGAGGTCGAGGCGCTCTGCGCGCGCTTCCCGATCTACCCGAACCTGTGATTGTTAAGAGGCGCACCTTCGGGCGCGCCTCATTCGTCGAGCGAGCCGTGCACCGCCACGAGATCGAGTTCGGCCCCTTGCGGCGCGATGGTGCTAAAGCTTTCGTGCACCCCGGCCTCTGACAGCTCGCGCATCACGGTGAGCAGCGTGTTGGGCGCGTGCTCGTCGCACAGGTCGGCCATCTGAGCGATCTCGTCCCGTGCCACGGGCAGGGCGGCCTGTATATCGGGCGCGCCGTAGACATCGACGAAGTGCTGCGCCAGCGCTCGTGTCACGACCTCGGCCTCGTCCAGCTCGATCTGCGTGACGGCGACGAAGGTGGCGCGGCCGAAGGTCTCGACCCCGAGCCAGCCATTGGCGAAGGCCTGCCGCGCCTTGCCGACCAGATCGCCCTCGCCCCAGTTAGAGAATTCGAAGCCGCCGGAAATGCACCATTCGCCGGTGCGTGCTGGGCTGTGATAGACGCGCAGGTCGCTCTCGTCGAAATGGATTGCGCGGGCGAGTTTCATTGTGTGACCTCCAGCAGCGAGGTGAGGGGGATCAGATGGGTGATGTCACCCTCGCGCATGAGCATACCGAAATCCTCGTCCACACCAACCCACATGCCGGTTAGGCCACCAAGCGTGACCGCCTCGCCCATGCCCCAGGCGAGGCCGCGCCATTCGGCGTGAAGAGGGCGCGGGCCCTCGTCCTCCCAGCGGGTAATCCAGACAAGCGTGTGTCGCGCCCAGGCCTCGAGCAGCATGAGAGGGTCAAGTTCGGCGCAACCTTCTTCGAGCAGGGCGGTCTCGTCCGGGGTTTCGCCGGGGTGGTCCGTGCCGGGGGTAATCGGCACGTCCAGCCCCACCACGAGCCAGCCGGGCAGGGCGGCCGGGTCGGTACCTCCTGCCGCCACGCGCAGCCGCCCGCAGCGCGCGCCGTTGACCCGGATGCCTCCCGGCCATTCGAGATGCACCGCCACCTCTGGCGGGGCCAGCGCGCCGAGCGCGTTCTGAAAGCCGATGCCGCAGGCGGGCAGCATCGCCATCGCCTGCGCCAGCGGCACCTCGGGGGCCATCACGAGCGCCGCTGCCAGTTGCCTGTCGGTCACGTTGTGCACGATGAGCCCGGCGTCGCAGCCCAGCGCGGCCATCGCGCGGGCCTTGTCGAAGGGTGATATCGCGCCGGTGACGGCGAGCCCCGACATCAGCGGCGGAAAGGAGGGTGCGCTCATGCCACGCCCATGCTGACGAGATCGCGTGCCACGTTCCGAAACGCCTGAGCCTGCGGGCTGTCGGGCTTGGTCACCACGATGGGTGCGCCGCCATCCGAGGCCACCCGGATATCGAGATGCAGCGGCACCTCGGCCAGCAGCGGCACGCCCATCTTCTCGGCCTCGGCCTTGACGCCGCCATGGCCGAAGATGTGCTCCTCATGTCCGCAATTGGAGCAGATATGCGTGCTCATGTTCTCGATCAGCCCCAGCACCGGCACCTTGAGCTGGGTGAACATGTCGATTCCCTTGCGCGCGTCCAGAAGCGCCACGTCCTGCGGGGTGGAGACGATGATCGCGCCGTCCACCTCGGTCTTTTGTGCCAGCGTCATCGACACGTCGCCGGTGCCCGGCGGTAGGTCGACTATCAGGCAGTCGAGCGCACCCCATTGCACCTGCATCAGCATCTGTTGCAATGCGCCCATCAGCATCGGGCCGCGCCACACGACGGCCTGATCCTCGTTCACCATCAGGCCGATAGACATCATGGTGACGCCGTGATTGCGCAGCGGCAGGATGATCTTGCCATCCGGGCTGGCGGGACGACCCGAGACGCCCAGCATCCGTGGTTGCGAGGGTCCGTAGACATCGGCATCCAGCAGGCCCACACGTCGGCCCTCGGCGGCCAGTGCGCAGGCGATATTGGCCGCGACGGTGGATTTACCGACGCCCCCCTTTCCCGACGCGATGGCGATGATGTGATCGACACCGGGTACGCGCTGCGGTCCCTTGGGCTCCGCCTTTTTTGTGGGCTTGAGGTCGGGTGGCTCCTTGGCCGAATGGGCGGTCAGAACCGCCGAAACACTGCCCGCACCTGCCGATTTCGCCGCCTGTTCGGCGGCGTCGCGCACGGGACCATAGGTCTCGGCCTTGGCCGGGTCGATCTCGAGGACGAAACGCACCTCCTCGCCCTCGACATTGAGCGCGCGCACCACGCCCGCCGCCACGATATCCGACCCGCTCACGGGATCGGTGATTTGCTTCAGCGCCTCGAGGACGCTCTCGCGTGTTGCTGCCACCTCAGTTCTGCCCCTTGATCTTTCCGGTTACCACGTGCTCGACATCGAGCCCATCGACGGTCAGCACCACCTTGGCCTCGAATTCCTGGCCCGCGGTTGCGCCCTTGGCGCGCAGGCCCTCTTCGATGGCCTGCTGCGAGGTGACGCCCACCTGCTTGAGAAACTTGCGCATCGACATGTTGAAGTCGTCACTCATCGCGGTCTCCTGTCTTCTGATCCTCCGCTTGACGCGGATATAGTCTTGTTTCTACGGTCCGGTATGGTTCGTCTCGCCCCGATATTCGCGTGCCTTTGCGGCGCGCTGGCGCTGGTGATGGCGGTCGGCTTGCCATTGGCGGCGCAGGCCGACGACAAGCGGTTCAGTCTTGCCGCGCCCGCGTCGCTGGTGGAAAGCGGGCTGCTCGATTACCTGTTGCCGCGTTTCTCGTTGAAGACTGGCGTTCGGATCGAGGTTGTGCCTGGCAAGGCCGCAGCCGAGGCGACGCTCGGCACGCAAGAGGGGCGCGCGGTGTTCACGGGCTCGGGGGAGACATGGCGGCTGCGCATCAGGGACGATCATCCGGGAGCGGTGCGCTTCGTGGATTGGCTGACCTCGGAGATCGGGCGGCGAACCGTCACGAGCTACGAGGTGGCGGGCACGGCGCCCTTCGCGCCGCCCGAGGCCGACGCGATGGAGGAGGAGGCTCCAAGCTTCGACGGCGACGCCGCGTTGGGGCGACGCGTTGCGCAAGCCAAGTGCGGGCGCTGCCACGTGGTTGATCCCAACCGGCGCGGCGGCATCGGCTCGACCCCGTCCTTTCCGGTGCTGCGCACGCTGAGCGACTGGGACGCCCGGTTCCAGACGTTCTACGCCCTCAACCCGCATCCCGCCTTCACGCAGGTGCCCGGCGTGACCGAGGGCTTTGCCAAGCACCTGCCGCCGGCCATCGTGCCCGTCGAGGTGAGCCTGGGCGAGATCGAGGCGATCCTTGCCTATGTGGCGGGCATCGCTCCCGCCGATCTGGGGGCGCCGATCCAATTTCAGTGATCCTTGCGGTTCGGCGTCTGAACCTTGCGGTTCGACAGGTAATCCTCGGTGGTGCGCGGGCGCCGGCGCTCGCCCGACGAGAACGGGCTGTCTGCCGCACCGAACTGTGCGTTGATGCGGCAATTCTCGCACATCTGGATCGTGCGCGCGGCGTCGGGTGTGCCGAACATGGAATGCTTGCCCGCCAGCTTCTCGGTGATCTTTTCAATGGTCGATTTCGAGCCGAAGAGCGCACCGCATTCGATGCAGGCAAACGGCTCTTCCTCGTTGAGCACCACCTGCCCGAGCGCGGCCTCGGTCACGTTCATGCGCGGCTCCAGCGTGATCGCCTTTTCCGGGCAGATCGTGGCACAGATGCCGCATTGCAGGCAGGCATCCTCTTGAAAGCGCAGTTGCGGCAGATCCTCGTTGTCCAGCAGCGCGCCCGAGGGACAGAGCGACACGCACGAGAGGCACAGCGTGCAGGCGTCCTGGTTGACGAGAACTGCGCCATAGGGTGCGCCCTCGGGCAGGGGCAGGCTCTCGGCCCCGGGGTTGAGCGCGCGGGCGGCCAGCCGGGCCACCTGCCGACGGCTGCCCATCGGCAAGACCGGCTCGGCGAGCGGCGCGGGAGCCTCGGTATTGTAGAGCGCGTCGCAGAGCATGTCGGGGTCGGCGAGGTCCAGAAGGCGTATCGGGTGGCCGCCCGCCATCGCCTGCGCAAGCGGCAGCTCGGCGTCGGGCGCGTCGCGCTCGGTGCTGGGCGACAGCAGCACCGAGACCTCGGCAAAGCCCGAGGCGAGCGCGGCGAGAATCTCGGCATGGCCGAAGCTTGCGAGCGCGCTCATTTCCAGCGGGATCACGTCGGCGGGCAGGCCGCGCCCATGGCGTGCGGCGAGGCGGATCATCTCCGCGCCAAAGTCTGCGTCATGCACCAGCAGCCGTGGCGCTTCGCCGCCCGCGCGGCGATAGGCCGACGCCAGCGTCTGGATGCGGCGTAGGATCATGTCGGGCGGCGGTGCGTCATAGGTGATCGCGCCCGATGGGCAGCGCGCGGCGCAGGCCCCGCAGCCCGCGCAGACCATCGGATCAACGCTGACATGCTCTCCCGCAGGTGTGATCGCGCCGGTGGGGCAGATGTCGAGGCACTTGGTACAACCGGTCTGCTCGGCGCGGGAATGCGCGCAGAGAAGCGGCTCGACCGTCACGTAGAGTGGCTTCTCGAAGGTGCCGGTAAGCTGCGAGGCGGCGAGGATCGCGTCGGCCACCGCTGGCAGGCTGCCGGGATCGGCGCGCAGGTAGCCCTCACGCTTTTCCGGGGCGGGAAACAGTGGGGTGCCGCCGGTGAGGTCTATGATGACGTCGCAGGTCGTCTCTGCCCCGCTGCGCGGCGCAGTCCATTCCAGCGCGCCGCGCCCGCCGGGATTGACCTGGCGCAACGCGTCGAGCCGGAGGTGGAAGCCGCCGAGCGCACCCTGTGCCGTCGTGATGCGCGCGCTGATCGTATCGAAATCGCGATTGTCGGGCGGGGCGCTGTCGTCTGTCAAAAGGACCGTGACCGCCAGCATCGGCGCGAGCCGCTCGGCGGCTGACAGTGCCACCGCGGCCTCACCGATGACTAGGCACAGCCCCTCGGAGGTGACGTCCACGCTCTTGTCGGGGCGCGCGGGCAGGGTGGCCTCGGCCACGAGCGCGGACATTTTGGGCAGCGTCGAGGCCTGATCGTCGGTCCACCCGGCGCGGTCACGCAGGTCGAGGCAGGGGGGAGGCTCGACGCCCAGATCGGCGGCAATCTCGTCGAAGACTCGGCGCTCCTGCGTGCAGCAGATGATCGGTTCGTCGCCGTCCGCGGCGGCGATGGCCTTGGTGGCGGACCCTGTTTCGGCGGTGCACAGCGCACTATGCATCCGAGAGCACACAAGCCCGGAAGTCCGCGAAAGCGCCGCGGCGTCGATCTCCTGAGAGCCGGAGCAGTCGCATAATATCAAGCGTTTGGGCATGTTTCCCCCGGGTGTTTCGGTTTCGGGAAAGGCGCGTTTGGCGCGGATCAGGCAGAAGCTTAGACATGATTCGAGGTCGCCGTAAACAGCCATTCGAATCACACTGCACGATCGTGAGCGGCTAATTTCACGGGTTCGTAAGCCTGATTGATTCCATTTGTTTTCAGCATCTTGCCATGCGGCGGCGCAGCATTTTGACACCGATCCGGTCAATCTGTCCAATCCGGCACGGTTACCGTGGCGGTGTGGTTCAAAATGTCCGGGATCGTGCCGCGGTAGACCGTTGCGCACAGAAAATGCTTTGCGTGGTCAAAAAACTGCACCAATCTTGGCAGGGCCAGCAATTGGGGACATCGCCAGCCGTGACCGCCGTCGCACAAGACAAGCAAATGCTTCTGCCCCTGGGGGTTGTCGTGCGGCGTGCGCCGGGGGTGACGCGGTGGGTGCCGTGGAGTTGGCGTGCGGTGGCTGTGCTGCCCGGCGCGGGCCCCGCGGAATGGCGCGAACTGCGCCGCGACGGCGATGTCGTCGAGTATCACGCCGCCACGCTGACCCTCGATCTGCA
Organism: Roseovarius sp. B-10; assembly: GCF_056859295.1. Lineage (NCBI taxonomy): Bacteria > Pseudomonadati > Pseudomonadota > Alphaproteobacteria > Rhodobacterales > Roseobacteraceae > Roseovarius > Roseovarius sp. B-10. The sequence continues at coordinate 119,452 of NZ_JBSXOE010000042.1, read as the reverse complement.
CCACACGCAAACCGATGCCTATCTTGAGGCGCTGCGCGCGCGGGTTCCGTCGGTTTACGTCGTTATGCGCCCGGTGGCGGCGCAGGGCGGGCAGATGCCTTTCGAGGTAACGCTGGTCACTGCCTCGCCCTTCGAGGCGCAGGATTACTGCGACACCGGCGAAGAGATGGTGGAGCGGGTGCCGATGCCCGAGGGGTTGATCGCGCTGATCCGCGATTTCGTCGCCGCGCACCACGTCGAGGAGGCGTTCAAGAAGCGCAAGCGCGATCGGGTCCGGGTGACGGGATCGGAGGATGGGATCGGCGATGCGCGCATCCCGCAGACGGCGGATGTCTACCGCGCGCCATCGCGCGCCCGCAAGGAGAGGATGCATTGACCGGGGCCGCGGATTTCTGGTCGCGCCGCAAGGCGCGGGTTGCCGCCGAGGACGCGGCGGAGGAACGTGCCGCCGCCGAGCAGGCCGAGGCCGAGCGCGAGGTCACGCTGGCCGACAAGTCGGACGCGGAGATTTGCGAGGAACTGGGCCTGCCCGATCCCGATACGCTCGAGGCGGGTGACGATTTCCAGGCTTTCATGGCCAAGGCCGTGCCCGAGCGCCTGCGCCGCCGGGCGCTTCGGCGGCTGTGGCTGAGCAACCCGGCGCTCGCCAATCTCGATGGGATGGTGGATTACGGTGAGGATTTCACCGACAGCGCCTGCGTGATCGAGGGAATGCAGACTGCCTATCAGGTGGGCAAGGGAATGCTCGCCCATGTGCAGGAGATGGCCCGGCAGGCCGAGGCAGAAGCTGCCGCAGAGGCCGAGGGCGAGGCACCCGAACCGATGGCGCTGACCGAGACGGAGCCCGTGGCAGAGGCCGAGGCGCCGGAAGCGGAGGTCCGTGAACAGGCTGTGCCCACGCCGGATGTGTCCGCAGATACCGAGGCGGAAGACGCACCGCATCCGCCGCCGCGTCGGCGGATGCGCTTTGCCTATGCCGACAACGCCGGAGAGCAGGCATGACCAACCAAGAGGCCATTATGGACACCACAGAAGCCGCGCCCGCGATCGCCGAAGAAGACCGCATGCGCGCTGATCTCTACGACTTCCTCGCAGTGTTGCTGGCACGCCCCGCCGATGCCGCGCTGCTGGAGCGGACCGCTGCGCTGAGCGGCGACGACACTGCGATGGGGCAGGCAGTGTCGGCGCTTGCGCGGGTGGCGAAGGTGAGCACGCCGCGCGCGGTGGAATCGGAATTCAACGCGCTCTTCATCGGGTTGGGGCGGGGCGAGTTGCTGCCTTACGCCAGCTATTACCTCACCGGCTTTCTCAACGAGAAGCCGCTCGCCAGTCTGCGCCGTGACATGGCTGCGCGCGGGATGCGGCGGGCCGAGAACGTCTACGAGCCCGAGGATAATATCGCTTCGCTCATGGAGATGATGGCCGGGCTGATCCGGGGTCGCTTTGGCGCGCCGGGCAGCCTCGAAGATCAAAGGACGTTCTTCGCACGGCACATCAGCCCTTGGGCGGGGCACTTTTTCACGGATCTCGAGGGCGCTCAATCCTCTGTTCTCTATGCCTCGGTCGGCGCGCTCGGCCGGGTGTTCATGGAGATCGAGGCCGAGGGCTTTCGGATGAGCGGGGCGTGAGCCACGCAATAACCGGCGGCGCGTGCCGCCATTAACGAGGGGAGGAACCCTAGAATGACACGGAAACCCGAGGAGGCCACAAGCCGCCGCGATTTCCTCCGGCTCGCCGCCACTGGCGCGCCGGCCGTCGCCGTGGCCACGGCCATGACCGGCGGCAAGGCCGAGGCCGCTGAGCCCGATCTGTCATCCGACCGGATGCAGGACACCGCGCATACCCGCGCCTATTACGACAGCGCCCGGTTCTGAAGCCCCGGACGCCGTGAACCGCCGCTGACGACTGGTTGCGTGACGCCCGACTGTCAGTGGAAACCGCAGTACCCAGCCTGAATCCAGGCCCAGGGAGGAGAGAGAAACATGCTTAGGAAAAAGACCAACGGGGTTGCGCGACGCCCCCAGCGGACCAGTATCCTGTCCGAGGTCGGCGGCAAATCCGTCGATCGCCGCGCGTTCCTGCGCGGTAGCGGCCTGGCCATCGGTGGCCTTGCCGCAGTGGGGGCCTTGGGTGGCACCGTTACCCGCGCCAACGCCCAGAGCGCCGCCAAAGAGGCGGTGAAGACGGTGAAATCCGTCTGCACCCATTGCTCGGTCGGGTGCACGGTCGTGGCCGAGGTGCAGGACGGCGTCTGGACGGGCCAAGAGCCCGGCTGGGACAGCCCCTTCAACCTCGGCGCGCATTGCGCCAAGGGCGCGTCGGTGCGCGAGCACGCGCATGGCGAGCGCCGCCTCAAGTACCCGATGAAGAAAGAGGGCGGCGAGTGGAAGCGCATCAGCTGGGAGCAGGCGATCAACGAGATCGGCGATGGCATGATGCAGATCCGCGAGGAAAGTGGGCCTGACAGCGTCTACTGGCTGGGCTCGGCCAAGCACAGTAACGAACAGGCCTACCTGTTCCGCAAGTTCGCGGCCTATTGGGGCAGCAACAACGTGGACCATCAGGCGCGCATCTGTCACTCGACCACCGTCGCGGGCGTTGCGAACACATGGGGCTACGGCGCCATGACCAACAGCTACAACGACATTCACAATTCCAAGGCCATCTTTATCATTGGCGGCAACCCGGCGGAGGCGCATCCCGTCTCGCTGCTGCACGTGCTGAAGGCCAAGGAAGAGAACAACGCGCCGCTCATCGTATGCGACCCGCGTTTCACCCGCACTGCGGCCCATGCCGACGAATACGTGCGCTTCCGTCCCGGCACCGACGTGGCGCTGGTCTGGGGCATCCTGTGGCACATCTTCGAGAACGGCTGGGAGGACAAGGAATTCATCCGCACCCGTGTCTGGGGGATGGACCAGATCCGCGACGAGGTGAAAGGGTGGACGCCCGAGGAGGTCGAGCGTGTGACCGGGGCACCGGGGTCGCAGCTTCGCCGTGTGGCGCGGACGCTGGCCAACAGCCGTCCCGGCACCGTGATCTGGTGCATGGGTGGCACGCAGCACACCAACGGCAACAACAACACCCGTGCCTACTGCATCCTGCAACTGGCGCTCGGCAACATGGGCGTTGCGGGCGGCGGCACCAATATCTTCCGCGGCCATGACAACGTGCAGGGCGCGACCGACCTCGGCGTGCTGAGCCACACTCTACCGGCCTATTACGGGCTGAGCGCCGGGGCCTGGGCCCATTGGGCGCGCGTCTGGGGCGAAGACCCTGAGTGGCTTGCCGGGCGGTTCGCCACGATCAAGGCCAAGGACGGCAAGGATCAATCGCTCCAGAACCTCTCCGGTATCCCGGTCAGTCGCTGGATCGACGGCGTGCTCGAAGACCCCGAGAACATGGACAACCCCAACAAGGTGCGCGCCATGGTGCTCTGGGGTCACGCGCCCAACAGCCAGACCCGCGGCAAGGAAATGAAGACCGCGATGGAACAGCTCGACATGCTGGTCGTGGTCGATCCCTATCCGACCGTGTCGGCGGTGATGCATGACCGCACCGACGGGGTCTACCTGCTGCCCGCGGCGACGCAGTTCGAGACCTATGGCTCGGTCACCGCGTCCAACCGCTCGCTGCAATGGCGTGAGAAGGTGGTCGATCCGCTCTTCGAGTCGAAGCCTGATCACGAGATCATCGGGCTGTTCGCCAAGAAGTTCGGCTTCCACGATCGGTTCTTCCGCAACATCAAGATCGAGGATGACGGCGTGACCCCGAATGTCGAGGACACGCTGCGCGAAATCAACCGCGGCACCTGGACGATCGGCTATACCGGGCAGAGCCCTGAGCGGCTCCGGCTGCACATGGCCAATCAGCACACCTTCGACCGCACCACTTTGCGGGCAGTCGGTGGACCCGCCGATGGCGAGACCTACGGCCTGCCTTGGCCGTGCTGGGGCACACCGGAGATGAAGCATCCCGGCACCCATGTGCTCTATGACATGTCCAAGCCGGTGAGTGAGGGCGGCCTAACCTTCCGCGCGCGCTTCGGTGTCGAGCGGGACGGCGACAACCTCTTGGCCGAGGGCGTCTACTCGGTGGGCTCCGATATCCAGGACGGGTATCCGGAATTCACCATGCAGATGCTCATGGACCTGGGCTGGGATAGTGAGCTGACCGACGAGGAACGCGCGGCGATCGACGCCGTCGCGGGGCCCAACACCAACTGGAAGACCGACCTTTCGGGTGGGATCCAGCGGGTGGCCATCGCCCATGAATGCGCGCCCTTCGGCAATGCCAAGGCCCGCGCGGTGGTGTGGACCTTCCCCGACCCGGTGCCGCTGCACCGCGAGCCGCTTTATACGCCGCGGCGCGACTTGGTGGCAGATTACCCCACCTACGAGGATCGGCATGCCTACCGGCTGCCAACCCTCTATGCTTCGATCCAGAAGAACGACTTCTCGAAGGAATATCCTATGATCCTCACATCCGGCCGTCTGGTCGAATACGAGGGCGGCGGCGACGAGAGCCGGTCGAACCCGTGGCTGGCCGAGCTTCAGCAGGACATGTTCGTCGAGATCAACCCGCGCGACGCCAACGATCTGGGGCTGCGCGACGGCGAACAGGTCTGGGTCGAGGGTGCCGAGGGGGCCAAGGTCAAGGTCATGGCGATGGTGACCGAGAGGGTGGGCGCGGGCGTGGCCTTCATGCCCTTCCACTTCGGCGGTCATTTCGAAGGGCGCGACCTGCGGGAGAACTATCCCGACGGGGCAGACCCCTACGTGCTGGGCGAGGCCAGCAATACCGCCCAGACCTATGGCTATGACAGCGTGACCCAGATGCAGGAGACCAAGTGTACTCTCTGCAAGATCATGCCAGCGTAAGGAGATAGAGACATGGCAAGAGCAAAGTTTCTGTGTGATGCCGAACGCTGCATCGAATGCAACGCCTGCGTCACCGCCTGCAAGAACGAGCACGAGGTGCCGTGGGGGATCAACCGCCGCAAGGTGGTGACGATCAACGACGGCACGCCGGGCGAACGCTCGATCTCGGTCGCGTGCATGCACTGTTCCGACGCGCCATGCATGGCCGTCTGCCCGGTGGATTGCTTCTACCAGAACGAGGACGGTGTGGTGCTCCACTCCAAGGACCTGTGCATTGGCTGCGGGTACTGCTTTTACGCGTGCCCCTTTGGCGCGCCGCAGTATCCGCAAGCGGGCAATTTCGGATCCCGCGGCAAGATGGACAAATGCACCTTCTGCGCCGGCGGCCCCGAAGAGAACCACAGCCAGGCCGAGTTCCAGAAGTACGGACGCAACCGGATCGCCGAAGGCAAGCTGCCCATCTGCGCCGAGATGTGCTCGACCAAGGCGCTTCTGGCCGGCGATGGCGACGTGGTCTCGGCGATCTACCGCGAACGCGTCGTGGCGCGCGGTTTCGGCTCGGGCGCCTGGGGCTGGGGCACGGCCTACGGGCAGAAGGGCGGCTGACCCGAGAACCTGTCCGGCCGGGCCGCGCCCGGCCGGATACCGGTGCCGGAAGGCTCTCAGGCCGTCGGTACCGGAGACTTGAAAAGTTTCCGATCCGGTTTCCTCCACGGAAACCAGGTTCCCGCACAACAATCGAGGACATCATGCGCGCACTACTCAGCATGGCTTTGTGTTTCCTGCTCGCCCTGCCCGCGATGGCGCAGGAGACGCCGGATACATCCGCCCCCGATCGGTCCGCGACCGGTGGCGCGCAGACGCTCGAGGATATCCTCGCCCGCCAGCGCGGCGAGCAGGTCGACAGCAGCTTTCGCCGCAACGCCACCGGCAACCCCGAAGGTGCTGCCGGGATGGCCAGCCAGCTTGGGACGCTGGGCGGGGCTTCGGATGCCGAGGTGTGGCGCGCGCTGCGCTATGGACTCGAGGATGTGAAAGTGTCCGCGGGTGGACCGGAAGCGCGCGTGCTGATTCAGGATTCGGGCATGTGGTGGCTGCAATTCCGCCGTGGGCCGCTGGCGACCTACGGCGCATGGCTTCTCGGTGGCACTCTGGCGCTGCTGGTGCTGTTCTACCTGATCCGCGGCCGCATCCGCATCGATGGCGAGAAGACCGGGCGCACCGTCACGCGCTTTCAGGCAGTTGAACGGTTCGGCCACTGGCTGATGGCGGGCTCCTTCGTGGTGCTGGCAATCACCGGGCTTCTGGTGCTCTTTGGTCGCATGGCCATCATTCCGCTGCTGGGGCTTGAGGCGTTCTCGACCCTCGCAGCCGGCTCGAAATGGGTACACAACAACATCTCCTGGGCGTTCATGCTGGGGCTTGTGATGGTGTTCGTCATGTGGGTGCTTCACAACATCCCCAACCGCACTGACCTGAAATGGCTGGCTGTGGGCGGCGGCATCTTCAGCAAGGGCGTGCATCCGCCGGCGAAGAAGTTCAACGCCGGGCAGAAGCTGATCTTCTGGGCGGTGATCGTGTTCGGTGCTTCGATCTCGGTCTCGGGGCTGTCGCTGCTCTTTCCGTTCGAGTTGCCGATGTTCGCCAAGACCTTTCAGATACTCAACGATACCGGTCTGCCGCAGGCGGTAGGCTATGGCGCGCTGCCCGAGACGCTGGCGCCGCATGAGGAGATGCAGTTCGCCACGCTTTGGCACACGATCATGGCCTTCGCGCTGACGGCCATCATCCTCGCACATATCTATATCGGTTCAGTCGGCATGGAGGGCGCGTTCGACGCGATGGGCTCGGGCGAGGTCGAGGAGCAATGGGCGCGCGAACACCACGGGCTGTGGCTCGAGGAACTGCAGGAAAAAGGCCACGCGCCTGCGCCCGACAAGGCCACGCACCCCGCAGAATAGGCCATGCGCACGCTGATCGCCGGATTGTGGTTCTTGGCCGCGGCGCCCTCGGTGGCGCAAGAGTTTACTACGCTGAAAGGGCATGGCGGGCCGGTCATGGGGCTGGCCAGCCTGCCCGGTGGCGAGGTGGCGTCGGCCAGTTTCGACAACTCGGTGGGGCTGTGGCAGGGCCGAGAGCCCCACTGGCTGGAAGGGCACGACGCGGCGGTGATCGCGTTGGCACCACTGGGCGAGGCCGGGCTGGTCTCGGGCGGCGACGATTTCGATGTGATCGCGTGGGACAGGTACACAGGCAAGAGTCGTCGTCTGGAGGGCCACAAGGGAAAGATCGCCGGGCTGGCGGTGTCGCCTGATGGAGCGTGGATCGCTTCGGCAAGCTGGGATGGCGCGATCGGCCTCTGGTCGGTGGCGGGAGGCGCGGCGCGGTTTCTCGACGGCCATGATGGGCCGGTGACAGATGTGGCGTTCGGCGCAGATGGAACGCGGCTTTATTCCACCTCCGCCGATGGCACGCTGCGCGTCTGGGACTGGCGTGAGGCTGACCCGGTCGCGCGCATCCTTCTCGATCAGGGGTTCGGCATCAACAAGCTGGTGATTGGGCCGCGGGAGACGTGGATCGCCTATGGTGCGGTGGATGGTGTGACCAGGGTGATCAACCCCGCGACCGGCGACGTGATCGCCGATTTCACCCTCGACCGGCGGCCGATCCTGGCGCTCGAGCACCACGCTGCTACCGGGCAGATCGCCGTCGGCGACGGGCAGGGCTATATCATGGTGATCGACACCGAGACCTGGACGATTGCCCGCGATTTCAAGGCGGTGGCGCGTGGCCCGGTCTGGGCGCTGGCGTTCTCGGGCGATGGACAGATGCTCTACGCTGGGGGGCTGAGCAATGTGGTCTATGGCTGGCCGGTGACAATGCTCGACACGTTTAACCCGGCGGGTGAGACCGAGCACAGCTTTCTGCGCCCGCCAGAGGAAATGGAGAATGGCGAGCGGCAGTTCATGCGAAAATGCTCGATCTGTCACGCGCTCACCCCGCCGCCGTCGCGCAAGGCGGGGCCAAGCCTTCACGGGCTGTTCGGGCGGCAAGCGGGCAGCGTGCCGGGCTATCCCTACTCGCCTGTGCTAGCCAATTCGGATATCGTGTGGACGGACGAGACCATCGACGTGCTGTTCGACCTTGGCCCCGATCACTATATCCCCGGGAGCAAGATGCCGATGCAGCGCATCACCGCCACGCAGGACCGTGAGGACCTCGTGACCTACCTGCGCCGTGCCACCAAGTGAGAGGAGAGACGACCCGATGAAAGCGATGCTTGCCGCCTTTGTGGCCTGCGGGGTGATCGCCGCCGCCGCGCCGACCGTGCTCACGGAACTGGGCTATACCGCCGAGGCGACGCGCGCGGGCGACAATGTCAGGTTGGGCGAAGCGCCCGAATGAGCACCCGTGCCGCCGTCCGAAAGCACACCCCCCGCGACGATTATGGCGAGAGCCTCGCGCGGGCCGCGATCCTCGTCGTAGATGACGAGCCGGGGATGCGCAACTTCCTGGCCAAGACGCTCGGCCCCCGCTGCCGACATGTCGAGCTGGCGCGATCCTGCGCCGAGGCGGGGGAAATCCTCGACCAAGTGCATTTCGACCTCGTGATCCTCGATAACGTCATGCCCGACAAGACAGGGCTCGACTGGCTGGAGGAACAGCGCCGGGTTGGGCTCTTTGCCGAGACCATCCTGATGACGGCCTATGCCGATCTCGACACGGCGATCAAGGCGTTGCGCGCTGGCGTTACCGATTTCGTCCTCAAGCCGTTCCGTGCCAACCAGATACTCAACGCCGTGGCGCGCGCGTTGGACCGCAAGTATCTCGCGCGCGACAACTACCTGCTGCGGCACGAATTGTCGGGGGGCGGTGGCACGGCGCGCGGGCGGCTGTTGGGTAATTCTCCAGCGATCCGCGAGGTGCGGGACCTGCTTGCGCGGCTCGGGCCGATGCCCACGCCGGTGCTGTTTACCGGGGCGAGCGGGACTGGCAAGGAAATCGCCGCGCGCACGCTCCACGCCCTTTCTGACCGCGCCGACAAGCCCTTCGTGGCGGTTAATTGCGCCGCCTTCTCCGAGGGGCACATCGCCGAGGAACTGTTCGGCGTGATCGAGGATGGTACGCGGCACAAGGATGGACTGCTGTTTCATGCCGAAGGCGGCACACTCCTTCTCGACGAGGTGGCGCAGCTTCCGATGGCTGTGCAGGCGGCGCTCCTGCGGGTGCTGGAGGACCGGCGCATCCGCCCCATCGGCTCTGAGCGCGAGGTGCCGCTAGACCTGCGATTCCTGTTCGCAACCAATGCCGATCTGACGGTCGAGGTGGCGGCGGGACGGTTCCGTGACGATCTGTATCACCGCATCAATATCGTCAATGTCGGGATGCCCAGCCTGCGCGAGCGCAAAGAAGATATAGCGGAGCTGGCCGCGCTGTTCATGAGCGAGTTTGCCACCGCGCTGGGGATGCCCGCGCTGGAACTCAACGACCAGGTGCTGCTGAAGCTCACCCGCTACGACTGGCCCGGCAATGTGCGCGAGTTGCGCAACCTGATTGAACGGTCGGTGATCCTCGGGGAATTTCCGGCGGAGTTCGAAGGGCAGGGCAGGGTGACCGGCGCGCAGGCCATCGAGACGCTTGAGATGGTCGAGCAGCGCCACATCCTCGCCGTTCTCGACGCCTGCGGCGGCAACCGGGCCGAGGCCGCGCGGCGGCTTGGCGTGGCGCGCAAGACGGTGGATCGAAAATGCGCCGCGTGGGGGGTGTGAGCGGGCTGCCGGACCTCGCGCGATCCTTGGGGGGCCTGAAGCGCGCGCCCCTCTGCTCGTGCCTTTTTCGAGAGGCTGTTCGACGTCCCACCGATCACACAACTGTGCCAAACGGTCTCGGGATGGTGCGCTCCCGCGTCAGTTCATCAGGGTCAAAACCCAAACCGCTTAGGTGTCCGGTGAAACGGGGGCCAGATCACGCGCCGCTTGGTACGAACAGGTACCAAGCAGGAGGATGAGCGCGCATGCCACGGTCGATCTCATGGCCGGCCGTAAGGTTGCTTCTCCTTGAGCCACGATAACGCGGTTTTTCAATTCCTTATCTTGTCCGATCCCGTGCGACTGTCGCAAGATAATCCAGCATGTCGATCCGTCCAACCCGCACAATCCGTCACAGGGCGGTGAACACCATTGCCGTCACAGTACCAGTCGGCCTACCTTGGCATGAGCCGAGCGATCCCCCGCCGCACGAGGACGGACCCAGCCATGCCCGAGAGCCCTTTGAATGTGTTGCGACGTATCCGGGCCCGGATCGCCTCTGGACGGTCCCGGCCCGATACCTCGGCGGTGACCACGGAAGGCCGTCTGCCGGTTCTGATCTACGGGGCCGGGCAAACCGGCCAGCAGCTTGCCGCCGCGCTGTTGCGTGATGACCGGCTGCGCCCAGTGGCCTTTGCCGATGACGAGCCCCGGCTTCGGGGGATCATCGTGTCGGGTCTTCGCGTATACAGCCCCGAAGAGATCGAGGCGCTTGTTGCGCGGCACGGGATCGGGCGCATCATCCTCGCCATGCCCAGCGCGAGCGAGGCGGCGCGCACGCGACTCACCCGCCGGCTTGCCGCTACCGGCTGCGAGGTGCACGCGCTGCCTTCCTTTGCCGATCTGGTGACAGGCCGCGCGGTCACCCCTTACGAGAGCCATCCCATCGACCCGACAACCCTTCTGGGTCGTGACGCGCTGGAAAACGAGTTGCCCGGAGTCACCGACGCCTATGCCGGGCGACGCGTCCTCGTGACCGGTGCGGGCGGCTCCATTGGCGCGGAACTGTGCCGCCAGATCGCGACCTGCGCGCCGAAGACGCTGATCTTGCTCGACCACGGAGAACACGCGCTTTTCCAGATCGAGCGCGAATTGCGTGACCTCGCCCCCGAGGTCGAGATCGTTCCCATCCTCGGCTCGGTCTGCGAGCCGGCGCTCGTCTCGGTGCTGATGCAGGCCAAGAAGATCGACGTCGTGCTCCACGCTGCCGCCTACAAGCACGTTCCGATGGTGGAATCCAATGCCATTGAGGGGATGCGCAACAACGTGATCGGTACCCGCACCGTGGCCAGCGCCGCGCTTGATGCCGGTGTCGAGCGGTTCATCCTCGTTTCTACGGACAAGGCGGTGCGCCCCACCTCGGTGATGGGCGCCTCCAAGCGGTTCGCCGAGATGATCGTGCAGGATCTCGCTACCCGCGCCACGCGCACGCGCTTTTCAATGGTGCGTTTCGGCAACGTGCTGGGCTCGTCGGGATCGGTGATTCCCACCTTTTCCGAACAGATCGCACGGGGCGGTCCTGTCACGCTCACGCATCCGGATGTCACGCGCTACTTCATGACTATCCCCGAGGCGGTGCGGCTGGTGTTGCTGGCGGGCACTATTGCGCGCGGCGGCGATGTGTTCGTGCTCGACATGGGAGAACCAATCCGCGTGCGGGACATCGCGCTGCGGATGATCGAGGCATCGGGGCTCACCCTGCGCGACGCGGCCAATCCCGACGGCGATATCGAGATTGCCGTAACCGGGCTTCGCCCGGGCGAGAAGCTGCACGAGGAATTGCTCATCGGCTCGGATATGCTTACCACGCCGCACCCACGCATCCTGCGCGCGCAGGAGGGGCACCTCTCGGAGATTGAGCTTGCCAAGGCGCTCCGGTCGCTGTCCGAGGCGATCGAGACCCGCGACGTGGCTCTCTTGCGCACCATACTCGCGCAATGGATCGAACAGGCCCCTGAGGGAGAGGCTGTGAATGACTGACGGGATAAGCAGAATGGCAGCGAGCCAGGCAGCACTATTCCATCCGGTTTCAGCCCCGGATATCGGCGAAGATGTTGATTTCTTCACTGGGCGCGGGGCGATCGCGCTTGGCCGGCTTGGTGTCGGGGTCCGGAGCTACACGGCGTGGCCGTACGCGGCGTCGAGCCGCGATACGCTGCACTCGCGCGTGGTGTGAGAACACCGAGGCCCGGCGCAAACGCTGCTCGTCCAGTGTGAGATAGCTCAGCAGCACGCCGCAGCAGAGTGTCAGATCATACCAGAAGGCCGACAAATCCTCGACGGAGCCGACGATGAAATTGGTCGTGAAGCTCGAGACCAGCACGAAGAGCGCAAGGCTCAGCGCGGCAAGCCGCAGGGCCGCGCCCAACATGAACCATATCGCCAGCGCCAGAAGCGTGGTTGCGCCCGCCACCCCGCTGATTTCAGGGCTGAGGATTGGCCGGAACAGGACCGCAGGGTCGAAGCCATCGACGAGCTCGAGAGCCACCGCCATGAAGAAGGTGCCGGTGACGATCCGCAGCAGGTTGATGCCGATCTGATCGACGCCGGGAGCGGGGTCTTGGTCCATGACGGTCGGGCCTTTCTTGCCGTGTGCGGGAAACCGGACGTCACTTGCAACCAGAACGAAAGCTCTGTGGTGACAATTGCCGCGAATTCTGGCCGGAATCTGACCGTTTCAGGGAAAATGCGCGCCCGGCCTCAGCCGAGCGCGTCCTCCGCGTCCGCGTCCTCATCGGTCTCTTCGGCGCGGTCGGCGATCCACGCGACCGAGACCACTTCCTCACCCTTTCCGGTGTCGAACACCCGAACGCCGCCCGCGCTGCGCGACCGGAAGGAGATGCCCTCGACCGGCACGCGGATGGATTGGCCGGTGGAGGTGGCGAGCATGATCTGATCCTCCGGGCTGACCGGGAAGGAGGCGACGAGCGGCCCGCCGCGCATGGCGCGGTCGATGGCCGCCACGCCCATGCCGCCGCGCCCGCGTACCGGGTAGTCGTGGCTCGATGACAGCTTGCCGGTGCCACGTGCGGTAATCGTCAGGATCAGGTTCTCGGCCGCTTGCATTTCAGCGAAGCGGGTGGCGTCAATCGCCGCCCCGGCATCGCCCTCGTCCTCGCCCGTTTCGTCATCGGGAGCCCCGGCGGCGGCGCGGCGCATCTTGAGATAGGCGGCGCGCTCGTCCGTCGTGGCCTCGAAATGCCGGATCACGGACATCGACACCACGCGGTCCCCGTCAGTGAGGCGGATGCCGCGCACGCCGGTCGATTTGCGGCCCTTGAAGACGCGCACATCGGTGACGGGAAACCGGATTGCGCGACCCGAATCGGTGACGAGCATCACGTCGTCATCGGGGGTGCAGATACGGGCGTTGACCAGTTCGACGCCCTCGGGCAGGTCCATCGCGATCTTGCCGTTGCGTTTCACGTTGGTGAAATCGCTGAGCGCGTTGCGGCGCACGTCGCCCGCGGAGGTGGCGAACACGATCTGGAGGTCGTCCCATTCCTCCTCGGTGCGGTCCACCGGCATGATTGCGGCGATCGAGACGCCCGTGGGAATGGGCAGGATATTGACGATCGCCTTGCCGCGTGATGTGCGAGACCCGAGCGGCAGGCGCCATGTCTTGAGCTTGTAGACCATACCGTCGGTGGTGAAGACCAGAAGCGGCGTGTGGGTGTTGGCGACGAAGAGCGAGGTGACAACGTCTTCGTCCTTGGTTGCCATGCTCGACAGACCCTTGCCACCGCGTTTCTGCGCGCGGAAATCCGCCAGCGCAGTGCGCTTTACATAGCCGCCTTGGGTGATGGTCACGACCATATCCTCGCGCTCGATGAGGTCCTCGTCTTCCATGTCGCCGGACCAGTCCACGATCTCGGTGCGGCGCGGCACGGCGAATTGTTCGCGCACCTCGCGCAGCTCGTCCGAGATTATCTGCATGATCCGTTCGCGCGAGGCGAGGATGGCGAGGTAGTCCTTGATCTTGCCGGCAAGCTCCTGCAACTCGTCGGTGACCTCGCGCACGCCAAGCTGTGTCAGGCGTTGCAGGCGCAGGTCGAGGATGGCGCGGGCCTGCGTCTCGCTGAGGTTGTAGGTGCCGTCCTCGTTGGCGCGGTGTGTGGGGTCGTCGATGAGCGCGATATATTCAAGGATGTCGCCCGCCGGCCAGCGCCGTTCCATCAGCTTTTGCCTTGCCTCGGCGGCGTCGGCAGAGGCGCGGATCGTGGCCACCACCTCGTCCACGTTCGATACGGCGACGGCGAGACCGCAGAGCACATGCGCCCGTTCACGCGCCTTACGCAAGTCGTGTGCGGTGCGCCGCGCGACCACCTCCTCGCGGAACATGACGAACAGCGACAGGAAGCGGTGCAGGGTCAGTTGCTCGGGCCTGCCGCCGTTCAATGCCAGCATGTTGCAGCCGAACGAGGTCTGCATCGGTGTGAAGCGGTAAAGCTGGTTGAGCACCACGTCGGGGGTGGCGTCGCGCTTCAACTCGACCACCACGCGGACGCCGTTGCGGTCGCTCTCGTCCTGGACATGGGCGATGCCCTCGATCCGCTTTTCACGGGCAGCTTCGGCGATCCGCTCGATCATCGTGGCCTTGTTCACCTGGTAGGGGATTTCGTCGATGACGATGGCGTATCGGTCCTTGCGCAGTTCCTCCACCCGGGTCTTGGCGCGGATGATGACGCTGCCGCGCCCTTCCAGATAGGCCTTTCGCGCGCCGGAGCGGCCCAGCATCAGCCCGCCGGTCGGGAAATCGGGGCCGGGGACGTATTGAATGAGATCCTCGCTGCCCAGATCCGGATCCTCGATCAGTGCCAGCGTGGCGTCGATCACCTCGCCCAGGTTGTGCGGCGGGATGTTGGTGGCCATGCCGACGGCGATGCCGCCCGCGCCATTGACCAGCATGTTCGGGAAACGCGCGGGCAGAACCGTCGGCTCGCGGTCCTTGCCGTCGTAATTGTCCTGGAAATCGACGGTCTCCTTCTCGATATCGGCGAGAAGGAAAGCGGCGGGCTTGTCCATGCGCACCTCGGTGTAGCGCATGGCCGCGGCGTTATCGCCGTCCATGGAGCCGAAGTTGCCCTGTCCGTCGAGGAGCGGCAGGGACATCGAGAAGTCCTGCGCCATGCGCACCAGCGCGTCATAGATCGCGCTATCGCCGTGGGGGTGGTATTTGCCCATCACGTCGCCGACCGCGCGGGCGGACTTGCGATAGGGCTTGTCATGGGTGTTGCCGCCCTCGTGCATGGCGTAGAGGATGCGCCGGTGCACAGGTTTCAGACCGTCACGCAAATCGGGAATGGCGCGGCTCACGATCACGCTCATCGCGTAATCGAGATAGGAGGTCTTCATCTCGTGGGTGATCGAGACCTGCGGACCGGAGGCCGAGGGTGTCGTTTCATCTGGGTTTTCAGGGGGTTGAGGCGTATCGCTCACGTTTTTGACCGTCCTGTGACATGCGCTATATCTTGCCCCTCCGTCTATATCAGAGCCACGATATGGGGTGCAATGGCGCAGGGGCGGGGCGCGTGGCAGCCACTGATCAAGAGTGATAACACACTGTTTTTATTGAAAAGTAATTCCTACATGGCAAACTGATCCGGTCAGGCAAAGACAGGAGCAGAAAATGGAGATGACCGAGACGGAAATGTTGCTGAAGGGCTACGGGCTGACCACGGCGGAATTCTTCTACCGGATGCCGGATTATCGGAACGTGCTCAACAGCTACCTGTGGCAGGATTACGATCTTGCCCCTGATCACCCGAAGCTTTTTGATTTCATCGAGTTCTGGCAGCGTGAGATCGAGGGGCCGCTGCATTCTGTGCGCTTTTCCCATCGCAAGCTGATCGCGCCGGGCGAGTGGCGCAACGTGACCGGCGAGTTCACGCTTCATTGAGCGAAGAGTGGGGGCCCCACCCCCACATCTCCGGGAATATTTGGGGAAAGATGAAGGCAAGGGTCTTGCGGCGGTGGCGGCGCTGCGCAATTAGCTGTTGAAATCGGGGGGCGTCCTGCTGTTACTGCGCGTCAGCCTGCATTCCCGATGAGGAAAGTGCCGCCCATGAGCCCCGATCAGATATTCGTTCTGCTGCTATTGCTCGGGGTCTTCGTGTGTTTCTTCAAGGAGGTGTTCCCGCCATCGGTGACGGCGCTGGGCGCGTCGGCGGTGCTGTTGGCCACTGGCATTATAGAGACCGAGGCGTTCCTGAAGGTGTTCGGTTCGGAGGCGCCGATCACCATCGCGATGATGTTCGTCATCTCCGCGGCACTGGAACGCACGGGTGTTCTTGAAATTATCGGCGGATGGCTGCGCGCGCAAGCGCGCGGATCCTACCTGCGGGCGCTGTTTCTGATGATGGCGGCCTCGATGATGGCCTCGGCATTCATGAACAACACGCCGGTGGTGATCCTGCTGACGCCGGTGATGATCTCGGTGGGCACGTCGCTGGGCGTTAGCTCGTCGCGGCTGCTCATTCCTCTGAGCTACGCGGCGATCTTCGGTGGTACGCTGACGCTGGTGGGCACCTCTACCAACATCCTGATGAGCGGGGTGGCGCGCGATGCGGGTCAGCCGGCGCTCACCATGTTCGAGATGACGTTGCCGGGACTGGTACTGGCCACGGTGGGGGTGGTCTACATGGCCTTTGCCGGGAGGTTCCTGTTGCCGGACCGGTCGTCGCTTGCGAGCGCGCTGGGACAGGAGGGCAAGCGCAAGTTCCTCGCCCGGCTGCTTATCCCACACGAGTCGCGCTATATCGGCAAGAAGCTGGAGGATTTGCCATTCAACCGGGCGGGAGCGCGCATTCTCGACGTGGTGCGTGGCGAGGTTTCGATGCGCCGCCACCTGCGAGACCTGACGCTGGAATCCGGTGACCGGGTGGTGATCAAGACCGATACCGGCGAGATCCTCGGGCTGAAGGAGAACGGTGAGATCGAGTTTCGCGGCATGGATGATAGTGGCTTCGAGCCCGTCACTGCCGAGCGGACTGTGACGATGGAGGCAAGCGTCGGGCCCCACTCGCATTTGCGCGGGCGGCCCATCAAGGATCTGAAGCTGCGGCGCAAGTACGGCGTCTACCTGATGGCCGTGCACCGGCAGGAGCAGAACATAAGCCGTGACTTGCCGGAGGTGCGTCTGCAATTCGCCGATACCGTTCTGCTTGAGGGGCCGCCCGAGGGGCTGCGGCGGCTGATGGAGGATGGCGGCATCGTCAACCTTACCGAGCCCGCCGATCAAGCGATGCGCCGTTCGAAGGCCCCCATCGCCATCGTCACCATCGCGGCGGTGATGATCCTCGCCGCGCTGGGCGTGATGCCCATCGCCGGACTGGCTGTGATCGGGGCGGTGGTGGTGATGATGACCGGCTGTGTCGAGGCCGACGAGGCGTTCGAGGCGATCGACTGGCCGATCCTGTTCCTGATCTTTGGCATGTTGGGGATGAGCCTCGGGCTGCAGGAGACGGGGGCGGCGAAAGTCATCGTCGAGTCGATGGTGGGGCTTATGCAGGGCTTGGGACCGTTGGCGGTGCTGGCGGCGGTCTATTTGTTGACCAACTTGCTGACCGAGATGGTGACCAACAACGCGGTGGCGATCCTCGTGGGGCCCATCGCGATCGCACTGGCGCTTGAGCTGGGTTATGATCCGCGCCCGTTCATCATCACGGTGATGTTCGCCGCCTCGGCGAGTTTCGCCACGCCGATCGGATATCAGACCAACACCTTCGTTTATGGCGCGGGGGGCTACAAGTTCCGCGATTTCCTCGTCGTGGGCCTGCCGCTCAACCTGCTTTACGCGGCGGTGGCAATCCTCGTGATCCCGTTTTTCTTTCCGTTCTGAACGGGGCACGCCTGCGCCAAGCTGCCGCTTTCGCACGGCGGCAATCTGGCCTATGGCTCGGGCGTCAAGCAGGAGAGACGTCGCGATGATGCCCCAACCCGTGCCGCTGAGCCGCGACCTCGTTCTCGTGGGGGGCGGGCACGCCCATGCACTGGTGCTGCGCATGTGGGGGATGGATCCGCTGGCGGGAGCGCGGCTGACTGTGATCGACCCGAACCCCGTGGCTCCCTATTCGGGGATGCTGCCGGGGATGGTGGCCGGCCATTACCGGCAGCGCGACCTGGAGATCGACCTCGTGCGGCTGGCGCGCTTCGCGGGCGCGCGGCTGGTCGTGGGCGCAGTGTGCGGCATCGACGCGGAGGCGCGGCGGATCACGCTCGGGGACGGGCGCGAGATCGGCTATGACGTGGCTTCGGTCGATGTGGGCGTGCATGCGCGGATGCCGACCCTGCCAGGATTTTCGGAACACGGCGTGGCCATCAAGCCGCTCGGTCCCTTTGCCGCGCGCTGGGAGGCGTTCGTGGCCGATGTGGCGGCGGGGCGACAGGCCCCCGAGGCGGCGGTGATCGGCGGCGGTATCGCGGGGGTCGAGGTGGCGTTGGCCATGGCGCACCGGCTGCGGCAGGTGGTGGGACGCGCCGAGGTGACCCTGATCGAACGTGCACGCGTGATCGCGCCGGAGGGGCCGGTGCTGCGTCCGCGGCTGATGCGGGCGCTCGCGGATATGGGGGTGAGGGTGTGCACGGGCGCGCAGGTGGCGGAAGTGCAGGCCGGGGCCGTGGTGCTGGACGGCGGCGAGAGCGTGCCCGCACGCCTGACGGTCGGGGCGGCAGGGGCGCGGGCGCATGATTGGCTGGCGGAAACCGGCCTGCCGGTGACGGAGGGCGGGTTCGTGCGCGTCGCTCCCGATCTGCGGGTTGAGGGGGAGGAAGCGCTTTTCGCCGTAGGCGATTGTGCGCATCACTCAAACGCGCCGCGGCCCAAGGCCGGTGTCTTTGCGGTGCGCGCGGCGCCGGTGCTGCGCGACAACCTGCGCGCGGTGCTCTCCGGCGGGACGACGCGGTCGTTTCATCCGCAGCGCGACTATCTCAAGCTGGTGTCGCTGGGCGAGCAAAGGGCGGTGGCCGAGAAGTTGGGGATCGCCTTTTCCGGGCGACTTCTGTGGCGCTGGAAGGACCGGATCGACCGCGCCTTCATGGGCAAGTTCAACCCGTTGCCGGAGATGCGGAAAGACCCGCCCCCGCGCGACCGCGCATTGTCGGACGAAGAGGGCCATGAGCCGATGTGCGGCGGCTGCGGGGCCAAGGTGGCGCCAGCGGTGCTGCGTGACGCGATCGTGGGCCCGGGCGACGATGCGGCGGTAATTGAGACCGGGGGCGTGGGTCAGGTGCTGAGTACCGATCATCTGCGCGCCTTTACCCAGGATCACGGGCTGATGGCGCAGATTGCGGCGCTGCATGCGCTGGGAGATATCTGGGCGATGGGCGCGCGCCCGCAGGCGGCGCTTGTGTCGGTGACGCTGCCGCGGATGAGCGAGGCATTGCAGGCTCGCAGCATGGCCGAGATCATGGCGGGCGCGCGCGCGGCGCTGAATCCCGCAGGGGTTGAGATTGTCGGCGGCCATTCGAGTATGGGGGCGGAGGCGAGCATCGGGTTTTCGCTCACCGGGATCGTCGAAGGCGCGGCGATCACGCTCGGGGGGGCGCGACCTGGCGACGCGCTGATCCTGACGCGACCGATCGGGTCCGGCACGCTGCTGGCCGCCGAGATGCGCGGAGAGGCGGAGGGCCGCGATATCGTGGCGCTGTTCGCGCGGCTGGCGGTGCCGCAGGGCGATGCCGCGGCAATCCTCGTGCGGGCGAGGGCGATGACGGATGTGACGGGCTTCGGGTTGGCAGGGCACCTGCGCAACATCTGCCTGGAGTCGCGCGTGGCAGCGTGGATCGATGCGGACGCGGTGCCGATATTGCCGGGGGCCGAGGCGCTGGCCGCGCGTGGGGTGCGCTCGACCATCTGGGCGGCCAACCGGCGCGCGGCCCCCGTGGCCGGGCTGGGCGAGACGGCGCGAGAGGCGCTGCTGCACGATCCGCAAACGGCGGGGGGACTGCTGGCCGCGGTGGAGGCCGGGCACGCCAACGAACTGGTGGCGCGGCTGCGCGCCGCCGGGCACGACGCTGCGCTGATCGGCGGGATCGAAGAGGGGATGCCTGGCGCGCTTCGGTGTAGCGGTGCGGCGGGGTGAGGCTGGCGGCGTGCAAGCACGCCTTTGCTTCGCGCGGGGGAACGTCCTGTCCGTCCGAACCGGGCCAATCGCGCCGCTCGGTCCGGAGTCTCGGCCTGTCTGCTAGAAATCCCCGCCCGCACCTTGCTGCCACGGTTTCACGAGGTTTCCGAAGCGCGTGAACTGGTCCTCGAAGCTGAGCTCCACCGTGCCGATGGGGCCGTGGCGCTGCTTGCCGATGATGACCTCGGCCTTGCCTTCGAGCCGGGCCATTGCCTCTTGCCAGTCGGCCATTTTTTCAAGCTCGTGGTCGCCCGGTTTCTCGCGTTCCTTGTAATAGACCTCGCGAAAGACGAACATCACCACGTCGGCATCCTGCTCGATCGAGCCCGATTCGCGCAGGTCCGAGAGCTGCGGTCGCTTGTCCTCGCGGCTTTCCACCTGGCGCGAGAGCTGCGAGAGCGCGAGCACCGGGATATCGAGTTCCTTGGCGATGGCCTTTAGGCCCATCGAGATCTCGCCGATCTCCTGCACCCGGTTCTCGGCAGTGCCGCGCACGAGCTGGAGATAGTCCACGATCAACAGGTCGAGCCCGTGGGTGCGCTTGAGCCGCCGCGCGCGTGCGGCGATCTGGCTGATCGGCAGCGCGGCGGTGTCGTCGATGAAGAGCGGGCAGGATTCGAGTGCCTTGGCGGCCTCGACGAAGCGGCGGAACTCGCCCTCGTCCATGTCACCGCGGCGGATTTTATGCGAGGGAATTTCTGCGGCTTCGGACAGGATGCGACTGGCGAGCTGTTCGGCCGACATTTCGAGTGAGAAGAAGCCCACCACGCCGCCATCCACGGTGCCCTGCGTCCCGTCAGGGAGCGTACCCTTGCGGTAGGCGCGAGCGATGTTGAAGGCGATGTTGGTAGCGAGCGAGGTCTTGCCCATCGAGGGTCGCCCGGCGAGGATCAGAAGGTCCGAGCGATGCAAGCCGCCGAGCTTGCTGTCCATGTCGTGAAGCTCGGTGGCGAGCCCCGCGAGGCCACCGTCGCGCTGGTAGGCGGCGTTGGCGACGTCGACGGCATCCTTGACCGCCTTGAGAAAGCTCTGGAATCCGCTCTCCGACTTGCCCTGTTCGGCGAGTTGGTAGAGCTTCTGTTCGGCATCGACGATCTGGTCACCCGGCTCGCTGCCAATCTCGACGCGAGCGGCACGGGCGGCGATGTCGTGACCCAATGCGATCAGCTCGCGGCGGATGGCGAGATCATAAATCATCTGCGCGTAGTCACGCGCAGCGTAGGTAGAGATCGCGGCCCCCGCGAGATTGACGAGGTAGGCGGGACCGCCGAGTTCCTTGAGCCCGTCATCTTCTTCGAGGAAGGCGCGCAGTGTCACTGGCGAGGCAAGCGCGTTGCGGGTGATGCGCGCCGCCGCAGTCTCGAAGATACGAGCATGGACGGGATCGTAAAAATGCTGCGGGCCGATGATGGCGGCCACGCGGTCGTAGATGTCGTTGTTGGTCAGGATCGCGCCGAGAAGCTGCTGCTCGGCCTCGATGGAATGGGGCACACTGTCGGCGGCTTCGATCCCTGCCCCGGTGGGATTGAATACGCTGACCTCGTTCATGCCCGTACTGCCCTCGTTCTTCGTGATGTCCGGCGTTCGCGTGTTCTACGCCAAAGCCAAGGTTCGCGCCACATGGACAAAGCTGTGGACGATAGCGGGGATAAGGGGGCCGAGACCTCATCCGCGCGACGTCCTGTCCCGCATCCTGTGGTGTTACGCGGTTACTCTACCATATCTGGAGTGGAATTTCGATTCGAGTGGCGGGTTATCCACCGCTTTTGGACGTGAATTTATTTCTTGTTTGCTTCCTGCCACTTACGGGGTGCGTGCAGGAACGCCTCGACCTCGTCGAGTGTCGCGGCGGCAAAGGCTCCCTGCGCGCGCGCCTCGGCCAGCACGTCCCACCAGGTGCAGAGGTGGTGGAGCGCCACGCCGTGATCGCCGAGGGTGCGCTCGGTCTCGGGGAAGATACCGTAGTAGAAGATCACCGCCGTGTGCGCGCAGGTGGCCCCGGTCTCGCGGATGGCATCGACGAAGCTGAGCTTGGAGCCGCCATCGGTGGTGAGGTCCTCGACCAGCAGCACGCGTTGACCCTCGGCCATGGTGCCTTCGATGCGGGCGTTGCGACCGTAGCCCTTGGGCTTCTTGCGGACATAGGTCATCGGCAGAGCCATGCGCTCGGCCACCAGCGCGGCGAAGGGGATGCCCGCCGTCTCGCCACCGGCGACGTTGTCGAACGCCTCGAATCCGGCCTCGCGCATCACGGTGATGCTGAGAAAATCCATCAAGGTGCTGCGGATGCGCGGGAAGGAGATGAGCTTGCGGCAGTCGATATAGGTCGGCGAGGGAAGCCCCGAGGCCAGCGTGAAGGGGGTGTCCGCGTTGAAATGCACAGCGCCGATCTCCAGCAGCATTCGGGCGGTGAGGCGGGCAATTTCATCCTTTGGGGGGTAGGTGGCGGGGATCATGGCGTGGTCCTTGGGTCTGGGCGGTGTGCCGAAGAACTATGATGCCTCCGGCGGGGATATTTCGGGCAAGATGAAGCTCAGTCCACCCGCCAATGGAGCGGAAAGCCGGGGTCGAAGACGGTGACGGGGCCGTCGCCGGTGTCAATCTTGTCGGGGTAGGGGACCGGATCGCCCTTGGTCAAGGTGATCCGCGCCTCGTTCGGGGGCAGGCCGTAGAAGGCTGGGCCGTTGAGTGACGTGAAGCCTTCGAGCCGGTCGAGCGCGCCCTCCTCTTCGAACACGTGGGCGAGGATCGAGAGCGTGTTCGTCGCGGTAAAGCAGCCGGCGCAGCCGCAGGCGCTTTCCTTCAACGGGTCGGTGTGGGGCGCACTGTCGGTGCCGAGGAAAAACCGTGCGTCGCCCGAAGTGGCGGCAGCGCGCAGGGCGAGGCGGTGGTCCTCACGCTTGGCCACGGGCAGGCAGTAGTAATGCGGTTTGATGCCGCCCACTAGGATGTGATTGCGGTTGATGACGAGGTGATGGGTGGTGATCGTGGCGGCGAGGTCGCGGTCCTGAGATGTGACATAGGCCACGGCATCCGAGGTGGTCACATGCTCCATCACCACGCGCAGCCCCGGTGTGACGCGGCGGATGGGATCGAGCACGCGGTCGATAAACGCCGCCTCGCGGTCGAAGATGTCCACCTCTGGGTCGGTCACCTCGCCATGCACGCAGAGCGGCAGACCGACCTCGGCCATCTTCTCCAGCACGCCGCGCACGCGGTCGAAATCGCGCACGCCGGAGGCCGAATTGGTGGTGGCCCCAGCCGGGTAGAGCTTGACCGCTGTAATCAGTCCCTCGGCATGGGCGGCGGCCACGTCGTCCGGGTCGGTTTCTTCCGTCAGGTAGAGCGTCATCAGGGGGGTGAAGTCCATCCCCTCGGGCAGCGCGGCCATGATCCGGTCGCGATAGGCGCGGGCTTGGACGCCGGTGACGACCGGCGGCACGAGGTTCGGCATGATGATGGCGCGGGTGAAGTGGCGCGCGCTCTCTGGCAGGACGGCGGCCAGCATCGCGCCGTCGCGCAGGTGCAGGTGCCAGTCGTCGGGGCGGCGGATGGTCAGGCTCGATTGCATGGTTCGAGCGCATACACAATCGCGCGCGGCTGCGCCAGTGCTAGCCGTCGCGTTCCGCAAGACGGGCCTGCGCCCTGCTCAGCGCGTTTCGGTAGCGCGGGCCGCCCCGTTTCCGGGCCAGCGCGTTGGTGCAAAAGAGCACGGTAAGCCCGTCACGCTGCTCGTTGACCAGCCGACGCAACAACGGGAACAGATATCCCTGTTCCTCTCGGCGCTTGCGCCAGAGCCGGGCGAGGCTCTGGCAGTTGAGTTTGTCCGCGCTCATTTGAGCGAGGATGCGCGGAAGTAAGCCCATCTGCGAGAGCGTCTCCTCGATGGAATAGCCTAGGTGGCGGGTGCGGAAGCGCAAAATGTTGCTGCGGTTGAACAGCGCCGAGTGCATGGCGTCGAGTTCGATCTCGGGATCGTAAAGCAGCGCCGCGTGGGCGGCGGCGTCGAGCATATCTGGTGCATAGCCGTAGCGGTCGGTGAAAGAGGTGCGACGCATGGCCAGATAGCGATCGTCCCACTCGGCCATACGCGGGTCGAGCGTCGCCTGCGGACGCAGCATCAGCACCTTTGCCCCCGGCGCGGCCACTGAGAACGCGGCGGCGGCATAGCCGCGGGGCCCGGCACCATAGAAGATCACCTGCTCGAACTCGTCGAAGAAACCGTCGTCAATCAGTCGGTCGAAAAAGCCGTAGACGCGGGCATCGCGAAACCATGTGTCGCCGTTGCTGAGCAGGCAAAGATGCGACCAGCCGAGCGCTTCGAGCATGGTCCAGCCGAAAGGATGCGCGCGCTCCGAAAGCACCTCGAGCCGGTCGAAGCTCTCGAAGGTGACAAGCAGCACCGGCTTGCGCTCGCAAAACAGCGCCGCGTGCTCGCTTCCCAGCGGTTGCATGTAGCCGTCATCGCCGATCACCGTCTCGGCGCGGTCGAGCCAGTCCTGCCAGTCGCGCCCCGTGAGATCGGCGCTGGTGATATCGCTCTTGTCTTGCATCCGCTCCGACCTTGTCTGCTACACACTGCCCCGTCGCGGGTCTACAGCCCGCTTCGAGGTCAGAAATTGCCGTTCGAATGGGGCGAAACTTGGGAAAATCCGCGGGCTTTCTGCGAGGTCGCAGGTGGCGGGGGTTACGGGTGCGCGCCCTTGACCGGGGCACGCGGGCCATGCAGTTCTGTGCGGGGC
The DNA here is from genome assembly GCF_056859295.1 of Roseovarius sp. B-10. Taxonomy (NCBI): domain Bacteria; kingdom Pseudomonadati; phylum Pseudomonadota; class Alphaproteobacteria; order Rhodobacterales; family Roseobacteraceae; genus Roseovarius; species Roseovarius sp. B-10. The sequence continues at coordinate 94,898 of NZ_JBSXOE010000042.1, read as the reverse complement.
GAGGAAGACGGAGGTCTGGCAGGTGAATATCCCCCAATCCATTGGCGCAGTGCAGGACATGCTCGGTGCGCAAGGCTATGTCTGCGGGCGCGCTCTGGGCACCGTCGCCTTTCTCGCGCTGCGGCTCGGGCGGCCCTTGTTTCTGGAGGGTGAGGCCGGAACCGGCAAGACCGAGATCGCCAAAGCGCTCAGCCTTGCGCTGGGCCGCCGCCTGATCCGGTTGCAATGCTACGAGGGTCTTGATGCCGCCACCGCCGTATACGAGTGGAACTTTGCCGGGCAGATGATCGCCATCCGCACCGCCGAGGCCGCGGGCGGGGTGGATCGCGCGCATCTCAAGGACGAGGTTTTCACCGAGGAGTTCCTGATCGAGCGCCCGCTGTTGCAGGCGATGCGGCCGCAATCAGGCGGCGCGCCGGTGCTGCTCATCGACGAGATCGACCGCACCGACGAGCCGTTCGAGGCGTTCTTGCTCGAAGCCCTGAGCGATTTTCAAGTGACGATTCCCGAACTGGGCACCATCGCCGCCCCCGAGCCGCCTATCGTCATCCTGACGTCCAACCGTACCCGCGAAGTGCATGACGCGGTCAAGCGACGTTGTCTCTACCACTGGGTGGAGTACCCTGATTTCGACCGCGAGATCGAGATATTGAAGGCCCGTGCCCCCGAGGCTGCCGAAGGCCTCAGTCGCGAGGTTGTGGCCTTTGTCCAGCGCCTGCGCACCGAGGATCTGTTCAAGAAGCCGGGCGTGGCCGAAACGATCGACTGGGCCAAGTGCCTGCTGGCGCTCGACGTGGTTAGCCTCTCCCCCGAGGTGATCGCCGACACCCTGGGCGCGGTGCTCAAATACCAGGATGATATCGCGCGGTTGCAAGGTTCGGAAGCCAAGCGCATTCTGGATGAGGCGCGCGCGGGACTGGCACCTGTCTGATGTTTTTTCTTGATCGAAATACGCCGGGGGTGTGGGGGCAGTGTCCCCACGAGACGCCATGACCGAATCCGCGCCATTCGATCTGCCGGACAACCCGAAACTCACCCATAACATCGTCCATTTCGCCCGCGCGCTCAGGGCCGCCGGGTTGCCGGTGGGCCCCGGGCGCGTAATCGACGCGGTGCGCGCGGTGGCGGCGGCGGGGTTCACCTCGCGGTCTGATTTTTTCTACGCGCTGCGCGCCTGCTTGGTGACACGACCTGAACACCTGACTGTTTTCGCTCAGATATTCCGCCTCTACTGGCGCGATCCGCGCTACATGGAGCACATGATGGCGATGATGCTGCCCGCCATCCGGGGCGTGCAGGAGGACCGTGGCGCCGCCCCCGCGGAGAAGCGCGCGGCGGAGGCGCTGCTCGACGGGGTGGACCGGGCACCGCCCGAGAGCGACGGTGAGGATCTCGACGAGGAGACGGTGATCGAGATCGACGCCACCGCCACCATGTCGCGCGAGGAGCGGCTGCGCAGGCTCGATTTCGAGCAGATGTCCAACGCCGAGATCGCAGAGGCGAAGCGGATGCTGGCGCGGCTGTCGCTGCCGGTGCGTCCGCTGGCCTCTCGGCGCGGGATCGCCGATCCGCACGGGCCGAGGCTCGACGCGCGCGCGAGCCTGCGGGCGGCGCTGCGTCGGGGCGGTGAAATGCGCCGATTGCATCGCAAGACCCCGCGCGAGCGGTGGCCGAACCTTGTGGTGCTTTGCGATATTTCCGGGTCGATGAGCCAATACAGCCGCATGGTCCTGCATTTTCTTCATGCCGTTGCCAATCACAAGGGTGCTGGCTGGGCGCGGGTCCATGCCTTCACATTCGGCACGCAGCTCACCAACATCACCCGCCACCTGGCCACCCGCGACGTCGATGCGGCCCTTGCCGCCGCCGGAAAACAGGCGCAGGATTGGGAGGGCGGCACGCGGATCGGCGCCTGCCTGCACGCATTCAACCGCGACTGGTCGCGCCGGGTGATGGGGCAGGGGGCGGTGGTGCTGCTCATCACCGACGGGCTCGACCGCGAGGAGGCGGGACAACTGGGCCACGAGATGGAGCGGCTGCACCTCTCGACGCGGAGGCTGATCTGGCTCAATCCGCTGCTCCGGTGGGACGGGTTCGCGCCCAAGGCCCAAGGCATCCGGGCGATGCTGCCGCATGTGGACGCGTTCCGCGCCGGACATTCGGTTGCCACTCTCGAAGAGCTTGCCGAAGCGCTCTCGCGCGTCGAGGATGGTGGCGAGAGGGCGCGCCTGATGGCAGCGATGGAGGGGTGATAAGGCATGACGGACCGGTTTGACGATATCCCCGAGACCGCGCTCGCCTGGCACCGGGCGGGCAAGGGGGCGGCGCTCGCCACCGTGGTCGAGACTTGGGGCAGTGCGCCGCGCCGGGTGGGCAGCCAGTTGGCAATCAGCGGCGAGGGCGAGATCGCGGGCTCGGTCTCGGGCGGCTGCGTTGAGGGCGCGGTGGTGGTCGAGGCGCTGGATGCCATAGAGGCGGGCCGCCCGGAGATGCTCGAATACGGCGTCACCGATGACGACGCTTTTGCCGTGGGGCTCGCCTGCGGTGGTACGATCCGGGTGCTGGTCGAGCCGGTGGGGTCGGTCATGCCCGAGGAGGTGCTGGCCAACCTGGTGCTGGCCCGGGAAGGCCGCGTGCCGGTTGCCTATGTCACCGGCATGACGGCCCGGCGGCGGCTGGAGCGCGAGGGGCACGAGGCGCGATTCCGCATGGACCGCTCGGGCTTCGAGGAGGACGGCGAGACCTTCGTCGCCATCCACAACCCGCCGCTTCGTCTCATTGTCGTGGGGGCCGTGCACATCGCGCAGGCGCTGGTGCCGATGGCGCGGATCGCGGGCTTTGACCCAGTGGTGATCGACCCGCGCGAGAGCTTTGCCTCGGAGGCACGGTTTCCGGGCGAGACGGTTCTGGACGACTGGCCCGACGAGGGCTTGCGCGCGCTGGGGCTGGATGGGCGCACGGCGCTTGTCTTGTTGACGCATGATCCCAAGCTGGACGATCCCGCGCTCGGGGAGGCGCTGCGCTCGGAGGTGTTCTATATAGGTGCCCTGGGCTCCACCCGGACCCATGCCAAGCGGGTGGCGCGGCTGACCGACGCCGGATTCTCCGAGGTCGAGATCGAGCGCATTCATGGCCCCATCGGCCTCGATATCGGGGCGGCGGGGCCGGCGGAGATCGCGGTAAGCATCCTGGCCCAGATGACGCAGGTTCTGAGGAAAGGCACATGAAATTCGGCGCCGTGCCGCTGGATCAGGCAGAGGGTGCGATTCTCGCCCATTCCGAGCAGGTGGCCACGGGGCGGTTGCGCAAGGGGGCAGTGCTGGGCGCAGACGAGATCGCGGCGCTGGCGGCGGCGGGCTATGGCGAGGTGACGGTCGCGCGGCTGGAAGCGGGCGATCTGCACGAGGATGCCGCGGCCGATGCGCTGGCGCGCGCGCTGCATGACGGGGCCGACGGGATTGGCCTGAGTCCCCCGTTCACGGGCCGCGTGAACCTGACAGCCGAGGCGCCCGGCGTGATCTGCCTCGACGCCGCCGCCATCAACGCAGCCAACGCCATCGATTCGATGATCACTGTGGCCACCGTGCCCGACCGCCACCAGATCCGCGCGGGCGGCATGATCGCGACGGTCAAGATCATCGCCTATGGTGTGCCGAGTGCGGCGGTGGAGCGCGCGGCAGAGTCGGCGCGCGGTTCGGTCCGGCTGGCCACGGCGCGGTATGCGACCGCGAGTCTGATCGTGACGGATGTCGCTGGCGGGCCGGGCGACAAGGGCGCGGAGGCGATCGCCGCACGGGTCACCGGGCTGGGGATGGAGATGGCGGGAACGGCAACCTGCGCCCATGACGCGGTGGCGCTGGCGCGGGCGATCATCGAGGCACCGGGCGAGATCGTGCTCATCCTCACCGCCTCGGCCACCTCGGATGTACGCGACACAGCCCCGCAGGCGCTCCGCCGCGCGGGCGGACGGCTCATCCGATTCGGGCTGCCGGTCGACCCCGGCAACCTGCTGTTTCTGGGTGAGATCGGCGCGCGGCCCGTGATCGGCCTGCCCGGCAGCGCGCGCTCGCCCGTCCTGCACGGGGCCGACTGGGTGCTGGCGCGTGTCGCCTGCGGCCTGTCCTGCGGGGCCGAGGAAATCGCGGCTATGGGGGTCGGCGGGCTGCTCAAGGAAATTCCCACGCGCCCGCAGCCGCGCCGCGGCCCGCGCGGCTGACCGCCGGCGCGCGGTGGGCATGCTCAAGTATCATTTGAGTTTTGCGGAACGGACGCTAGGCTCAGGTCAGGAAGCTACGAACAAAGCAACCGGGAGGAGCCAATGCCAGAGGTCAGCATGACCGTGAACGGCAAGCCGGCGAAAGGCCAGATCGAGGGCCGAACGCTGCTTGTGGATTTCATCAGAGACAATCTCGGCCTGACGGGTACGCATGTGGGCTGTGACACCAGCCAGTGCGGTGCCTGTGTGGTGCATGTGGATGGGCGCGCAGTGAAAGCCTGCACCATCTTTGCCGCCGAGGCGGAGGGTGCCGAGGTGAAGACCATCGAGGGGATGGCCGAACCCGACGGCACGATGCATCCGATCCAGTCCGCGTTCCAGGACCATCACGGGTTGCAATGCGGATTCTGCACGCCGGGCATGGTAATGTCAGCGGCGGCCCTTCTGGCCGAGAACCCGACGCCGACGGAGGCGGAGATTCGCGACTATCTCGAGGGTAATATCTGCCGCTGCACCGGCTATCACAACATCGTGAAAGCGATCATGGCGGCGAGCGGCCAGGATGTGAGCCGGGTCGCGGCGGAATAGGCGATATCGAGGGGGCGCTGCCCCCGCGCCTGCGGCGCTCCCCCGAAGTATTTCGGGCAAGTTGAATCGCCGCGGGTCAGGGACGGGGGAGACCCCGGAAGATTCAGGGAGGATCGAGACATGCCAAAGGATGGAGGCATCGGTGCCAGCAGCAAGCGGCGCGAGGACGTGCGCTTTCTGACCGGCACGGGAAATTATACCGACGACATCAACCTGCGCGGCCAGGCCTATGTGCATTTCCTGCGGTCGGACGTCGCGCATGGGCGGCTGAACAAGGTCGATACCACCGATGCCGAGGGCATGCCCGGCGTTATCCGGGTCTTTACCGGCGCGGATTTCGAAGGTGTCGGCGGTATCCCCTGCGGCTGGCAGGTTACCGACCGGTTCGGCGAGGTGATGCAGGAGCCGGCGCACCCGGTGCTGGCGCAGGGCAAGGTGCGCCACGTCGGCGACCCCATCGCCGCCGTGGTAGCCGAGACCCGCGAGCAGGCGCGTGACGCCGCCGAGGCGATCGTCCTCGATATCGAGGAATTGCCGGCTGTCGTGGACATGAAGGCGGCGCTGGAGGACGGCGCGACCAAGGTGCATGATGATCTCACCTCGAACCTCTGTTACGACTGGGGCTTCGTCGAGGAGAACAAGGCGGCGGTGGACGAGGCGTTCGGCAAGGCCGCGCATGTCACCTCGCTGGAGCTCGTGAACAACCGGCTCATCGCCAACCCGATGGAACCGCGCGTGGCGGTGGGCGACTACAACCGCGCGAGCGACGAATCGACCCTCTACACCACATCCCAGAATCCGCATGTGATCCGGCTGCTGATGGGCGCCTTCGTGCTGGGCATCCCCGAGCACAAGCTGCGTGTGGTGGCGCCCGACGTGGGCGGCGGGTTCGGCTCGAAGATCTACCACTATGCTGAGGAGGCGTTCTGCACCTTTGCGGCGCGTGCGCTCAACCGCCCGGTCAAGTGGACCTCGACCCGATCGGAGGCGTTCATGTCGGACGCGCACGGGCGCGACCACGTGACCAAGATCGAACTGGCGCTCGATGCGGACAATAACTTTACCGCGCTGCGCACCGAGACCCATGCCAACATGGGCGCGTATCTGAGCACCTTTGCGCCCTGCGTGCCGACCTGGCTGCACGGCACTCTGATGGCCGGAAACTACAAGACGCCGCTGATCTACGTAAACGTCAAGGCGGTGTTCACCAACACCGTACCCGTGGACGCCTATCGCGGGGCCGGGCGGCCCGAGGCGACTTATCAGCTGGAGCGCGTGATAGACAAGGCGGCGCGCGAGCTGGGCGTCGATCCGATCGCGCTGCGGCGGCAGAATTTCATCACCGAGTTTCCCTATGCCACGCCGGTGGCGGTGGAATACGACACCGGTGATTACCACGCCACGATGGACAAGCTCGAGGAGATCGCCGACATCAAGGGCTTCGCCGCCCGGCGGGCCGAGAGCGAAAAGCGCGGTAAGCTGCGCGGCCTCGGCGTCAACTGCTATATCGAGGCCTGCGGCATCGCGCCGTCGAACCTCGTCGGCCAGCTTGGTGCGCGCGCGGGCCTCTACGAGAGCGCAACGGTGCGCGTCAACGCCACCGGCGGGCTCACCGTTATGACCGGCAGCCATAGCCACGGACAGGGCCACGAGACCACCTTTGCGCAGGTGATCGCCGAGATGATCGGCATCGACGCCGACCAGGTGGATATCGTGCATGGCGACACCGCCCGCGTGCCGATGGGCATGGGCACCTATGGGTCGCGCAGCCTCGCGGTCGGCGGCTCGGCGATGGTGCGCGCCACCGAGAAGATCATCAACAAGGCGCGCAAGATCGCCGCCCACCTGATGGAGGCCTCGGAGGGCGATATCGAGTTGAAGGACGGGCAATTCACGGTCGCGGGCACCGACAAGTCGGTGGCCTGGGGCGACGTGACGCTGGCGGCCTACGTGCCGCACAATTACCCGCTGGAGGATATCGAGCCGGGCCTGGAGGAGACGGCGTTCTATGACCCGGCCAACTTTACCTACCCGGCGGGGGCCTATGCCTGCGAGGTGGAAGTTGATCCCGAGACCGGGCGCGTAACTATCGAACGCTTTGCCGCCGCGGACGATTTCGGCAACGTGGTCAACCCGATGATTGTCGAGGGGCAGGTGCACGGGGGCCTTGCGCAGGGCATCGGGCAGGCGCTGCTCGAGGGCTGCGCCTATGACGAGAACGGTCAGCTCCTGACTGGCAGCTACATGGATTACGCCATGCCGCGCGCGGATGACTTGCCATTCTACCATGTCGATCATTCCTGCCAGACGCCCTGCACCCACAACCCGCTGGGCGTGAAGGGCTGCGGCGAGGCCGGGGCCATCGGCAGCCCGCCCGCCGTGGTCAACGCGGTCGTGGATGCGCTGCGCACGGGTGGCAGCAACATCACCCATATCGACATGCCGCTCTCGCCGTCGCGGGTATGGCAGGCGATGCAGGGCTGAGGGAGGACAGAACATGTATGCTTTCGAGATAGACCGGCCCACCACTCTGGCCGATGCCGTGAAGGCGCTGGGCGCCGAGGAGTCGCAGGCGCTGGGTGGCGGGCAAACGCTCATTCCGGCGCTCAAGGCGCGCCTGGCTGCGCCCGCGCAGCTCGTCGCGCTGTCGGGGGTGGACGAGATCAAGGGCATCTGTACCGCCGACGACGGTGCGCTGTGCATCGGTGGGGGCACCAGCCATGCCGACGTAGCGAAGGGCGCGGGAGCCTATCCGGCGCTGGCTGGCCTCGCCGCCAATATTGGCGACCCGGCGGTGCGCAACCGCGGCACGATTGGCGGCAGCCTCGCCAATAATGACCCGTCGGCCTGCTACCCGGCGGCGGTGTTGGCCTCGGGTGCCACGGTTGTGACCACCAACCGGCAGATCGCGGCGGATGACTTCTTTGACGGGATGTTCGCCACAGCGCTGGAGGACGGCGAGATTATCACCGAGGTGCGGTTTCCCGTGCCCGAGAAGGCCAGCTACCAGAAATTCGACCAGCCGGCCTCGCGCTTCGCGCTCGTGGGTGTGTTCGTGGCAAAATACCCGGACGGCGTGCGCGTGGCGGTCACCGGTGCGTCCGAGGATGGCGTGTTCCGCTGGTCCGAAGCCGAGGCTGCGCTCAGCTCCGATTTCTCGGCGGGCGCGGTCCAGGGCCTGAGTCTGTCGGGCGACGGTATGATCTCGGACTTGCACGGCTCGGGCGAGTACCGCGCACATCTCGTAGGCGTGATGACGCGCCGGGCAGTGGCGGCGGCGGGCTGAGGTCCGGTCACGGAATGGCCAGGTCGAGGGCTGCGTCGGGACAACCGGCGCGGCCTGCCTTCATTCACTGACCGCGCGGTTCGAGCACCGTTACCCCGACCGCCGCCGCTCGCGCGAGACCCTCGTCTAGAGACATCGGGATGTATTCGCCGCGTCTCCAGAGCTGGGCGAGGTCGTCGTAATGGCGGCTCAGGAAATGACCCGACTGGCCGGTGGATGTGATAAACACGCTGCTGTCGGGATCGGCGAAATCGTAGACACCGCGATAGCCAGCCCCGTGGACATTTTGAAAGGGGTCAGGCCCCTCAGCGCCCCGCGTGCGCCCGCGCAGGAGCGTGTTGTCACCGCCCGAGGTCGATTGGCGGATGTTGACGAAATAGCGTAGGAGCGGAACCTCGCCCAGCACCTGATGATCGTGCGTGGCCTGGTGGGCGTCGCCCCATCGCAGGCTTTCCAATGACCGGCCATAGCGCTCGGATATCCAGATCAGCGCGTCGTCGAGCGCCATCCGCGCGATGTCGGTGCAGGTCTCGCGCGCGGCTGAGTGCCGGACGTCGCACCACGCTGACGCCCCGTCCACGTCGCGAAACACCCGCTCGATGAACACCGGCTCGGGGTGATCGAAGTCGCGTACAAGTGGCCCGAGATCGTCCTCGATGAGCCGCTTCATCAGTGATCGCATCCATGCCGCGTAGATAAGTGGCTCGGGCAGGTGCTCGTTCATCTCGCCGTTCCAGTCGGCCAGCAGTTCTAGCGCGCGCTGGCGCAGGCGCTCTGGCGTGCCCTCGGGGGCGGCCTCGCCGGTGAACCACAGGTCCGCCCCGATCAGCGGCAGGAGCGAGCGCGCGGTAAAACTTACCGTGTCAAGCTGTGCCTCTATGAAACTGTCGCGCGTATGCACCTCGCGCCGCTGCATCAGCTCGCGCCAACGATGGATACGCTGCGTGTCGCCCCAGTTGTGGCTGACATGCATGGGAAAGGGGCGGTCCACGATCTTGTTGTTGGTATTGCCGAGGATGCCGCCCGAGGGGTCGATGAATTCCGGGTTCGCCGCGGTTGGCAGCATCCCCTGCCAGCGGTTCTCGGCGATCCACCCGCGCGCGGGCATGCGGCCCTCGCTCTCGTGGCGGGCGTCGCGGCGGGGCATCGCGCCGATGAGCTTGAGCGCGATGCCGGTCTCGTCTGCGACCGTCAGGTTCTGCGAGGGCGCGACGAAGAGTCGTGTGCCTTCCAGCGCCTCGGCGACCGATTGCGCCTGCATCAGCCGCATCGCCGCGGTCATGGTTGTGTCCTCGCCCGAGAGCGCGGTCCAGCTCACAGCCGCCACATGGCCCTGTGGCGTCACCTCGCCGAGGTTGTAGTGGCTGCCGGGCAGGACGGGGCCGTTTTTCGTCCAGCGTAGGGTGAGGGTGACGGGATCAGCGTCCTTGACCTCGACGATCGAGCGCGCGGTGCGAAAGGGAGCCCAGCCATCGGGCGTCAGATACTGGTTCGGATCATCGGGGTTGAGCCGTTCGATGAATACGTCCTGATCGTCGAGGTAGGACGAGGTTAGCCCCCAGCCCAGCCGTGCGCTACGGCCTGTCAGGATAGCGGGTATACCGGGAATGGTGCCGCCGATCACCCCGCCCGCCTCGAGCTCGAGTCGCGCAAGATACCAGATCGACGGCGCGGAAAAGCCCAGGTGCGGATCGTTGGCCAGTAGTGTGCCGCCCGATGCGGCGCGGTCCGGGGCTGCGGCCCAGGCATTGGACGCCCCTGCGAATGCGCGCTCCTTGAATGGCGAAAGCGGGTGGACCGGGGGCTCCGCCTCCGCCGTGTGGGCAAACTTCGCGCCGGGAACCAGGCTTGCGTAATCTGGTAAGGCCGCGATGCCGCCGCCGGGCGCGTCAGGCAGGAGGTCGTCGAGCCGGTTCTCGTCCTCGAGCGCGAGCGAGACGCGGGCGCGCAGCACCTCCTCGCTCAGATGTCCCGACAATTGCACCGCCATCAGCTTGATGAGCGCAATCGAATCGGCAGGCTGCCAGGGGGCCACGGGGGCGTTGAACATGAACTGCTCCGGTGCACCACGCCCCAGCGCCTCGCGGTTGATCTCGGTCAGGCGGGCATTGACCCCGTCGGAATAGGCCTTGAGTGCTGCCAGCGTCTTGGCATCTTGCGCAGCGACCGAGGCCCGCGCGAGATTGTAGAGATCGAAACGCCTCAGCGTGGTGTCGATCTTGACGGTACGCGGCCCGAATACCTCCGACAGCCGTCCCTGCACGGTGCGGCGCATCATGGTCATTTGCCACAGTCGGTCCTGCGCATGGGCATAGCCGAGGCCAAAGAAGGTGTCGGCGTCGGATTCACCGAAGATATGCGGCACGTTTGCATTGTCGCGCACGATCTCGACCGGGTCGGAAACCCCCTCGACGGCGAGCCGCTTGTCATAATCGGGCAGCGAGCGTGCGAGCAGCATGTAGACGATTACCACCGCCACCAGCGCCAGCGCAACCAGCCCGCCCGCGGCGCGCAACAGCCATTTAAGGATCACCGGCATCGGCGGTGCCTTTCCGAGTTTGTGCTTGCATCCCCGCCGGGGATAGTCAGAAATCCGGGGCGAGACAATGGGCACGCGACAGGAGGAAAGCGACATGGCAAAACTGGCATTTCTTGGATTGGGCGTCATGGGCTACCCGATGGCCGGGCATCTTCAGGCGGCGGACCACGAGGTCTGCGTCTTCAACCGCACTGCCGCCAAGGCCGACAAATGGGTGGCCGAGCATGGTGGACGGTCTGCCTCCACACCGCGCGAGGCGGCGCAGGGCGCCGAATTTGTGATGGCCTGTGTCGGCAACGATGACGACCTGCGCAGCGTCTGCCTGGGCGATGATGGTGCCTTCGCCGGCATGGCGGAGGGCGCGATCTTCGTCGATCACACCACCGTGTCGGCGAAGGTCACCCGCGAGCTTTATTCGGCGGCGCAGGCGCGCGGCGTGGGCTTTGTCGATGCGCCGGTCTCCGGCGGGCAGGCGGGGGCCGAGAACGGGCAGCTCTCGATCATGTGCGGCGGCGACGAGGCCGTCTATGCGCGCGCCGAGCCGGTAATGCAGGTCTATGCCAAGCTCTGCCGCCGCATCGGAGAGAGCGGCGCTGGGCAGATGACCAAGATGGCCAACCAGATTGCTATCGCCGGGCTGGTTCAGGGCCTCAGCGAGGCGCTGCATTTCGCAGAGGAGGCAGGGCTCGACGGGCGCGCGGTGGTCGAGGTTATCAGCCAGGGGGCGGCCGGTTCATGGCAGATGTCCAACCGCTACGAGACCATGCTCGATGACAAATGGAACCATGGATTCGCGGTGGACTGGATGCGCAAGGATCTGGGTATCTGCCTCGACACCGCCGACGAGGTGGGCGCGAGCCTGCCGGTTACCGCGCTGGTCGACCAGTTCTACAAGGACGTGCAGAAGATGGGCGGTGGGCGCTGGGACACCTCCAGCCTGTTGGCGCGTCTGCGCAAGCTGGGCTGAGACCCGGCCGCGGTCAGGCGACCTCCCGGTCGCCTGACAGCCATTTGCGCGTGTCGAGCGCGTCAAAGACCAGCGACACCGTATCAATGACCAGCAGGATAAGCAGATAGCCCCGGTAAGCGGGAGCGATATCCTGCGCCAGTAACCACGCCACCAGCCCCAGCATCGGTGTCCAGATCGCCACATGCGGCAGCGCCATGAGCTTGGAAAAGCCGCCCTCGGCCAGCATGATCGCGCCGTTGAGCAGCATCGCGCCCACCGCCATCGCTGCGACCCACACGCCAGAGGGGTGCGCGACAAAGGTCAGGGAGGCAGCGTTTATTGGCACGAGAATCACCGCCACCCAGAGCTGCACCCAGAGGGGCAGGCGGCGGTAGCTGTGCCAAATCTCGCGGATCATGCGCGCGCTCCCGGCTTCTTCTTGGCAAAAATACTCAGTATCCGCCGCTGCCGCCAGCGGTCAGGCCGTGCGTGGGCGCATCGCCAGCCAGATGAGCGCACCGCCCGCGAGTGTGAGGAACGGCACCATTGCAACGTTGACGGCGGTCCAGCCCGCCTCCGCCGTGCCGCCCGAGCAGTTCATCAGCCCGCCTGAGGCGAGCGAGGCGAAGGTCACGCCGCCGAACACGATGAGGTCGTTCATCCCCTGCACGCGGCCCCGTTCATGGGGCTCGTGCTCTCCTGCGAGCATGGCCGTGGCCCCGATAAAGCCGAAATTCCAGCCTAGTCCCAAGAGGATGAGCGCGGCGTAGAACCTGTCTATCGTTACCCCTGAAAGCGCCACCGCGCCGGCGCCCGCGAGGATGACGAGGCCGGTGGTCACGATCCGTTCGACCCCGAATCGCGCAATCAGGTGGCCGGTGAAGAACGATGGGATATACATTGCCAGCACATGCGCCGACACGATATCGGCGGCGTGGCCGGGCGTGAAGCCGCAGCCCACCACCGCGAGCGGTGTCGAGGTCATCACCAGGTTCATCAACGAATAGGCCACCGTCGCGCAGATCACCGCCACGGCGATGCGCGGGGTTTTCAGCAATTCGAGCCGCGAGCGTCCGCGCGGCGCGTCATGCGCGGGCACCGGCGGGCGCGGGATGTCGAGCAGCAGGAATAGCAGCGCCCCCACGATGTTGACCGCGATCACCGCGAGGTAAGTGCCGAGAAACGGGATCACCATGCTCATCGAGGTGAGCTTGACCAGTTGCGGGCCGACGATGGCGCTCAGGAGACCGCCTGCCATCACGTAGGAGATCGCCTTGGGACGGAACGCGTCGCTTGCCGTATCGGCGGCGGCGAAGCGGTAGAAGCCCTGCGCCGACATGTACGTTCCGGTCAGGAAGCTGCCCAGCAGGAACACCGGGAAGGAGGCGCTATAGAGCCCCCACGCACCCACCGCGGCGCCCACCGCGCCGAACAGCGCGCCAAGGAAGAAGCCCGTGCGCCGCCCGAAGCGCTGCATCACGTGCGCCATCGGCGTGGCCGACAGCATCGAGCCCAGCACGATGAGCGAGATGGGCAGCGTCGCGAAGCAGGGGTTGGAGGCGAGCGATTGCCCGGCCAGCCCGCCCACAACGAAGATCATCGGCATCTGCGCGCCGAGAACAGCTTGCGCACCCACGAGTACGGCCACGTTGCGGCGCGCACGGCTGTCGTCTTGGGGGAGGGCGGTGTCGGTCATGCACGCAGTGCTAGACCGCGGTCGGGGCGGGCGCAAGAGGCTGTGCTCAGCCCTCGTGTGGGCGCACGCGGTGGTAGTCGCCGCTGAGATAGGTGAGCGGCTTTTCTCCCGCCACCGCCAGCGCGCGGACCGATCCGATGCAGATGGCGTGGGTGTTGTGCAGCACGTGTTCCATCAGCGCGCAGGAAAAGCTCGTGGCGCGCGGCAGCAGGGGACCGTGCGCCCCGTAGGCGATCTCTAGGTCACGGAATCGGTCCGCCGGGTCGTCGGGCGACGGGCCGGCAAACGCGCGTGCCACGTTTACCGCGTCCTCGGGCAGGACGTTGACGCAGAATGCGCGGTTATCCAGAACCGTGCGCGCGATCCGGCTGTCGGCGCGCAGGCAGACGATGACCGAGGGTGGGTCGGCCGAGAGCGAGGTGAAGGCGCTCACCGTTGCACCCGCGCGCCCCGCCGGCCCGTCGGTCGTTACCACGGTGACGGTCGCCGCGACCTGTCGCATGGCGGCAAGGAAGGCATCGCTGTCCACGACGGCACCGGTAACAGTCACGAGGCTCTCCCTGTCGTTTGCCAGGCATGGGTAGCGGCGAAACGTGCCCCGGTAAAGGCCCGCCCCGAACGGATCAGGTAGCGTGGCCCCGTGTGGTTTCCAAGTGCCGTAACGGCAAGGTCTCGAAAAATGCCATGCGGCGGGGGGTTGCCGCCCCCGCCGCGCGTGGCCCGCAGTTACGCGGAGCGCAGGCTAGCGCATGATAAGCTCCGGCCCCATGAAGGTATTGGGCAGTACGGTTGACAACCACGGCACGTAGGTGACGATGATCAGGAACACGAAGAGTACGGCGAGGAACGGCAGGGCCGCGCGTACCACCGCCATCATCGGCATCCCCGCCACGCCGGAGGTGACGAAGAGGTTGAGCCCCACCGGCGGCGTGATCATTCCGATTTCCATGTTCACCACCATGATGATGCCGAGGTGAATGGGGTCGATCCCCAGCTCGATCGCGATGGGAAAGACCAGTGGCGCGACGATCACGAGGAGGCCCGAGGGCTCCATGAATTGTCCGCCGATGAGCAGGATGATGTTCACCACGATAAGGAACATCACCGGCCCGAACCCCGCCGAGAGCATGGCGTTGGCGATGGACTGCGGGATCTGCTCGTCTGTCAGGACATGCTTGAGGATGAGAGCGTTGGCGATCACGAACAGGAGCGTTACCGTCAGCTTGCCCGCCTCCAGCAGCGTGCGCTGCGTGTCGGAGTGGAAGAACGCCGTCACGAGTGCCTGTGGCTTGCGCAGTAGCGAGGTGTTGCGATCCTCGCCCTCGGTGGCGAGCGGCCCCATATCCTTGTAGACGAAACAAGCGATGAAGAAGGCGTAGACGGCGGCTACCGCTGCGGCCTCGGTTGGCGTGAAGATGCCACCATAGATACCGCCCAGGATGATCACGATCAGGAATAGGCCCCATGCTGCATCCCGGCCCGAGGCGAAGATCTCGCCCCAGCCCTGCCACTCACCCTTGGGCATGTTGCGGATGCGTGCCATGATGTAGATCGTCGACATTAGCATCCCGCCCGCCACCAGGCCAGGAATGACCCCGGCGAGAAACATCCGCCCCACCGACACATCCACTGCGGCGGCATAGACCACCATCACGATGGACGGCGGGATCAGGATGCCGAGCGTGCCGGCATTGGCGATGACACCGGCGGCGAATTCGCGGGTGTAGCCGACTTGCCGCATTCCCGCGATCACGATGGAGCCGATTGCCACCACAGTCGCTGGCGACGAGCCCGACAGCGCGGCAAACAGCATGCAGGCGAACACACCGGCAATCGCCAGCCCGCCATGCAGGTGCCCCACGCAGGCAATGGAAAAGCGGATAATTCGCTGCGCCACGCCGCCTGTCGTCATAAAGGCCGACGCGAGGATGAAGAACGGGATCGCGAGCAGCGTGAAGTGCCCCTCGAAGGCCGAGAACAGGGTCTGTGCTATCGAGGCGAGAGAGGATTCCGAGAACCACAGAAGGAAAAGCGTCGAGCTGAGCCCCAGCGAGACGGCGATCGGCACGCCGATGAGCAGCAGGCCGATGACCAGTGAAAAGAGAAGTGCGACTTCCATCAGTCCTGTCCTCCGTGCTGCGCGCGGACGCTTTCGAGTTCGTCCTCGACCTCGTGGCTTGCCACCAGCCGGTCTTCACGGCCCTGCCAGATGGCGATCGCCACCTGCGCGAAGCGCAGCGTCAGAAGCAGCATCGACAAAGGCAGCACAACATAAGGGATCGCGCGCGGCACCTTTTCGTATTCCTCGCCGTAGTTGATCCAGTCCTCGACGAACCGCAGAACCTCGGGCATGGGCACGCTCTCGACCTCATACCAGCCCTGCCCGCGGGCGTCGAAATCGAGCCCGGTGGGGAACCAGCGCCCGGTGGTGGGTGGCAGTTCGGCAAACACCGACCAGTAATCCCACGCGCCCTTGAGCAGAAAGAGAGAGAACACGAGACAGCACGCCACCGACACCAGCGCAAGCACGCGGCGTGCGGGTGGGGCCAGCATGTTTAGCACCACATCGACGCCGAGATGGGCGCGTTTCTTGACAGCGTAGGACGCGCCGAGCAACACCAGCCAGGCGAACATGAACACGGTCAGTTCCAGCGCCCAGAGAATATTCGAGTTGAACAGGTAGCGCGCGACGACATTGGCGAAGGTCACCACTGTCATCAGGCCGAGAAGCGCGGCGATCAGCGTCTCCTCGATCCGGTCTACCATGCTGTGACGGGTCTGCATCGTTCCCTCCTCCCCGGAGTACTTGCAAAAGGGGCGGGCCAATCGATTTTGGCCCGCCCCGTAGGCCGCGCGTTCAGGCGCGGCACGCGATCTTACATGCTGGCATTGATCGCCTGGGCCGCGTCGATGTTCTCCTGGCCGACATCGTCCGTGAACTGATTCCAGACCGGCTTCATCGCGTCTACCCAAGCGCTGCGTTGCTCGGGCGTGAGCGTGCGCACCTCGCCGCCAGCGTCGATAACCGCCTGCTTGGCAGCCTGGTTGACCTCGTAGGACTCCTTGTTGCGGGTCTCGGTCACCTCGTCCAGGATCGTCAGAAACTGATCACGTACCTCCGGATCGAGGCTGTCGAGCCAGTCGACGCTGGTTACCACCAGATAGTCGATGATGCCGTGATTGGTTTCGGTCACGCCGTCCTGCACTTCGAAGAACTTCTTGCCGTAGATGTTCGACCAAGTGTTCTCCTGCCCGTCCACGACCCCCTGCTGGAGCGCGCCATAGACCTCGGAGAAGGCCATCTTCTGCGGGTTGGCACCCAGCTGCTCGAACTGTGCCACCAGCACGTCGGATTGCTGTACGCGGAACTTCAGCCCCTCGGCGTCGGAGGGCTCGATCAGCGGTACGTTGGCCGACATCTGCTTCATGCCGTTATGCCAGTAGGCCAGTCCCTGAAGGCCACGGCGCTGCATGGAATCGAGCAGCGCCTGCCCGTTGTCGGAGGCCTGGAAGGCATCGACGGCGTTGATGTCCTTGAACATGAAGGGCAGGTCGAACAGGCGAAACTGCTTGGTGAACTTCTCGAATTTCGAGAGGCTCGGCGCGGCGAGCTGCACGTCGCCCTGAAGCATTGCCTCGAGCACCTTGTTGTCGTTGTAGAGTGTGGAGTTGGGGAACACCTCCATGCACATCGTGCCGTCCATCTCTTCGTTGACGCGCTTTTCCAGCAGCGAGGCGGCGATGCCCTTGGGGTGTTTGTCGGTGTTGGTGACGTGGCTGAACTTGACGACGATCTCGCCGTCGTCGCAGGCGGCCATCGCGGTGGTCGCGCCCGCGGTCAGAGCCAGTGCCGATACGGCAGCGGTCAGGAATTTCATCTTGGGTCTCCTCCCATAGGTTCTGAGTCTTCCACAGCGCCAGTGCGGCGCGGTACGGCCATGGTGGGAGAAACGGGCGCGCCACTCAAGTTTTTGTGCAATTGTCGGGCGCGCTGCCTGTTTTTGAAGCGTGTTCAGGCCATTACACACCACTCTTTGCATGGCGGCCTTGTACTTGCGTCATGGCTTGTGCGGTATTCCGCACTGGGTGCACAGTGATCGTGCGGATTTCCGCACAGTTTACTGGCGGCTTAGCGGCGGTAATCCTCGGGGCGAATCCCGTAGCGCGCCAGCTTATCGTAGAAGGTTTTGCGTGGCAGTTTGAGCGCTTCCGCCGCGTGCGCCGCCCGCCCGTTCTGCCGCCCCAGTGCCGCGATAAGCAGCGAGCGTTCGAGCCGCGCCATCTGTTCGGCGAGACCCAGCTCCGCCGTGTCGGCGCCGCTGTCGGGCATCCCCAGTACGAAACGCATCGCCGCTGACATGAGCGAGCGGGCATTGCCTGGCCAATCCTGCGCCATCAGCGCGGCGAGGTGATCGGGGTTGATTTCCGGCGCGGCGAGCCCCGCCTGCTCGGCGGCCTGCGCGACGTAGTGACGAAACAGTACCGGAATGTCCTCGGGCCGCTCCGACAGCGCCGGGATGCGGACACGCAGCACCTCCAGCCGGTAATAGAGATCGGCGTTGAAGCGTCCATTAGCGGCGGCCTGCGCCAGGTCCGCGGTGCTGCCTGCGATGAGCCGCGCCTCGCCGCCGGGGTCGAGCCGATCAAGCAGGGCGTATTGGCTCTCGGTGGGTAGGGCCATCACCTCGTCGAGGAACAGGTTGCCGCCCGTCGCTTGCCCGTAGGCGGCATCCAGCCCGTCCGGGGTGAGCCCGGCCGCCGCGCGCTTGATGAAGGGTCCGTTCGCGCCCTTCGACATCAGGTGGATAACCTCGGCCACCTTGGATACACCCGCCCCGGGTGGGCCGGTGACCAGCACCTCGGTGCCCGCGCGCGCCGCCTGCCGCACCGTGTGACGCAGGCTCTCGGCCAGATCCGAGGTGCCGAAAATCATGCGTGCCGCCGGATCGCCGGTTTCCAGCTGTGCCTTGAGGTGGCGGTTTTCCAGCACGAGGCGACGGGTGTTGAGCGCGCGGTCGATCACCGCGACGAGCTGTTCGGGCGCGCAGGGCTTTTCGAGAAAGTCGAAGGCACCCGCGCCCATCGCCTTGACCGCCATAGGGATGTCGCCCTCGCCGGTCAGCAGGATGACCGGCAGTTCGGCGTCGATTCCGTGCGCGTGGTCCAGCAGGTGAAATCCGTCGCGCCCCGGCATGCGGATGTCCGAGAGGATCACGCCGGGAAAATCGGCGGCGATATGGTCTTTTGCCTCGATAAACGATCCGGTGGCGCGCACCTTGCAATCCGCCAGTTCCAGCGTCTGCGCCAGCGCCTCTCGCACCGGGCGGTCGTCGTCCACGACGAGTACCTCGCGGTTCATGCCGCGCTCTCCCGCGCGTCGCTCCACTGGTCGAGTTCGATTGTGAATTCCGCGCCGCTCCCGGTGTTGCTGCCGGTGATGCGACCACCAAAGCTCTGCACCAACCCGTAGGAGATCGACAGCCCCAGCCCCATGCCCTCGCCGCCGACATCCTTGGTGGTGTAGAACGGATCGAATATCTTGTCGGGCTCATCGATTCCGGGGCCTGTGTCCCGCAGGCTCAGACGCACCGGTGCGCCGTCGGCGTGTTCGACCGCGATCGCGATGCGGCGTTCGGGGCTCTCGCGCATGGCGTCGGCGGCATTGGTCATCAGGTTGACCAGAACTTGCCCCAGCCGGACTTCGCCGCCTTGCACGAAAACCGGGTGCGGCGGCCGCGTCCAGTCGACCGTGATCTCGTCCTTGCGGAGCCGCTCAGTCATCATGTCGAGCGCGGCATCTACCACGGCGCGGATATCGACGCGGCCCATTGGTTCGTTCTCGTTGCGCACGAAGGCGCGCAGGTTGCGGATGATACGGCTCATGCGGTGTGCCATCTCATCGATGCGCGCGAGGTTCTCGGCGGCGCGGTCGGGGGCGTCGCGGTGGAGGAAGGCGGCGGCGTTGCTCGTGAACTGGCGGATTGCCATGAGTGGCTGGTTAAGCTCGTGGCTGATGCCGGCGCTCATCTTGCCCAGCGCGCTCAGCTTGCCGGCCTGCACCAGCTCGGCTTGCGCGCGGCGCAGGGCGGCCTCGGCCTCCTGCCGCTCGCCGATCTCGCGCTGGAGCGCACGGTTCGTGCGGCTGAGTGTCTCGGTGCGCTCGGCCACACGGCGCTCGAGATCGGCATTGGCTGCGGCCAGCGCGCGGCGGCGTTCCTGTGCCAGCAATAGCAGCATTCCGAAGAACAGGAACAGCGCCGCCACCGCCCCTGCCTGAAGCGCGGCAAGCCGGCGTGCCGGGGCGGTATCGACAAGTGCCGCGCCGGTCATGCCGATGCGCGGCACGTCCTGAGCCACCGGCAGCGCCTGCCGGGGCAGGTAGTTGCCAAGATCGATGTGCCAGATCTCATGTGGTCCACCCTTGCTTTGTTCCAGTGGCACAGGCTTGCCGCCCGGCGGGATCAGTTGCGGCCGGTCCGATGCCTTGCGCCAGCCCAAAAGTTCAGAGCGGTTGGACAGGAACACCGTGCCCGCGCCGTCCACCAGGAACACCGCCGTGCTCATGCCGCGCCAGCCGAACTCCATGTGTTCGGCCGCTGCCACCGAGATCACCGCGCCGGAAACGCGCCCGTCGCTTGCGAAGGTGGGAGCGGCGAATTCGAAGACCCTGCCGCCATGTGCGCGGGCGTCGGCTCGGGCGGTTCCGAGCGCGCCATCCATGGCGCGCTTGAACACCGCGGTGCCGGTAAACGCGCCGCCATGCGCATCGGTTCCTGCGAGGATATTGCCCCCGGTATCGGTGTAATAGAGGGCCGCCGCTCCGGTTCGGTCCGCGGCGGCGGTCAGAAGGCGTTCGGCCCGGTCCCGCGCTCGCGGCCCCGCCGGTCCGGTAAGCGCCACAAGCGTGGGATGATCGGCCAGCGCCACGACCTGATCTCGGTAGCGCTGAAGATCGGCCACCAGCCCGCCCACCACCAGCGACAGGTCGGCCTTACCGCGCTGCGCGAGATCGTCCAGTGCCTGCCGGTATCCATATTGCCAGACCGCGCCGGTGATCATCGCCGATACCAGCAGGAACGGAATAACGAGGAAAAAACGTGGGGTCGCGCGCAGCATGGTGCGCAGATTACCCCGCCTACCGCGCGGTTGGCCAGTGCCAAGCGTCTCAGGCGTGCCCGGCATCTGACGACAGCGTCAGCGACGAGATGCCGAGGCGGGTGAGCGCGGTCTCCCATTTGTCGGTATCAACGCTGTCGAAGACCAGATCGGCATCGGCGTCGCAGGTTAGCCAACCGTTCTCTGCCAACTCTGATTCGAGTTGCTCGGGCCCCCAGCCGGCATATCCCAGCGCCAGAATGGCCCGATCCGGCCCGCGACCTTGCGCGATATCCTCGAGAATATCGAGCGTTGCCGTCATCCCGAACCCCTCCGCCACATTGAGCGTTGCGATGTCCGAGCGGTAGCCGTCATCGTGCAGCACGAATCCCCGGCCATGCTCTACCGGGCCGCCGAAATGCACCGGCATGTCGCGCATTTCAGGGCCTGGGGTGATCGACAGGTGTTCGAGCAGATCGCACATCTGGAGGTCCTGTGCGGGTTTATTGACGATCAGCCCCATGGCACCCTCGGCGCTGTGCGCGCAGAGATAGACGACCGAGTAGGCAAACCGCGGATCGCCCATTCCGGGCATCGCGATCAGGATCTTGCCGGTCAGGTCGACTGGCGCGGGGGACGGCATGGGAGCGCTCATACCCCGAGAATGGGGAGGGGAGCGGGACTGTGCAAGCGGTGTGTTGACGCGCGTGCAGGAATTCTCGCCTGTTTGTGAGTTGGCTTTGATCGCAAAATGCCCCATGTCAGGCCCATGTTCGCGAGATATCTCCTGTCTTTTGTCCTCCTGGCGGTAACCATGGTCGCTCCGGCGTCGGCGCGCACGCCGCAGGACATGGTCGCGGTCAGCATCCTTCCGGGCTGGCGCATGGAGGATGGCACGCTAATGGCGGCGCTTCGGTTCGAGCTGGCACCGGGATGGAAGACCTACTGGCGCGCGCCGGGCGAGGCGGGCATCCCGCCGCGGTTCGATTGGCGAGGGTCGCGCAATGTCGGCGCGGTCGAGGTTCTGTGGCCCACGCCACAGCAGACCACCACCAACGGGTTGCGTACCATCGGCTATTCGCACGACCTGATCCTGCCGATTCGCATCACACCGGCGCGGACGGGGGAGCCTGTTTCGCTTGCCGGTGATTTGGAGATTGGCGTGTGCAGCGATATTTGTGTGCCGGTCGAGACGGAGGTGAGCCTTGATCTTCCGCTCGGCGGCGACGGCGACCGTGATCCGCGGATCGCGGCGGCGCTTGCCGCGCGACCCTACACCGCCACCGAGGCCGGTGTCGGGCAGGTGACCTGCCGGGTCGCGCCGGTGGCGGGTGGCATGGAACTTGCCGTCGAGATCGAGATGGCACAGATGGGCGCGCGCGAGATGGTGGTGGTCGAGAGCGGCGACCCCGAGCTGTGGGTGGCGCAGGCCGAGACCGCACGCGCGGGCGGTCGGATCAGCGCACGCACCGAAATCTACCATGTCGACGGGCGTGGCTTCGTGCTCGACCGCAGCGCGTTGCGCTTTACCGTGCTCACCACGGGCGACGCCGTCGATATCCGGGGTTGCACGGGACGCTGAGGGTGTTCGCGCCCGCGGCGTGACACGTTTTCGCGCTCCCGCGCCCGGACTCATTCGTTGATCTGGCATGTTCGGGTGGCTCGAAACCGGCATGTACGCCCAGGCAGGACGCCGCGGCACGGTTCAGACCCATTCAACCCCTGCGCCGCACCGGTCCGGTATCGGGTAGCGAGATATTGGCGACCTGTTCGGCGATCGGGTCGTTGACCAGCGGATGCGCCTGTGAGCGAAAGGCGTCGGGGTCATGGACGCGTTGCCAGCGCCCGCCCGCATAGACATCCAGCCCCGCAAACGCCGCCTTGTAGCCCATCTTGTCGCTGCCCGGCACCCAGTAACCCAGGTAGACGTAAGGCAGCCCGATCTCGCGTGCGATCTCGACATGGTCGAGGATCAGGTAGGTCCCGAGCGACGCTTTGGGCAAGTCCGGTTCGAAGAAGGAATAGACCATGCTCACCCCGTCATCGAGAATATCGGTGAGGCTGGTGGCCACGAGAGCGCCGGTCTCGGGGTCGAGATATTCCACCACGCGCGTGCGGATCGGTGTCTCCTCGATCATCGCGGCGAATTCGAACGTGTCCATGTCCGCCATGCCGCCGCTGGCGTGGCGGCTCTCGAGATAGCGTCGGAAGAGGGCGTATTGCTCCTCGGTAGCCCAGGGCGAGGCGACCTGCCGTTCGAGACCGGCGTTTCGACGCGCAACGCGCCGCTGCGTGCGCGAAGGGGAGAAATCCGCCACGTCGATCCGCGCCGAGAGGCACGCCGCGCAATCGGCGCAGGATGGGCGGTAGAGCACATTCTGCGACCGGCGGAATCCCTGTTTCGACAGCCCGTCATTGAGCCGCTGTGCCCCCTCACCCTGAAGTGCGGTAAACAGCTTTCGCTCCATCCGGCCCGGCAGGTAGGGGCAGGGCTGCGGCGCCGTCACGTAGAACTGGGGCGCTATGGGAAGCGTGTGTCTCATGCGGGTGTCCAGTGGTATTCAGTCCTGACGTTAACAACGAAACCCCGGCCCGCCAAGGGGAACGTCACCGCGCTGTTACATCGTGGCGCGACGGTTGAGCGCGACCGTGCCCAGCACCAGATCGCTTAATCCTTCGCCGCGCGGACGCGTCAGCATCAGCACAATCGAGATCACCTGCAACAGTGGCAGCGCGAAAGAGATCGCGAGTCCCAGCGTGTGCGCAAAGGCCAATCCGAGGTCGAAGCGGCGGCCATCGGCGGCGCGGAACTCGATCGCGACGAGGCGCATCCCCCAGGTGGCCGAGCCGCGCGCGATGGTCACCACGCGATAGGCAAACCCGATCACAGCCATCAGAACCGGGAAGAAAAAAAGCCCGGTGAAGGCGGTAAAGGGCACCACCAGAAGGCTCAGCACGATGATTACGAGCGTATCGACGACGAAGGCCACCAGCCGCTTGGCCGCGACATCGGCGTAGAATTCAGGTTGCGTGTCGGGGTCGGGCAGGGCCCATGTGTCGTGCATCGCCATGCGCTATAGCTTGGCGAGGGGGCCGCCGATTGCAAGAGGTCAGGCGGTGAAATCCGCGCGTTGAGCCCCGGAAATTTCCATGAGCCGCCCCGGAGCGATCCCGAACAGGTGGCGCGGCGTGCCCGCCGCGGCCCAGACCTCATCGAAGCGCAGCAGGTCCGGATCGAAGAAGGCACGCGGCGGCGTCAGGTGACCCACGGGCGAGACCCCGCCGATGGCAAAGCCTGTCTGCGCGCGGATCAGCGCGGCATCGGCGCGGCCCAGCGGTGTGCCTGCCACAGTGCCTGCCGCCTCCAGATCGACCTGATTGGCACCAGAGGTGACGAACAGGATCGCGTCGCCGCTGCTTTCGTCGCGGAACATGATCGACTTGGCGATCTGCGCCACGTCGCAGCCCACGAGGTCCGCGGCCATCTGCGCGGTGGTGGCGTTGCCGATCTCGATCGGCTCTATATCCAGACCGGCGCCGGCGAGGGCGCGGCGCACGCGGGCGACACTTTTGCTCATCTGTATCCTGTCGGTATTCCGTCGGTATTGCTCAGTGTTTCACGACGCCGGGCCATTGACCAGACCCGCCGCGCCTGTATCACTCGCGCTCATGACCCTGGCAGATCGCCTCACCCGCTGTCCGCGCGCCTATTCCCCCGAAGAGGGGGCCGAGGCGCTGTGGCACGCGCCCGGCATGAGCGGCCCGGTGGCCGACCTCGTCACCGGGGCGGCGGGGAGCAGCCCGTTCTTGAAGTCGCTCGTGGAGAGCGAGGGCGATTGGCTGGCCGGCGCGGCGGAGGCCCCCGAGGCGGCGCTGGAGGCCATCCATCACGATCTGCGCGAGACCGGGGCCGACCGGCTCGGCCCCGAGTTGCGCCGCGCCAAGAGGCGGGTGGCGCTCATCACCGGGCTCGCGGACCTGGGCGGCGTGTGGTCGCTGGAGGAGATCACCGGGCACCTGACCGACTTTGCCGATCTCGCCTGTGATCTCGCACTGCGGGCCGCTCTCTCGGCAGAAGTCCGGCGCGGCAAGCTGCCGGGCATGGGCGAGGATGACATCGCCACCGGCGCGGGTATGGTCGTTTTCGCGATGGGAAAGATGGGGGCGCGCGAGCTCAACTACAGCTCGGATATCGACCTCATCTGCCTGTTCGACGAGACCCGGTTCGAGCGCGACGATTTCCACGAGGCGCGTTCCTCGCTCGTGCGGGCCACGCGCAGGATGTCGGCCATGCTCAACGACCGCACCGCCGACGGCTACGTGTTTCGCACTGACCTGCGGCTGCGCCCCGATCCGTCGGTCACGCCCGTGTGCATGGCGATGGCTGCGGCGGAGACCTATTACGAGAGCCTCGGGCGCACATGGGAGCGCGCGGCGTGGATCAAGGCGCGGCCCTGCGCGGGCGATCTCGCCGCCGGAGAGCGGTTCCTCGCCACGCTACGGCCCTTCGTCTGGCGCAAGCACCTGGATTTCGCGGCGATCGAGGACGCGCACAACATGCGGCTGGCCATTCGCGCGCACAAGGGGCTGGGCGGCGCGTTTTGCCTTGAGGGGCACAACGTCAAGCTGGGCCGTGGGGGTATCCGCGAGATCGAGTTTTTCACCCAGACACGGCAGTTGATCGCGGGCGGGCGCGACCCGGACCTGCGGGTGCGCGGCACGGTAGAGGGGCTGGCACGGCTGGCGGAGAAGGGCTGGGTGCCGCAAGAGGCGGCGGATACGCTGACGGAGAATTACCGCTTTCATCGCGAACTCGAGCACCGCGTGCAGATGCTGCGCGACGCGCAGACCCATCTGTTGCCCAATTCGGCCGCCGAGTTCGACCGGCTCGCCGCCTTCATGGGGCGCGAGACCGGCGAGCTGCGTGACGAAATTGCCGAGCGTGTGGCGACGGTGGATGACCTGATCGAGGGGTTCTTTCGACAGGAGGCGCCGGGTGGGGACGCGGCGGAAGAGGTGCCGGAGGCCGCGTTCGACGAGGAGGTGATTGCGCGCTGGCACGGCTACCCGGCGCTGCGCTCGGAACGCGCGCAGCAGATATTCGAGCGGCTGCGCCCGGAGATCCTCGCGCGCCTCGCCCGTGCGGCCAATCCTGACGAGGCGCTTCTCGCCTTTGACGGGTTCCTGCGTGGGCTGCCCGCCGGGGTGCAGGTCTTTGCGCTGTTCGAGGCAAACCCGCAGCTTATCGACCTGCTGGTTGATATCGTCGGTACCGCGCCGTCATTGGCGCAATACCTGTCGCGCAACGCGGGCGTGTTCGACGCGGTGATCGCCGGCGATTTCTTTGCGCCCTGGCCCGGGCGCGCGGCGCTGGAGACGGCCCTGGTCGAGCGGCTGGAGGCCGAGCCTGATTACGAGCGCGCCCTCGATCTCGCCCGCCGCTGGCACAAGGAATGGCATTTCCGCGTCGGCGTGCACCACCTGCGCGGGCTGGTCGATGCGGCGTGCGCGGGCACGCAATACGCCGATCTCGCCGGGGCGGTGATCGGTGCGCTCTGGCCGCGCGTGGTGGCGCAGTTCGCCACAAGGCACGGGGTGCCACCGGGGCGTGGCGCGGCGGTGATCGGGATGGGCTCGCTGGGGGCGGGGCGGCTGCACGCGCGCTCGGACCTCGACCTTATCGTGATCTATGACGCGGGCGATGCCGAGGGCTCGGACGGGGCGCGCCCGCTGTCGGTCCGGCCCTATTACGCGCGGCTCACGCAGGCGCTGATCACCGCGCTGACCGCGCCGATGGCGGAGGGGCGGCTTTACGAGGTGGACATGCGATTACGCCCCTCGGGCAACCAGGGGCCGGTGGCGACAAGCTGGCCGAGTTTCCGGAGCTATCAGGCGGACGAGGCCTGGACGTGGGAACACCTGGCGCTGACGCGGGCACGGGTGATCGCCGGGGATGCCGGGCTGGCCGACGATTTCGAGGCGTTCCGAACCGCGCTCATTGCCGACAAGGCCGCGCGGGGGCCGGTGCTGCGGGCCGTGGCCGATATGCGCGCGCGCGTGGCCGGCGCCAAGCCGCCCGAGGGGGCTTGGGACGTCAAGCTGGGGCGCGGGCGGCTGTTGGAGCTGGAGCTGGTCGCGCAGGCTGGCAACCTTCTGGTCGGGCATGGCGCGCGTGATCCGGTCTCGGGGTTGCGCGGGGCTGTCGCATCCGGGTGGTTGGATGCCGCGGGCGGTGCAGCGCTCGAGGCCGCGTTCGGGCTTTGCTCGACCTTGCAGATGGTGGCGCGCCTCTTTGGGGACGGCCCGCTCGATCCCGACCGGATCGGCAAGGCGGGGGCGGCCTTTGTGCTGCGTGAAACCGGGGAGGAGAGCCTGGAGATGCTCGCGCATCGGCTTGACAGAACATGTGACGAGGCCGCCTGCGTGATCGACGCGGCGCTTGGCGCGGGCGAGGGAGGCTAGGCGATGGCGCGTGGTGACGCACTCGATCCCAAGGGGCTCATTCGCGAGGCCTATCGCATCGACGGCATCGACGAGGGCGAATGCCGGTCGATCTTTCTCGACTGGGCGCTATCGCTGCCGCGGGGGCAGGAGGTCCCCGCCGCGCTCGAGGCGCTGCTGGTGCGCCATGCAACTGACGCCCCCGACCACCCGATGACGGCGGTGCTGCGCGCAGGGCTTGCGCAGGCGGAAAGTCCGCGCCGTCGAGGCGGCTGGCGCGGGCGCAAGCGGGACTGAGCCCCCGCGCGGTGCCTGCCCGCGAAATGAACAGGGTTTGTCTAAAACGAGCCGTATTCTGCGTGCACAAAGAGCCTCGTTAATGAGGCTTTGTCCACGGAGACGACCATGTACCTTGTCAGATTGATTGCCGCACTCATGCTCGGTCTGGGCCTTTCGGCCTGCGCCAGCGTCGAGACCGCCACGAGAAATGCCCCGCTTGATGCGCCCGCGCTGCGGCCCGCCGCGGTGCCGCTCGACGTGCAGGAGGTACGCGTGCGCGTGCCCCGCAGTCTCAGGGTGTCGGAGGCCAACCGCTACCTTCCTGGCGGCGACATCGTCTGGCGCGAGGACCCGCCCGGAGATCGGCACGCGCAGGTGGCGGCGATCCTCGAGCAGGGGCTCGAGCGCGGCGTCACGGCGTTGCCCTTGGGCGCGGTGCCGGTGGTTCTCGATGTCGAGCTGACGAAGTTCCACGCGCTGAGCGAGAAGGCACGCTATACCTTCGGCGGGGTGCACGCGATCCAGTTTACCTACACGTTGCGCGATCCCGAGACCGGTGTCGCGCTTACCGAGCCGAAATTCGTCAAGGCCGATTTCAAGGCGCTTGGCGGGCAAAAGGCGATCGCGGCCGAACGGCGCGGCATCACGCAGAAGGTGCGCATCACCGGGCAGTTGGCGAACGTGATCCGCGCCGAGCTTGGCGGCGGGGACGGCTATCGCGCGCAGGCGCTCGGCCTCATCGGCGCGCTCAACCAACTCTGAGCTTTCCGGAACAATCGAAACGGCGTAAGGGGGCGGCATGACACCGTCCCCTTATCCCGTGATCCGCCTGCGCCCCAAGGCCGAAGCCCGCGCCATCCGCCACGGCGCACCGTGGGTATTCGACAATGAAATCGTGACCGACCGGCGCACCCGCGCTCTGACCCCCGGCACCATCGCGGTGCTGGAGGATGCCGAGCGCGCGCCGCTTGGTCTGGTCGCCGTCAATCCGGCCTCGCGCATCATGGGGCGGATGCTGGATCGTGACGCGACCGCGAGGATCGACTCGGAGTGGATCGCGGCGCGGCTGGCGCGCGCCCACGAGATGCGGGCGCGGCTCTACGAGGCGCCCTTCTACCGGCTGGTTCATGCCGAGGCCGATGGCCTGCCGGGCGTGGTGATCGACCGCTTCGACGATATTGCCGTGATCCAGCCAAATGCGGCTTGGGCCGAGGTCCTGCTGCCGCAGATCGTGGAGGCAGTGCAGGCAGTCACCGGCGTCAAGACCGTGCTCAAGAACGCCGCCGGGCGCGCGCGGACACTGGAGGGGCTGGACGAGGAGAGCTCTGTTCTCGCCGGTCGCGCGCCGGAGGGGCCGGTGCCAGTGCCGATGAACGGGGCCACCTACATGGCCGATCTCTTGGGTGGGCAGAAAACCGGGATATTCTACGATCAGCGGCCCAACCATGCCTTTGCCGCGCGGCTGGCGCAGGGGGCGCGGGTGCTCGACGTGTTTTCCCATGTCGGCGGTTTTGCCCTCGCGGCGCTTGCGGGCGGAGCGACGCATGCGCTGGCGGTGGATGGCTCTGCCCCGGCGCTTGATCTGGCGCGGGAGGGCGCGGAGCGGACGGGGGTGGCTGACCGGCTAGAGATCCGCCGCGGTGATGCGTTCGCGGTGATGGAGGCGCTGGCGGGCGAGGGCGTGCAATTCGACGTGGTGATCTGCGATCCACCGGCGTTCGCGCCGTCGAAGAAGGCCCTCGAAAAGGGGCTGCGCGCCTACGAGCGGGTGGCGCGGCTGGCCGCCGGGCTGGTGGCGCCGGGCGGCTACCTTGGCCTGTGCTCGTGCTCGCACGCCGCCGATCTGGCCCGGTTCCGCACCGCCTGCACGCGCGGTATCGGACGGGCAGGGCGCGAAGCGGCGCTCATTCACACGGGCTTTGCCGGGCCGGACCATCCGCAGCACCCCCACCTCGCCGAGAGCGGTTACCTAAAGGCGCTGTTCTACCGGCTATGAGGGTGCTTCTGGATACGTGCGTGATCTATCCCACGGTGATGCGCGAGATGATCCTCGGCGTGGCCGGGGCGGGGGCGTTTGTCCCGCTCTGGTCCGAGCGGATCATCGGTGAATGGCTGCACGCGGCGGCGAAACTGGGCCCCGATGCGCAGGCGCAGGCGGCGGGCGAGGCGGCGCTGATGGGGGCGCGCTGGCCCGAGGCAAGTGTCGCCTGGAAGCCGTCGCTGGAGGCGCGGCTGTGGCTGCCCGATCCTGCTGACACCCACGTTCTGGCCGCCGCCATTGCTGGGTCGGCGGACGGTATCCTGACCCTTAACGCCCGCGATTTCCCGCGCAATGTGCTGGCCGAGGAGGGGGTGTGGCGGACCGATCCCGATGGGTTCCTACACGGTATCTGGCAGGCGCAGCCGGGGATGGTGGCGGAGGTGGCCGATGGTGTTCTGGCCAAGGCGCGGCACCTGTCGAAGGGAGATTGGGAGATGCGCCCGCTGTTGAAGAAAGCGCGGCTGCCGCGATTGGCCAAGGCGCTGTCGGGAGGGTGAGAGGGGGGCTTTGGCCGGGGGTGTTGGCCTGAGCGGTCTTTGGATGCAACGCTTGGGAATCCGCGCAGCGAGCGCCCGCCGGGTGGGCCCAGTTCGGACTGTGTTATGCGACTTACGCTGCAAGATACTTCACCGATTACAGATACTTGCGCCGTTGAGGAGCGCTCGCCCGAGGGGGCGGTCGGGCGCTGCGCGGCGGCGCGTTCCGCGCCTTGAATCCGCGCAAGTAGGCCAAGACCGGAAGGTCCGGTCCAGGCCAAGACCACCCCCCAACCCCTGAGCACGCACGCCCCTTCAGCGCACCAGTGCCTTCATCCCCTGATCGAGCCCTTCGAGCGTCATCGGTACCATCCGGTCGTCGAAGATCTCGCGGATCATGCCGATGGAATGGGTGTAGTCCCACTCGCGCCGGGGCACCGGGTTGATCCAGAGGTGGTCGGGCCATTGCGCGCGGGCGCGTTCCAGCCAGGCCTGCCCGGCTTCGGCGTTCCAGTGCTCGTTGGCACCGCCGGGATAGGCGATCTCGTAAGGCGACATGCTGGCATCGCCGACGAAGATGCACTTGTAATCCGGCCCGTAGGTGTTGAGCACCTCCCAGGTGGGCGTTTGCGCGTTCCAGCGCCGGGCGTTGTCGCGCCAGACGCCCTCGTAGAGGCAGTTGTGGAAATAGTAGTATTCGAGATGCTTGAACTCGGCGCGCGCGGCCGAAAACAGCTCTTCCACCACCTTGATATGCGGGTCCATCGAGCCGCCCACATCGAGAAACAGCAGCACCTTGACCGCGTTGCGCCGCTCGGGTCGGGTTATCACGTCGAGATAGCCATGCTCGGCGGTGGCGCGGATCGTGCCGTCGAGGTCCAGCTCTTCGTTTGCACCGTCGCGCGCCCATTGCCGCAGCCGCTTGAGTGCCACCTTGATGTTGCGGGTGCCCAATTCGACGCTGTCGTCGAGATTGCGGAATTCGCGCTTGTCCCAGACCTTGACGGCGCGGCGGTGGCGGCTCTCGTTCTGGCCGATGCGCACGCCCTCGGGGTTGTAGCCATAGGCACCGAAGGGCGAGGTGCCGGCCGTGCCGATCCATTTCGACCCGCCCTGGTGGCGGCCCTCCTGTTCGCGGAGACGGTCCTTGAGCGTTTCCATCAGGCGCTCGAAGCCGCCAAGTGCCTCGATCTCGGCTTTTTCCTCTGGGGTGAGGTGCTTCTCGGCCATCTTTTCCAGCCAGTCGGCGGGCAGGTCAACGGCTTCGAGTACCTCGCTTGCGCTGATGCTTTCCAGCCCCTTGAAGCTAGCGGCGAAGGCGCGGTCGAAGCGGTCGATGTGGCGCTCGTCCTTTACCATCGCGCTGCGCGCGAGGTAGTAGAACGCCTCGATGTCGTAAGTGACGAGCCCGGCGCGCACCGCCTCCAGAAAGGTCAGGTACTCGCGCAGAGAGACAGGCACGCCGCCCTGTCGGAGGGACTCGAAGAAGGGCAGGAACATCGCTGCCTCACACGGAGGCGCGGTGCAGGATCAGGGTGAGGAACAGGCCCGCAAGCGCGAAGATCAGACCGTAGACGAAGGCGTAGAGCAGGATGTCGGCCAGCTTGCCCTTGCGCCGCCACGCGATCAGGCCGCCCCCCGCAGCCCCGAGTATTGCGCCGATAATGACGATCATTGCCTATCCGTTCGGTCCCCTGAGAGGATTGAGCGCCCCCACCTCGCGGAGCTTGGCCTGCACGGCCCAGTCCGCCCCATAGCCGTAGCGCGCCCAGCCGAGACTGTCCAGCCTGACCGACCGGGCCTCGGCGACGCGGTTCTCGATCTCGAGCGCCTCGGCCTGGAGCATCTTGAGCGTGGCGACGAGCGCGGCATTCTCGAACCGTTCCGCCACGGCCACCTGCGGGGTCAGCATTTCGAGCGCCTCCTCGCCGTCACCCCGGGCGATGGCATGGCTGGCGAGTTGTGCCGCCACGTAGGCGCGGTGCAGCCCGGTGCCGGGCATCGTGGCGTAGAATCTGTCGGCGATCACGAATTGCTCGCGGGCGAAGTCGGGGTCGCTGGATTGGGCGAGACGCCCCAGCGCGAAATGGCTGAAGGCGCGGCGGTGGTCGGTCCAGCCGATGGTCTGCGCGATGCGCACGGCGTCGATCGCGGCGGCGCGGCGCGCGGATGCGTGCGCGCCGGGGCCGAGCGCGGTCTGGATCGCGTCGATCCAGGCGCGTGGCGTCGGACCGGCGAAGCGCGGCGCGATCCGGTCGCCTGCGGGGTTGAGGCGGCTGAGGATCGCGGGCAGGCGCTGCGCCACCTCTTGGCGGGACATGCCCGCGCGCAGTTCGGGTGCATAGTAGGCGCGCAGGATGAGCGTGTCGAAGCCCGTCAGAACGGCGTGCACGTTGTCGTCGTTAAACACGCTGTCGGAAAGCCGGTAGAGATCGTTGAGGGGCCCGAGCGCCTGCGCCAGCTCCTCGTGGAGGCAATCGCGGGTTTCCTGCGGGCTGGCATCGTTGGGCACGAAGATCGCGATCTTCTCGCGCCGGGTGATGCGGGTCCAATCCGTGGCTTGTGTACCGCGTGCACGCCGGTATTCGGCGAGGCTGTCAACATTGGGCACCACGAAACAGGCCGCGCTTGGAAGGTTGCGGCGGATGTCGCCGCGGCTCACCGCCTCGATGGTGATGTTGGCCGCTCCACCCGAGACGCGGCGGATGTCGATCCGTGCCTCGTCGCGCAGCCGGTGTATCACCCGGTTGAGATCGGCCATCAGCGTGATCGGCACATCACCGGTCACGCGCACGGTGATGGGACCCTCGAAGCGGGAGAACTGACGGAGCATCCGCCCCGATTCCATCTGGAAGGCGAGATCGAGAAAGTCGCGTAGGATGTCGCGGTTCGCGCGTTGCGGCGGCACCGGGCTCGGGGCCGAGAAGCTCTTCATCGGGGGCAGCGCGCTGTCGTGTGACGGCGCTGCGCGCGACGCGGTATCCGACTGATACGAGGCGGGAACACAGGCGCCGAGGACCAGGCAGATGGGCAGGAAGACGTGGCGCATGGTTCCCTCGACTTGCAAATTCCCTGTGAACGCGCGCAAACGCGACGGGAACCAGCACTGGCCGCGGTTCCTGTTCTGGTTAAGGAGCGGCCAAGGCGAAACTGTGACACAGCCCCCGGTGTGGATCAAGCACGCGCCCGGGGGGCGTCCGATGGCTGCAATTCCAGCGCATGGGTTTCCAAAATAGAGACAATCCCGGCGCATTGGCCGGGATTGTTTTTGCTTTCCATAAGGCGGATTCGCGTTGGCAGCGCGGGATCACTCCACCAACAGCCGGGCCTCGTGGTGCTTGAGAGAGCGGCGCGCGGCCTGGTAGGCCTCGACGCCCGTGCTTTCCCGCAATTCGGGGAACAGGGTGAAGATTTCCTCGCGCGAGGCATCGCCCATGCCGTCGAGCACCTGCTCGCCGGGCTGGAAGCTCTCGGTCCAGGCCCCGTCGGATAGCACCACCTCGTGGCGGTCGCACATGAAGTGGATGTAGGTCGTGCCGTTGGCACGGACCTCGTCAATCCCCTCCATCCCGGTGAGGTGCTTGGCCGCTGCCAGGACCTCGCGTTCGCCGAAATAAAGCGCGGCACGCTCGGAGGTGAGCAGCAAGCGGTGCTGCGGGCTCACGAGCATGTCGCGCTCGGGCAGGCCGTGGCCGAGAGCACCGGCGCGGATCAGCACGGGCCGAAGATGCGGCGCTGTTTCCATGTCTGCGGCCCCGAGCGCACGCGCACCCACCCAGCGGATTTCCTGCAAGCCGTTGTCGCGGGTGATGACCCGGTCGCCTTCGCGCAGATCCTCGACCGCCACCTCTCCGCGCGGCGTCGCGATCCGCGTGCCGGGGGTGAAGCATGGGACGATGTTCTCGATTTCCTTGTAGGTGAGCGTGCCGGTGATGCTCCCGCCTGGGCTGTCGAGAAAATTGATCGTGCCGCTGGTGGAGTCGCCGTCGGGATCGGTGGTTTCGCCCACCTTCACGAACGGTCCCAACCCGGTCAGGTCCAGCGTGTCGAAATCATCGCCGCCGGTGCCGCCATCGACGATGTCGCCATTCGCGTCGGAGACCGAGGTGATGATGAACGTGTCGCGATCGGCGCCACCGGTCATGCTGTCGGCACCGGCGCCCCCGATCAGCGTGTCGTCATCGACACCCCCGTGGAGCGTATCGTTGCCGTCGCCACCCTCGAGGGTGTCGTTGTCGTCCTCGCCGAAGATGAGGTCATCGCCCTTGCCGCCGACGAGCGAGTCGTCGCCATTGTCCAGTTCGGGATCAATGGGATCGGGGATGTTGGCCAACGGATCGTTGATGCCGCCATAGATCGTGTCATCGCCGTCGCCGCCGAAGACGGTATCGCTGCCCTCGCCGGCGGTAATCTCGTCGTGGCCGTCGTTGCCCTCGATGTAGTCGTCATCCAGCCCGCCATCGATGGTATCGTCGCCGGTGCCGCCGAGGATCGTGTCCGCGTCATCGCCGGTGGTGATCGAGTCGTCACCGCTGCCGCCATCGACAAAGTCGCGGTCATTGTTCGGGTCGGGATCCGGGGGCACGGCGATGCCGAAGCCGTCATCGGGAAGCGGGGTGTTGCCCGAGGAGTCGATCGTGTCGTTGCCGTCCCCGCCGAGGATCGAATCGCTGCCGTCCCCGCCGATCAGGACGTCATCGCCGCCGCGCCCGTCGATCGTGTCGTCGCCGGCGCCGCCATCGAAGAAGTTGCTGTACACGTCCGGGTCCGAGGTTCCCTGATGGTCGAACCCGGTGAGCACGTCGTCAAAGTCCGAGCCGATCACGCCGTCAATGCCGCCGATGATCGTGTCGTTGTCGGCATCTCCGCCCGACAGGCTGGAGGTGGAGAGGTCCACATTCACGGCCGCGCCGGAGCCGGAGTAGTCGATCACGTCCTCGTCGCGGCCGCCGTCGAACTTGTCGGCACCGGCGCCGCCGATGAAGACGTCGTCCTCGTCGCCGCCGCGCAGGATATTGGTGCCCTCGCCGCCGGACAGCGTGTCGGCGCCTTGTCCACCTTCGACCGTATCGTTGCCAGCACCGGCATCGACGTAATCGTCGCCCTCATAGGCGAAAATGACATCGTCGTCGCCGTCAGCGCCGTCGACCTGGTCGCCATCGACATCGATGAAGAGCGGCAGGATCACATCATCGTTTGTTGTTCCGTCGACAATCCCGTTCGGGCCTATCCCCGATCCCGATCCCGATCCCGAGCTTGAGCCCGATCCCGAGCCCGATCCATATCCAAAACCACTCATTTGCGAAATCCTTCTGTTTCCAGACCCGTAGATTCATGCTTCGACCTGCGGGCTGTCATGCGTGCCGACAGGTCGTGGTTGCCAACAACGCTTTCCCCCGGCAACAACTGGTCCCCACACATCTCTTCCGGACGATGTGAAAAGCGATTAAGACTGCCGGAAAAAGCAGCGGCATGTGCGCTCGACGCGTTTCGACCACCCCATGCGCGGCGAGGCGGTGCTGCCTGGCCGGACAGGCAAGATACTGACTGAGGGAGAGTGCCATGACGGACGGCGAAACCGAGGCGGAGGCCGCCGAGATCGCTCGACGGGTCTCTAAGCTGCTGGGTCGGCGGGTGTTGCGCATCACCGCACCCGCCGCGCGCGATCAGGCCAGTTGGCGAATTCATCTGTCCGACGCCACAGTGATTGTCACCCGCCGCCCAGACCCGGAGCGAGCCGCACGCGAGCGGCTGGTCCTGACCCGGCTGGCACCGTTGACCGACGCGGTTCCGCGCCTTCTGGCCGCCGAGGGTGAACTGACGATCCAGTCCGATCTTGGCCGCGACCGCCTGAGTGTCGCGGCACATCGCGCCGACATCCGGCAGCGGCGCATATTGGGTCAGAGCGCGGTCGCCTCGATTCTTTCGGTGCAGCGTGCGGCGGTAACGGCCGGGCTGGCCGAGGAGCCTGCGCTGCCTGCGGTTGGGCTCGATGCCCAGATCACCGGTCGCCGTCTGGACATGATCGCGGCGCTGGCACACGCGCTCGGCGCGGAGCCGCCGGCCATGGACCGCACTCTGGTGACCGAGGCGATGGCCGTTGCCCCTGCCGGGTTCGTGCGGGGTGACTGCCGCGCGGGCAACGCCGTGCTGGACGCCGCCGGGAGGGTGCGTTGGTTCGATTTCGAGGACGCCGGCCGCGGTCCGGGGGCTGAGGATTTCGTCCGCCTTATGAACGACGAGACATGGCCAGTGCCGCCCGAGGAGATGCTGGATATCATCGCTGCGGGTCTTGACCCGCGGGATACCGATGACCCATCCGCTTACATCGCCGATCTGCGTGCTCGCGCAGTCCTTCATGCGGGCGGTCGTCTGGGCCGGATTCTGCGCCGTGCCCATCGCGAGGGCTGGCAGAGCCACGCGGACATCCTGCGCCGCGACCGGCTGGGCGCGCATCCGGCGATGGCCGCTGCTCTCGCCGACCGGGCGGCGCAACTGGCTGCGGCCTGTCCGCTCTGCCACGGCGCGGCCCCCGTGTTCGTCATGGCCGGGCGCGCCGTGCGCGCTGTCTGGAAGGAGCCCAAGTCGGACGAAATTGCCAGCCCGCCGGGCAGCACCTAGAGCTTCGTCAAACGGGACAGGTGTTTGCCAATGCTGGCCAACAGGCATGTCCTCGTGGCCATCGGCGTCGCTGTTGCGGTTATTCTGGGGGACGTCGAGAAACAAGTCGACAAACAGGTATGCACCGTTTTCACGTTCGACCCTGTGCATCGCCATGTCACAACTCCAATCTCGCGAAGCGGCCGGGACGACCGGTTCTCCGACGTTCGAATCCTCTGCCCCGGACCGATGAATATGCCGAAAGGCCTGGACGACCGTCGTAACCGCGAACGTGAGGGAAATGGCCTGGCGTCACGGCAGTGCCGTGAGGCTGTAGACGCCGGTCAAAAGACCGGCAGTCTGGCGATCACCCCTCCGAATGCGCGACGGATCGCGCAGCGGATACAAGCGGTCGCCCCCGTGACCTATGAACATGACCCCCCAGTTGGGCTGAGACTGTTTTACGTGAGTGCAAACGTTAGCCCAAGAAGAATCTTGTCATAATTGGGCCCGCAAACAGCAGGTTTCGAACGATTTTCGCCATCTTTGCCATGATCTTGCCATGATTTCCCGGCGGGATTGTTTCGCACAACATGCCCAAAAATTGCGCCAATACCTAGAAAATCAGGCGTATACATTGGCTTTCACGCGTTCTGCCGGGCAACAGGGGCGCGATTGTTTCCAATACAAGGCCGTCGGTCCCATGTGCAGATGTCTGCCGCCATACGAGGCAAATGGTTAGTGTCGTCGTCTACAAAACAGGATCAATCCGTTCAAAGACGTGTAATTGTTTCCAGTTCAGCGGCAATCCTGTCGGATGGCAGGGGCTTTTCCTGATTCGTCGGTGCCCGTAATCACGTTTGCGTTAGTCCTGTCCCCGCCCCTCGATGCGCGCGCGTGCCGCGGAACTGTCGTCCTCGCCCAGACCCATTGCGTCGCGCGCGAGGTCGAGCACGGCGACCTCTTCAGGCGCACAGTTTCCGTCCGACAACACCACGTCCCACAGGGCTTCGAGCGCGGCGCGGCGCGCGTCGATGGTGACGCGGTCGCGGATCATGTGGCCGAAACGGTCGGTGTCCGGGGCGGCGCGTTCGAGTCGCTCGCACGTCGCGCGCATGCGCGCCGCCTCGATCGGTCCGATCCCGTAAAGCGCCGCGAGCAACCGGTCGATTCGCTTGATTTCAGCCAGAGCATAGTCGCGGTCTGACTTGGCGATGCGCACCATCAGTGCCCCGAGGGCGAGCCGCTCGTCGGGCTCGGGCAGCGGGGCGGGTTTCGGCGCCGATAGCGCGGTAAGGATGCGGGACCACATACATAAAGCCTAGCCGCGCGCGCCGCGGGGCCAAAGGGGAAATTCGGCACGAACACTCCGGTGTGAACACTCTGTTCACAACCCGCCCGTTTCTGCCGCATCGTTGCCACGATTGTTCCAAAGAAATCGCGTGTTGCGGCCAGAGCCTGCGCAGGCTGCTGAATTTCAAAGGATGATTGCACATGACAAAACAATTGTCGGCCCACGCGCGGAGTGATGAGACAAGCTCGGAGATTGGCAGGCTGGAGCCCCTGTCGGGTGACGCCCTCGCGGTGGCGCTGAACTCGGTCGACTGGTCGGAGGGCCCGTGCGACGGGCTAGGGCGGATCATGGCGCGCCGCGATGTCGATCTCGCGACCGCGCTGTGCGTGTTCTTTCGCGGCGCGCCCGAGCGGTTCAACTACCTGCCCAAGCCGCATGTGCCGGACGGGTATCGCGCGGTCGCGCGCCATCTCGACAACATCTGCCTGCGCATCAACAGCGGCTTTTACCTGCCGCAACCCGACGGTCGGCTGGGGTGCCGCGATACGCTCGACCGGTGGCTCGACTATCAACGCGCTGACCGACAGGAGGGGCGGTGTGGCCGGTGGGTGCTGGACGAGGCGGTGCTGATGCCGCTCTTTGATTCCGCGTGGTATCGCGCACCACGGTCGCACCACCGCGAACGGGATGAGCCAAGTCTGTGGCACGCGATCCTGGGGTCGTTGCGCGACCTGCGGGGGCCGCGCGCCTTCATGCGACTGCGCAAGTAACGCGTGCATCGCCCCCCTTGATCTGGGGGCGGCAAATCCCCCCTACCCAAAACCTTGCGGCTGCCCTATAGTGCCTGTGGATAACCGGGCGGCAGACCCACGATCCAAGAGGCAGAGAAGAAAAGGGGGACGGGGATGCGCTGCCCGTTTTGCGGAAATATCGACACGCAGGTCAAGGATTCCCGCCCCGCGGAAGAGCATGTCTCGATCCGCAGACGGCGGTTCTGCCCGGGCTGCGGCGGCCGGTTCACCACCTATGAGCGCGTGCAGTTGCGCGACCTCGTGGTGATCAAGACCAACGGGCGGCGCGAGGATTTCGACCGCGACAAGCTCGAACGCTCGATCCGCATCGCCATGCAGAAACGCCCTATAGAGCCCGAGCGCGTGGAGCAGATGATCTCTGGCATCGTGCGCCGGCTAGAGAGCATGGGCGACACCGACATCCCCTCCAAGACCATCGGCGAGATCGTGATGGAGACGCTCGCGCGGATCGATACCGTGGCCTATGTCCGCTTTGCCAGCGTCTACAAGAATTTCCAGGCTGCCGACGATTTCGACCGCTTTGTGAGCGAGTTGCGCCCCGATGACGGCGCGCAGGCAAAAGACTGACGGCGTGCCCCACGACGATACTCGCTTCATGGCGCTGGCGCTGGCGCTTGGGCGGCGGGGGATGGGGCAATGCGCGCCCAACCCGGCCGTTGGCTGTGTCATCGTGCGTGACGGGCGCATCCTCGGGCGCGGGGTGACGGCACCCGGCGGGCGGCCCCATGCCGAACCGCTGGCCCTGGCGCAGGCCGGCGCGGCAGCGCGCGGGGCCACCGCATATGTCACGCTGGAGCCCTGCATGCATCACGGGCGCACCCCGCCCTGCGCCGAGGCGCTGATCGCGGCGGGTGTGGCGCGGGTGGTCGCCCCCTTCGACGATACCGATCCGCGCGTCTCGGGGCAGGGCTTTGCCGCGCTGCGCGCCGCCGGGATCGAAGTGGAGACCGGCGTGCTCGCAGAGGAGGCGGCGCGCGACCACGCCGGGTTCCTGCTGCGCAATGCCGAGGGGCGGCCCATGGTCACGCTCAAGCTGGCGACGAGCTTCGACGGGCGGATCGCCACCGCCTCGGGGCACAGTCAATGGATCACCGGCCCGCAGGCGCGGCGCGCGGTCCATGCCATGCGCGCGCGCCACGACGCAGTGATGGTGGGGGCGGGCACGGCGCGGGCGGACGATCCGATGCTGACGGTGCGCGGCATGGGCGTGCGGCGGCAACCGGTGCGCGTGGTGGTGTCGCGCAGGCTCGACCTGCCGCTGACGTGGCAGCTGGCGCAGAGCGCGGGCGAGGCGCCGCTGTGGCTGTGCCACGGCGACGGGGTCGATCCGGAGCTCGCCGCGGCGTGGCAGGGGCTGGGTGCGCGGTTGCTGCCCTGCGCGGTGGTGGCGGGGCAGGTGGAGCCGGGATCGGTGCTGCGCGCGCTGGGGGCGGCGGGCCTCACGCGGGTGCTGTGCGAGGGCGGTGGGGCGCTGGCGGCGTCGCTGATGTCGGCGGGGCTGGTGGATGAACTGGTAGGCTTCACCGCCGGGCTTGCCATCGGCGCCGAGGGCTTGCCGGGGCTGGGCGCGCTTGGTCTGTCACGGCTCGACGAGGCGCCCCGGTTCGAGCTGGTCGAGACGCGGCCCTTGGGCGGCGACGTGATGCACCGCTGGATGCGGGCGGGGTGAGGGGTACGGGGGACAGGCCCGGTTGGCCTTGAGCGGACGTTTGGGATTTGGTCCCGGCGCCGCTCACCGCAACGACCGCTCAAGGCCGAACCCAGCCTCCCAAGCTCATCCCCCCGCTGCCGAGTTCCCGTCGGTGCCAAGCCGTGTGCGCACCTCGGCGATGAAATCTTCACCGCGCCGTTCGAAATTGTCATACTGGTCAAAGCTCGCCGCCGCGGGGGCGAGGAGCACCACCTCGCCCGGTTCGGCCTCGGCCATCGCGGCGGCGACGGCGGCGGACATGGTGGTGCAGATCGCCGCCTCCACCCCGTCGAGGCCGAGCGCGAACTGCGCCGCCTCGCGCCCAATCACGTAGGCCTTGACCACGTGGGGCAGGCCGGGGGCGAGGGCGGCGAGGCCGCCCTCTTTTTCCAGCCCGCCGCAGATCCAGCGGATGCGGGGGAAGGCGAGGAGGGCCTTGAGCGCGGCATCGACGTTGGTGGCCTTGCTGTCGTTAACGATCCGCACGCCGCCCGTTTCGGCCACGAGCTGGCTGCGATGGGGCAGGCCGGCAAAGCTGTGAAAGCCCTGCTCGATCACGCGCGGGGCAAGCCCCGCGGCGCGGCAGGCGGCGTAGGCGGCGCAGGCGTTTTGGTGGTTGTGCGCGCCGGGCAGGCCCTTGACCTCGCGTAGGTCGATGGCGCCCACCTGCCGCCCCTTTCGGGTCTCGGCGAGAAAGCCCTTGCGCGCGAACACGGCCCATCCCGGCCCGGAGAGCTTCTGCCCCGAGGAGACGCGGATCACCCGGTCGTCGGCGGGAGCTTCGCTCAGTTGCCCGGCGAGGAAGCGGCCCTCGTCCTCGTCCACGCCGATCACCGCGCGGTCGGGCCCGCCCTCGGCAAAGAGCCGCCGCTTGGCTGCGAAATAGCCGCCAAGCCCGCCGTGACGGTCGAGATGGTCGGGGGAAAGGTTCGTGAAAACAGCGATATCGGGGGTGAGGGCGCGGGCAAGCTCGGTCTGGTAGCTGCTGAGTTCGAGCACGATCATGCCGCCATCGCCCGGCGGGTCCAGATCGAGCACGCCGCGGCCGATATTTCCGGCTAGCTGCACGGGCTTGCCCGCCTGGTCGAGCACATGGTGGATGAGGGCGGAAGTGGTTGATTTCCCGTTGCTTCCCGTCACCGCGATTACCTTTGGCGGGGTATCAAAACGGTGCCATGCATCGGTCGCGAGCGAGCGGAAGAAGAGGCCGATGTCGTTATCCACCGGGATACCAAGGCCAAGGGCGGCGGCGACCACGCGGTTGGGGGCGGGGTAGA
This sequence comes from Roseovarius sp. B-10, assembly GCF_056859295.1. Classification (NCBI taxonomy): domain Bacteria; kingdom Pseudomonadati; phylum Pseudomonadota; class Alphaproteobacteria; order Rhodobacterales; family Roseobacteraceae; genus Roseovarius; species Roseovarius sp. B-10. The sequence continues at coordinate 53,619 of NZ_JBSXOE010000042.1, read as the reverse complement.
GATGCGGGATGCCGGGCGAGACGATGAGCATGTCGAGCCCCGCCATCGCGCCGTCGCGGGTGAGGTCGGCGATGGCGATGCCCTCGGTTTGGGCGGCGTCGCGGGGGGCGGGGGTGTCGTCCCAGGCGACCACCTCGGCGCCGCCGGCCATCAGGGCGCGCGCCGCCGAGAGGCCCGAGCGGCCCAGCCCCAGCACCGCCACGCGCCGCCCGGATACCCCCTGAACCTCGATCATTGCGCCCTGTCCCCCTCGGATATGCCAGCGCGGGGCAGAGTGCCCCGGCGGGGCGGCGCGCGCAAGCGGGTTAACGAGAGGTTGCGGGGGGCGCGCGGATGGATGGGCAGGGAGGGGCGAATCGGCAGGTTAACAAGGGGGATGGGGGGAAATGGCACGTCGGTGTCGCGTCGGTATTCCGGCGGTATCGCGACGGTGCGGGGGACGGGAGAGGGGGGCGGTTAACGGGGCGCGCGGTGGATGGGGCGTCTGCGGGCGTGATGCTCGGGCTTGGCCGGAGGACCAGTTGCCGGGGAGGTCCTCGGGTCAAGCCCGAGGATGACGGGGGTGCAGGGGGGGAGCGGCGTGCGAAGGTCAGTCGTCGGGGAGGGCGGCGAGGCGGCCCTCGACCACTCCGATATGCGGGTGGTCGGCGGGAAGCGTGGCGCGGAAGATGGCCAGCGCCTGTTCCAGCAGCGGACGGGCCTCTGCGGCCCGGTTCAGTTTTACCAGCACACCCGCGAGGTTGTTAAGGTGGGTGGTGATGGCCCAGGTGAACAGAAGTACGGCAACCAGCCCCCCCCGGCTCCGCCAAGTTCCTTGCTGTGGTCAGAGGGAAAACCCAGAAATGCTTCCAACATCGGTAAACTGTTCGCTTGCTGCTCGCGATCACAATACCCGTTTGAGGCGATGGGGGAAGGGTCGCGTCCCCCGCGCGGAATCGAGGCGTGCTTGCACGCCGCCGCGCATCGATGGGCCGCCCCCCGGCCCGGCGATATGACTGCCACCTGCGCGCCGCTTGGGCCTTTTTCGGATTTGGCTGCCATAAAGTGCGGCAGAACGACCGTTGGATCGCCGCGCCGCGGCCCGTTGATGCGCGGCTTGCCCGACCGCCCCCTTAAGGTCAGACGCGCCCCCCGACCCTACCGCAATTTCAGTGTCGCCAGCCCGATCATCGCCAGTATCAGCGCGATGATCCAGAAGCGGATCACGATCTGCGGCTCGGCCCAACCCTTCTTCTCATAATGGTGGTGGATGGGGGCCATCAGGAACACGCGCTTGCCGGTGCGCTTGAAGTAGATCACCTGCACGATCACGCTGAGCGCCTCGGCCACGAACAGCCCGCCGACGATGCCGAGAACCAGCTCGTGCTTGGTGGCCACGGCGATGGCGCCCAGCGCGCCGCCCAGCGCGAGCGAGCCGGTATCGCCCATGAACACCGCCGCCGGGGGCGCGTTGTACCACAGGAAGCCCAGGCCACCGCCCACGAGCCCCGCGACGAAGATCAGGATCTCGCCGGTGCCGGGCACGTAGTGCAGCCCGAGATATTCGGTGAAGTCGGTGCGTCCCACCGTGTAGGCGATGATGCCGAGCGCGCCCGAGGCGATCATCACCGGCATGATCGCGAGCCCGTCGAGCCCGTCGGTGAGGTTGACCGCGTTGGCCGAGCCGACGATCACGATCATCGCGAAGGGCATGAAGACCCAGCCCAGGTTTACCAGCACGTCCTTGAACACCGGCAGCGCCAGTTGAAGCTGCAACTCGGCGGGGTGGTGCCAGGTGGCCCAGCCCGCGGCGGCGAGCGCGATGGCAAAGCCGAGGATCAGCCGCACCCGGCCCGGCACGCCCTTGACGTTGCCGCGCGAGACCTTGGCGTAATCGTCGGCAAAGCCGATCAGCCCGAAGGCCAGCGTGACGAACAGCACCAGCCAGACATAAGGATTGTCGAGCCGCGCCCACAGCAGCGTCGAGGTGACCAGCGCGCCGACGATCAGCAGCCCGCCCATGGTGGGCGTGCCGGCCTTGGAGAAGTGGGTCTCGGGCCCGTCCTCGCGGATCGGCTGCCCCTTGCCCTGGCGGCGGCGCAGCGACAGGATGAGCGGCGGCCCGAACAGGAAGCCGAAGGTGAGCGCGGTGAGGAACGCGCCACCCGCGCGGAAGGTGATGTAGCGAAACAGGTTGAACACGTCGCCGCCATCCGACAGGAGGGTGAGCCAGTAAAGCATTAGCCTTGGTCCTTTTCTAGGCGGCGGTCCGCGCGGCGCAGCGCCTCGGCGACGAGGCTGACGCGGCTGCCCTTCGATCCCTTGACGAGCACGACATCGCCCGCATCCACGAGCCGGTGCGCGCGTGCGGCGAGTGCCTCGGCGGTGGCGGCCTTGTGGCCGCGCTTGGCGTCGGGCAGAGCGTCCCACAATGCGCGCATCCGCGGCCCCACGCAATGCACCTCGTCCACCGCCTGCATGGCGGGCAGTTGGGCGAGGGCGGCGTGGAGCGCGGTCTCGGTCGGGCCCAGCTCCAGCATGTCGCCGAGGATGGCGATGCGGCGTCCGCGCGCCACCCGGCCCACGTCGTCGAGCGGGCGGCTGGCGGCGAGGATGTCGAGCGCGGCCGCCATCGAGGCGGGGTTGGCGTTGAAGGCGTCGTCGATTAGGTCGATGCTCATGCCGTCGGCGGCGAGGTCTAGCACCAGCCGTTCGCGCGTGCCGCGCCCCTCGGGCGGGGCCCAGGCGGCGAGGTCGGCGATGGCCACCGCGCGGTCGAGGCCGAGCGCCTGAACGCAGGCCAGGACCGCCAGTCCGTTCATCGCGAAGTGCCGCCCCGGCGTGCCGATCTTGTAGAGCAGCGGCGTGCGCCAGGCGCGGGCGCGCGCCACCGTGGAGGTGGCGTGCAGGTCGGCCGACAGCAGCCGGTGATGCGCGCCGCGCGCGCGGCCAAAGCTGATGGTGCGGGTGGCGTGGGTCGTGGCGGCCGCGCGCAGGATCGGGGCGGTGTCCACGTCGGCGTGGTAGAGGGCGGTGCCGCCGGGCTCCAGCCCCTGAAAGATCGACGCCTTCTCGCGGGCGATGCCCGCGAGGTCGTCGAACGCCTCGAGATGGGCGGCGGCGACGGTGGTGATCAGCGCGATATGGGGCCGGGCCATGCGTGATAGCGGCGCGATCTCGCCCGGCGCGTTCATGCCGATCTCGATCACCGCGAATTCGGTGTCGGCGGGCATCCGTGCCAGTGTCAGCGGCACGCCCCAGTGGTTGTTGTAGCTCTGGACCGAGGCGTGGGTGCGGCCCTGATGCGACAGCACCGCGCGCAGCATTTCCTTGGTCGAGGTCTTGCCGACCGAGCCGGTGACGGCGATCACGCGGGCGGGCGTGCGCGCGCGGCCCGCGCGGCCCAGCGCCTCGAGCCCCGCCTGCACGTCGGCCACCACGAGGAGCGGCGCGTCGGCGGGGGTGCCCTCGGGGACGTGGCTGACCATCGCCGCCGCGGCGCCCCTGGCCAGCGCGTCGGCCACGAAGTCGTGGCCGTCGCGTGCCGCGCTCAGCGCCACGAAGAGATCACCGGGTTGAAGCGTGCGGGTGTCGATGGAGACGCCGCTGGCGGCCCAGTCAGCCGTGTTGCGCCCGCCGGTGGCGGCGGCGGCGTCTGTCGCGGTCCACAGCGTCATGCCACGCCCCCGTCGAGCACCGAGACGGCAAGGCTCGCCTGTTCGGCGTCGTCGAAGGGCAGCACGTCGGCGCCCACGACCTGCCCGGTCTCGTGCCCCTTGCCGCAAATCAGGAGCGCGTCACCGGGGCCCAATGTGTCCACCCCGCGCAGGATCGCCTCGGCGCGGTCGGCGACCTCCGTCGCGCCGGGACAGCCCGCGCGCACCGCGGCGCGGATCGTGGCGGGATCCTCGGTGCGGGGGTTGTCGTCGGTGACGATCACCGCGTCGGCGAACTGGGCTGCGGCCTGTCCCATCAGGGGCCGCTTGCCGCGGTCGCGGTCGCCGCCCGCGCCGACGATGGCGGTGAGCCGGCCCATGACGTGCGGGCGCAGCGCCTTGAGCGCGGTGGCCACGGCGTCGGGGGTGTGGGCGTAATCGACAAATACCGCCGCGCCGTTGCCGCGGGTCGCGGCAAGCTGCATCCGCCCGCGCACGGTGGTCATCGCGGGCAGGGCGGCGATTACGCGGGTGGCATCCGCCCCGGCGGCGATGGCGAGGCACGCGGCAAGCGCCGCGTTTTCCGCCTGGAACCCGCCGATCAGGTCGAGCCGAACCTGGTGGGCGCGATCCTCCCAGTCGAAGCGGAGCACTTGCCCGGTGGCGTCGAAGCGCTGGCCGGTGATGTGCAGATCGGCCCCCGGGCGGCGGCCCACGGTGATGAGGTCCTGCCCGCGCGCCGCCACGATCTCGGCCATGTGGGTGCCGTGGGGGTCGTCGATATTGACCACGGCCACCCCGTCCTCGGGCAGCACACGGTCGAAGAGCCCGGCCTTGGCCGCGAGATAGGCGGCGAAATCCGGGTGATAATCGAGGTGGTCCTGCGTGATGTTGGTGAACGCCGCCGCCGCGAGCCGCACCCCGTCAAGGCGGCGCTGGTCGAGCCCGTGCGATGAGGCCTCCATCGCGGCATGGGTGACGCCCTGGGCTGCGCAGTCCGCCAGCAGCCGATGGAGCGTCACCGGCTCGGGCGTGGTGTGGCTCAGGGGCGCACGCACCGCCCCCTCGACGCCCGTGGTGCCGAGGTTCACTGCGGCAAGGCCCAGTGCCTCCCATATCTGGCGGGTGAAGGTGGCCACCGAGGTCTTGCCGTTGGTGCCGGTGACGGCGACCATCACCTCGGGCTGGGAGCCGAACCACAGCGCGGCGGCATAGGCCAGCGTCTGGCGCGGGTCCTCGGCGATGACGAGCGCGGCATCCGAGCCCGCGAGCGCGTCGGCGGCGAGGCGCGCGCCCGCGGCATCGGTCAGGATCGCCCCGGCGCCCCGGTCAAGCGCGGTGGCGATGAAGCGTGCGCCGTGGGTATGCGTGCCGGGCAGGGCGGCGAACAGCGCGCCGTCCTCGACCGCGCGGCTGTCGGTGGCGAGCGCCGTGACGCGTGCCTGCCGCCCGCCCTGCGCGGTCAGCCCCAGTTCTGCCAGTGTTCGAATATGCGCCACGCGCCTGCCACCCCGGTTGTCATCTCAGTTCGATGCCCGCCTTATAGCAGCCGCCCCGACCTGTTCAATCGCAGGCCTGAGGCCCAGAAGCGGCGCGGTGCGGCGGATGATCTCGGCGGCCACCGGCACGGCGGTCCACCCGGCGGTGCGGCGCGGCTCCTCGCCCGAGGTCTCGACCGGCTCGTCGAGGGTGACGACGATCACGTAGCGTGGATCGTGGGCCGGGAACATGCCCGCGAAAGTCGCGATCACCCGGTCCTCGTGATAGCCGCCACCGCTGGCCTTTGGCTTGTCGGCGGTGCCGGTCTTTCCGCCCACGGCATAGCCCGGCACCTCGGCGAGGCTGGCGGTGCCATCGGTCACCACCCGGCGCAGCAAGTCGCGCATCGTGGCCGATGTCGTCTCGGAGAGGACACGCGGACCGGGCGCGCGATCCGGATCGCGCAGGAGCGTGGGCGTCACCCGCCGCCCGCCGTTCACCACCGTGGCATAGGCCGCCGCGAGGTGCAGCGGGCTGATGGCAAGGCCATGCCCGTAAGAGATGGTCATGGTCGACAACTCGGACCATTTCGGCGGCAGAAGCGGCTGGCTACCGCCGGCCTCGGTGATCTCGAGCGGCACGGGATCGAGCAAGCCCAGCGTGCGCAGAAACGCCTGCTGCCGCTCGGCCCCGATCTCGACGGCGATGCGCGCGGTTCCCACGTTGGAGGATTTCACCAGCACCTTTTCGACGCTCAGCTCGCGTCCGTAGTTGTGGAAATCGCGGATCCGGTACTTCCCCCATGTCATCGGGCTCTGGGTGTTGATCATGGTGTCGGGTTCGACCTGCCCGCGTTCCAGCGCCTGCGCGATGGTGAAGGTCTTGAAGGTGGAGCCGAGCTCGTAGACGCCCTGCACCGCGCGGTTGAATAGCGGGCTGTCGTCGGGGTTACCCTGCACGGGCGGCGCGGGGCGGTTGTTGGGGTCGAAATCCGGCAGCGAGGCGATGGCCACGATCTCGCCGGTGTCGGCCTCCATCAGGATGCCCGCGGCGCCCTTGGCGTTCATGATGCTCATGCCGCCGGCGAGCACCTTTTCCATCGCCGCCTGCACGCTGAGATCGAGCGATAGCGCCAGCGGCTCGTGGGCGCGGGCCGGATCGCGCAGGCGCGCGTCGAGCGCTTTTTCGATCCCGGCCACGCCCACGATCTCGGCGGCGCTGACGCCCTCGTCGCCAAAGCTCGCCCCGCCCAGCACATGCGCGGCGATCTGTCCGTTGGGATAGAGCCGCATCTCGCGCGGGCCGAACAGCAGCCCCGGCTCGCCGATGTCGTGCACGGCCTGTTTCTGCTCCGGGCTGAGGGTGCGGCGGATCCACAGGAACTTGCGCTTGCCGGTGAAGCCGCGCAGCAGCCGCGCGCGGTCGAGGTCGGGGAAGATGGCGGCCAGTTGTTCGGCGGCGCCCTCTGGGTCGATCATCTGCTGCGGCTGGGCATAGAGGCTGTAGGTGTCGAAATTCGTGGCCAGCACGCGGCCGCGGCGATCCGTGATATCGGCGCGCTGGGCGAGGATGCGCGCGCCGCTCGCCCCGGCGCGGGGTTCGGCCGGTTCCGATTGTGCCAGCACCGCCATCTGGCCGCCGATCACCGCGAACCCGGCGAGAAACAGCCCCGCCAGCACCAGCAGCCGCCCCTCGGCCCGGCGGCGGGCACGGTCGCGCATTTCCTCGTGGCGCAGGCGGATGTTTTCGCGCTCGATCGCGTCGGGGTTTTCGCCCTTGCGGCGGGCATCGAGGATACGCGCGAGCGGGCGCAGCGGGGTGCGGATCATGGGCGCCCTCCGTCGCTCATGACATCGACGGGGTTCGTGATGGTGAAATCCGGTTTGGTCTGCGGGTAGGCGACCTGGTCGATGCGCCCGAACTGATGCGGTTGCAGCGGCATCAGCCCGAGCCGGTCGTAATTCATCTCGACCAGCGCGGCGAGCCGGTCGGGGCGGTTTAGATAGGCCCATTCCGCGTTGAGCATCCGCAGCCGCTGGCGGGCGGTGGCGATATCGGATTGCAGCGTGTCGGCGCGCGCGAGCGCCTCTTGGGTGCGGTAATTCTCGCGGTAGGCCCAGAAGGCAAGGCCGATCACGGCGAGCGCGGTGAGGACGTGAACGAGGCTGCGCATCATCTCTCTCCTGCGAGCAGGGGAAGCCCGAGCGCGGTGCGGTCGCTTGTGCCCGGTGGGGCGTCGGTGCGGATGCCCATGCGCAGCCGCGCCGAGCGGGCGCGCGGATTGGCGTCCAACTCGTCGGCATCGGCGGCGATTGGCTTGCGCGAGGGCAGGGTGAACTGCGCGGGTTTTGCCGCGGCCTCGGGGGCGTGGCGGCTACCGCCGCCGCCGTGTCCGGCGCGGTCCTGGAAGAAGCGCTTGACGATGCGATCCTCGATGGAATGGAAGGTGACGACCGCGAGCCGCCCGCCGGGGACCAGCGCGCGCTCGGCGGCCTCGAGCCCGTCCACGAGGGCGCGATACTCGTCGTTGACGGCGATGCGGATGGCCTGAAACGTGCGGGTGGCGGGATGGACCTGCCCGGGCTTGGGGCGCGGCAGGCAGCGTTCCACGATGGCCGCGAGCGCGCCGGTGGTCTCGAACGGGGCCTCGGTGCGCGCCCGCACGATGGCGCGGGCGATGCGCCGGCTGGCGCGCTCTTCGCCGTAGAGGAATAGGATGTCGGCGAGGCGGGCCTCGGGGGTTTGGTTGACCAGATCGGCGGCGGTGGGGCCTTGCTGGCTCATCCGCATGTCGAGCGGGCCGTCCTTTTGGAAGGAGAACCCGCGTTCCGGCCGGTCGAGCTGCATCGAGGAGACGCCGAGATCGAGCACGACGCCGTCGAGCGCGTCGGCATAGCTGTCAAGTTGCGCGAAATTGCCCTGCACGAGGCTGAGCCGGTCGCCATATTCGGCCCCCCAGTCCCGCGCCATTTCGATGGCCAGAGGGTCCTGGTCGACGCCGATCACATGCTCTGCCCCTGCGTCGAGCAGCCCGCGCGCATAGCCGCCTGCGCCCAGCGTGCCATCGAGCCAGGTGCCGCGCACCGGGGCCACCGCCGCCAGCAGCGGGCGCAAAAGGACGGGGACGTGCGGGGCAGGAGAGGGCGGTGTGGCAGCGGCAGCGGCCATCGTTCAGGCGCCTTCGGGATTGTCGAGCAGGATGAGCGGGTCGAAATCGTCGGGGAACTCGTCGAGCCATTCCTCGGTCTTGGCCAGCTCCTCGGACTCGTAGGTCTCGGGCTTCCATATCTGGAAGGTGTCACCCGCGGCGATGAAGAACGCCTCGCCCTCGAGGTCGATCTTGCGGCGCAGCTTGGCGGGCAGCACCAGCCGCCCGGTTTCGTCGATGCTGGTGGGAAAGCTCTGGCCGTGGAACAGCCGCTGAAGATGCTTGCGCGCGTTCGAGCCGCGGGGCAGGGCGGCGATCTTGGCATCCACCTCCTGCATCGCCTCGACCGTGTAGCATTCGAGGAAATTGCGGCGGTGGTCGCCGTAGACGATGATGAGCTCGGGGCTGAGGCCGTCGGTCCAGTTGGGGTCGGAGGCCTCTATCACACGGCGATAGAGGGCCGGGATCGATACCCTGCCCTTTCCATCCACCTTGTGGAGGCTCTCGCCCCTGAATATCCGGCCCACTGTCCCGCTGGTCCTTTGTTGCGCCCCCGCGTCCCGAAAACCGCCCCCCGGATACGAAACAGCGGGTTGATCTGCTGCCACTGATCAACCCGCCGCCCTCGTCCCGCCTGAGCGGGGGGTCCGACTGCGCGCGCCACCTGGGGGGATGTCTGCTCGCCCGCGCGCCGGAACTCTTTGTTCGATGAAGCCGGGTGCCTGTATGAAACCTGACTTGGGAGTTGTCCGGAGGTCTTGATGCCTCTCTATGATCCCGTCCTCATCGTGTTTCCTAGATAATATGGGAATTCGTCCCATAGCAATCTTTTTCTGCGTTTCTCTGCATGTTTTGGTGCCCTGTGTGCCCTCTCGGAATAATACTGTGTGCCAATATTCAGGTATTTTTCCCTCATCTAGGGCTTAATTATCAATATAACGCAATATATGCTATTCATCAAAACTTCCCATGATTTCCAAGAAAGTTGTGATTTGAGCTTGGAAAATGCTCGGAAACATCGCGATTCCTGAGGTTCAACCGGCCTGGGGCGTGGAACCTGATGCGAATCACGCGTGACTTGATTCGATTTTCCGGTCTGCGCTGGCCGCGGTCGTGTTCGCGCCAGATGTCGGCCCACGATTTCCCGTGGGGGCCGTGATGTGCCGGTGAGGTCGGACGGTGTGGGCGGCTGTGCTGTTTCGAATCGCCCGGGGTGGAGGTGGGGTTCGTGGGCCTTGGCCTGACGGTGGGTGGATCGCGCGGAGCGCCGTGATCGATCAGCCGCGCCTTCTAGCCTGCCAGCCCCAAACGCCGCTCGCGGCGCATGACCAGCCGGATGGTGACGACGCCCGCGACCCCGGTGGCGAACATCAGCCACAACAGCGGGAATGCCCCGCGTTCGGGCGTCAGCAGCAGCCCCGCCAGCGCCGAGAGCACGGCCCCCAGCCCGATCATCAGCGCGCCCGAAAGGCCGCTTGCCGTGCCGGCGAGGTCGGGCCGGATCGATAGCGCGCCGGCGGTGGCGTTGGGGATCACCATGCCGTTGCCAAGCCCCATGAACATCATCAGCCCGAAGAAGCTGAGCGGCGTGCCGAAGCCCGCGTAGAAGAGCGTGAGGTTGAGCCCGATGCCACCCGCGTTGGACAGTGTCCCCCACAGCACCATCCGGTTGACGCCGATCCGCGTGGAAAAGCGCCCAGAGGCGAAATTGCCGAGGAAATAGCCAACGGCGGGCGCCCCGAACAAAAGCCCCAGAAGCGAGGGCGACAGCCCGAACACCTGGTCGCCGACGAAGGGCGCACCGCCCAGATAGGCGAAGAACGACCCCGAACTGAGCCCCGCCGCCAGCGCGTAGCCCCAGAACCGGTAGGAGGTGAGAAGTGCAGGGTAGTCGCGGAACTGCTGTGCCAGAGTGCGCCCCGAGAGCGGCGCGGTCTCGCCCAGATCGTACCAGCACAGCCAGAACAGCCCGGCGCCCAGAACGAGGAGCGCCCAGAAATTCGCTTGCCAGCCGAACGCCTCGTCGAGCAGTCCGCCGAACGCCGGGCCGATCATCGGCACCACGGCCATGCCCATCGTCACATAGCCGATCATCGAGGCCGCGCGGTCCTGGGGCACCATGTCGCGCACGATGGCGCGCGACAGCACCATCGCCACGACGATGCTGGCCTGCACCATGCGAAAGGCAAGAAAGACCGTGACGGTCTGCGCGAGCAGGCAGCCGACCGTCGCGACGAGGAACAGCCCGACCCCCCACAGCACCACCGGGCGCCGCCCCCAGCGGTCCGAGACCGGGCCCATCAGCAATTGCAGCCCGGCATTCACCGCGAGATAGAGCGCCACCGATAGCTGGATCAGCCGATACTCGGTGTCAAAATACGCCACCATCCCGGGCAGGGACGGCAGGAAGATGTTGATCGCCAGCGCCGACAATCCCGCCATCAGGATCAGCGTGACGATATGTGGTGGAGTTGAGCGATCCAGAAACCGGACCTTGACCTCGGACTGCATGGCGGCACGCTAGGCGCATGAGGTGGAGATGTCCATTTGCATAGGGTGCAAAGCCGGGGTTGATTTGCTGATTTGCAGATATTCAAGAATTTGTTCGCAGCAATTTGCAAATTTGCGGGATTCCGTTTGGCCCCGTGGTCCCGACTGCGTATGGTGCGCGCCAACGACGGCCGGGGAGGCCCGATGAGGAAAGGGGACCGCCATGAAAGATATCCTTCAGGAACTCGAAACCCGCCGGGCCGATGCACGGCTCGGGGGCGGGCAGGTGCGCATCGACGCGCAGCACGGGCGCGGCAAGCTTACCGCGCGCGAGCGGATCGAGCTGCTGCTTGACGAGGGCAGCTTCGAGGAATTCGACATGTTCGTCGCGCATCGCTGCACCGATTTCGGGATGGAGAAGAACCGCCCCTACGGCGATGGCGTGGTCACCGGCTGGGGCACGATCAACGGTCGGCAGGTCTATGTCTTCAGCCAGGATTTCACCGTTCTGGGCGGCTCGGTCAGCGCCACCCATGCGCAGAAGATTTGCAAGATCATGGACATGGCCATGCAAAACGGCGCGCCCGTCATCGGCATCAACGATTCGGGCGGGGCGCGTATCCAGGAGGGGGTAGACAGTCTCGCGGGGTATGGCGAGGTGTTCCAGCGCAATATCGAGGCGTCGGGCGTGATCCCGCAGATCAGCGTCATCATGGGGCCCTGCGCGGGCGGCGCCGTCTATTCCCCCGCGATGACCGATTTCATCTTCATGGTGAAGGACAGCTCTTACATGTTCGTCACCGGCCCCGACGTGGTGCGCACCGTGACCAACGAGCAGGTGACGGCGGAGGAGCTGGGCGGCGCGCTCACCCATACGCGCAAGTCGAGCGTCGCCGACGGGGCCTTTGACAGCGATGTCGAGGCGCTTGCCGAGGTGCGGCGGCTGGTGGATTTCCTGCCGCTGAACAACCGCGAGAAACCGCCGGTGCGCCCGTTCTTTGACCAGCCGGGGCGTGTCGAGGCGAGCCTCGACACGCTGATCCCCGAGAACCCCAACATGCCCTATGACATGAAGGAGCTGATCCTGAAGATCTCGGACGAGGCGGATTTCTACGAGATCCAGGAGGAATTCGCCAAGAACATGATCACCGGATTCATCCGGCTGGAGGGGCAGACCGTGGGCGTGGTGGCCAACCAGCCGATGGTGCTGGCGGGGTGTCTTGATATCGACAGCAGCCGCAAGGCGGCGCGGTTCGTGCGGTTCTGTGACTGTTTCGAGATCCCGATCCTGACGCTGGTGGACGTGCCCGGCTTCCTGCCCGGCACCGGGCAGGAATATGGCGGGGTGATCAAGCATGGCGCCAAGCTGCTCTTTGCCTATGGCGAGGCGACGGTGCCCAAGGTCACGGTGATCACCCGCAAGGCCTATGGCGGGGCCTATGACGTGATGTCGTCAAAGCATCTGCGCGGCGATTTCAACTATGCCTGGCCGACGGCAGAGATCGCGGTGATGGGTGCCAAGGGCGCGACCGAGATCATCTACCGCGCCGATCTCAAGGACCCCGAGAAGATCGCGGCGCATACCGAGAGCTACGAGGACCGGTTCGCCAATCCGTTTGTCGCCGCCGAGCGCGGCTTTATCGACGAGGTGATCCAGCCGCGCAGCACGCGCATGCGCGTGAGCCGCGCGTTTGCATCCTTGCGCAACAAGAAGATCGCGCTGCCCTGGAAGAAGCACGACAACATCCCGTTGTAAGGTAATGGGGGCGCTGCCCCCGCCAGGGTATCCGAACCAAGAAGAAGCAAGGACAGACGCAGGACATGGCCCGCGACCGATGGCATCTGACCCACGAGGAGGACGGCGCGCTGACGCTGGCGCGGCGGTGGCCTGCGCGCTTCGATCTGGCGGTCGAGGGGCGGTTGCCAGAGGCATCGCGCGCCCGTGTCGCGCACCGGTTGCGGCAGGACATGTGGCGGGCGCTGCGGCACTTGCGCGGCTTTGCCCCCGTGGTGCGGGTGTGGCGCGTGCCTGGCGGCCTGCATGTGCGCGCGGGCGGCGCGGTGGCGGGCCGGTTCGCGCGGGCGCAAGCGGAGGCGCGGATCGCCGCGCTGTTCCAGGATCCGGCGCGCGTGGCGCGCTGGACGGGGGTGGGCGGATGAGGCCGCTGGCGGGCATGGCCGCGAGCGTACTGCTGGCGCAGGCCCCCGCAGCCGCAGCGCAGGAGGAGGCGCTGCGGCTGCCCTCGGGGCTGGAGGCGCGGCTCTTCGAGGTGGTGAGCAACCGGCCCTCTGGCGGCGGGCTGATCTATCGGTTCCGCTATGTCGCCGGTGGGTTCACGGCCGGGGCGGAGCGGTTCGATGCCATCTCCGGCGATCTTGTGTGGCTGTGCGAGACGCACGCGCTGCCCCGGATTTCGAATATCGGCCCGCAGCCCGGGCAGGTGGTTGTTTCGCTGGCCGACCGCGAGTCGGAATTCGGCGTCTACGACGAGACGGTCACGCAGGTCTTCGAGGCCTACCGGATCGAGAATGGCCGTTGTACATGGGAGATGTTCTGATGTCGTCGCGATATCGCTTAAGCAAATGGACCGGCCTTTGGCGGGGTGCGTCTTTGGGGACACATGCGCGTGGGATCGCGCATTCAATGTATTCAAATCGCTCGATTTCCGCTAGCGTTGTCCCAGGTTGCGCCCAAGCGACCTTTACCTCGCCAACGTGGCGGGTTTCGGCATTGTGCCCGAACGCGCCATCAACCGAAGACACGAGAGACAGGAGTATTACATGTCCAAGACCCTCAAGAGCGTTCTCGCCCTTGGCTTCGTTGCCGTCGTCGCCGCGTGCGCACAGCCGGCCGAGGAAGAATTCGTCGTGGTCGAGCCGGTCACGACCGAGCCGGAGCAGACCGGCAAGTACAAGTAAGCCCTTCGGGCTGACGGCGGGACGGGCGGTATCGTCCGTCCCGCCACACCTGCCAAACGTGCCGCACCTCTGCGTCTTTGGAGGTGCAACATGTTGAAACATCGCGGTTTTCCGGGACGTCTTGCAGGAACAGACTACCAGTTCACAATCAGGCGGGGCAACCCGCGCGGGATCACGCCGCTCATCGCGCGCGAGCGCTATCGTGACCGCAAGCCAATCGACAGGCGTGCCGATACCGAGTTCCTGCGCGCCATCTGGGAGCATTTCGGCGACCAGCCCTTTGAGCGGGGTAACCTCGATGCCGGACGGCTGAGCTGGCTGCTGGGGCGCGAAATCAAGCCCGCAGATGATCCGTTCGATCCGAAAAGTTACGAGGCGTTGCTGGTACTTGACCTGGGCGTTGCCCGGCAGAGCTTTCCCGAGGTGTTCGACGGTGGGGATGCGCCATGAGTCGGGCCGGGATCGGCGGAGTCTCGCGCAGCCGGGCCGGTTTCCGGCGGTCGCATGCCGAGTGCGGGGCGCGTGTGATGCGGGGCTTGGCCCGGGTCCCCGTCGCTGACAGTCTTTTTGGAGCCATGGATCGTCTTTCCCCGAGCGCGCCATTTCGGCGCTTGGTCCATGGTGTCCCCTCTTGCGGGCAGTCCGGTGCCAGTTCGGTCGCCGGGCTGCCCCTTTTTGCGGGTGCAGGTGTCCGTGGCTCAGAAGCTGAACTGAACCGAGGTTTGCAGGCGCGTGGCGTCCTCCGAGGCGCCGCTGACAAGCTCGCGCTCGACCCAGCTCAATTCTGCGCCGACGGTCATGCGATCGACCGGCTTGTAGAAGATCGACGCGTGCACCGTCTGGTGCTGGTCGCTGTCGGTGGGCGCGAACGTGTCCTCGACCGAGTAGAAGCCGTAAGACAGCCCCGCCGTCAGTTTCTCGGAGAAATCGTGCGACACCTGCGCGGTGGCGCCGTAGGACTCGATGGTGTTGAGCCGTCCGGTGGCATCGACGAACGCATCCTGCCCGGCGCCGTCGATGATGTACCGGCCCACGCCGTCGCCATAGGTGAACGAGCCGACGATCCGGCCGCCCGCCCAGAGCGGCGCGCCGCCGGCGATGTTGATGCCCCAGCCGGTATCGCTGTCGCCGCCCATCTGGCGCGGGGCTTCGAGGTCGCGCAGTACCAACGCCCCGCGCAGGAGGGTGTCATCCTGCTGCCACTTGGCCGCGAGCACGAGGTCGGGCGACTGGTCGAAATCCGAGTTGTTGCCCGAGAAGGCACCGCCGATGGTCTCGCCGATGGGCACGGTCGCACCGCCGACCACACCGCGACCGGAGAATTCGCCGTTCTCGAGCGCGACGGAGACATCGAGCCCCGCGCCCGCCGGGAAGGTGTAGCGAAGCTGCGCCTGCCGGATGAAGGGAATGCCCGACGGGCCCTGGAAATCGACCGTCGAGGGGTAGGCCTCGATCGGCATGAACGTGGTCCAGGTCTGGCCCGCGGTCCAGCCGTTCCAGCGACCATAGGCGTGGCGCAGGCGCGGGCTGTGCGAGTTGCTGAAGACTTCGTTGCCGCGGGTGCCGAAGAAGTCGATCTCGACGAAGGTGGTGAGCGGCCCCTTGTCGGTCTGGGTATCGGTGCGGAAGTTGAGGCGCGTCTGGCGCACATGGGCATCGAAGCCACCGCCATCGGGCGCGCCGATCGCGAGACCGGGGACGAAGGTGGTGTCGCCCTGTCCCTGGTCGAAATCGTAGATCAGGTCGAGCTTGGTGTAACCGCCGAAGGTGAGTGTCGTGCCCGCGGGCAGGTTGACGTGCCCGCGATCCTCGAGTTCGTTCACACGTTCGGTCAGCGCGCGCACCTGTTGCTTGAGTTCCGCGTCGCTCTCGGCGAAGGCGGGGGCGGCATGGATTGCCACCAGCAGCGCGGATGGCGCAAGGGCCATTGCGACGTGTCGTTTCATGGGGTGGTCTCCTCCCGGTTGTGGTGTCAGGCGGGCACGCTGCGCGCCCCGCAGGCCGCGTCGCACAGGCGGCCTGTCCCACAATGCCAAGCGGTTTGGTCACGCGCCCCTCACGTCAAGGTGATCTACGAAAATGTGTAAGCACCTGAAAAAAATTGATAATAAATCTTTCGTTACAAATTCGTTATCGGAATGTGACACTGTCTGCGCGCCCCGCCGCGCGGGCTGGAACCGCTAGAGGAAGGGACGAGGAATGTTCAAGAAAATCCTGATCGCGAACCGGGGAGAGATCGCCTGTCGGGTGATAAAGACCGCGCGCAAGATGGGGATCGCCACCGTCGCGATCCATTCCGATGCCGACGCGCAGGCGCTGCATGTGCAGATGGCCGACGAGGCGGTGCATATCGGTCCCTCGCCCGCCAACGAGAGCTATATCGTCATCGACAAGGTGATGGACGCGATTCGCAAGACCGGCGCCGAGGCGGTGCATCCGGGCTATGGCTTCCTGTCGGAAAACCCCAAGTTCGCCAAGGCGCTGGAGGCCGAGGGCGTGGCGTTTGTCGGCCCGCCGGTGCGCGCGATAGAGGCGATGGGCGACAAGATCACCTCCAAGAAGATCGCGCAGGAGGCGGAGGTGAGCACCGTGCCCGGCGTGATGGGCCTGATCGAGGACGCCGACGAGGCGGTGAAGATTTCCGGCGAGATCGGCTATCCGGTGATGATCAAGGCCAGCGCCGGAGGCGGCGGCAAGGGCATGCGCATCGCGTGGAATGACGAGGAGGCGCGCGAGGGCTTTCAAAGTTCGAAGAACGAGGCGGCCAGCAGTTTCGGCGACGACCGCATCTTTATCGAGAAGTTCGTCACCCAGCCGCGCCACATCGAGATACAGGTGCTGTGCGACGCTCATGGCAACGGCATCTACCTGGGCGAGCGCGAGTGCTCGATCCAGCGCCGGAACCAGAAGGTGATCGAGGAGGCGCCGAGCCCGTTCCTCGACGAAGAGACCCGCCGCGCGATGGGCGAGCAGGCGGTCGCATTGGCCCATGCCGTGGGCTATTCCAGCGCCGGGACGGTGGAGTTCATCGTCGACGGTGAACGCAATTTCTTTTTCCTCGAGATGAACACGCGCTTGCAGGTGGAGCATCCGGTGACCGAGCTTGTCACCGGCGTCGACCTCGTCGAGCAGATGATCCGCGTCGCGGCGGGCGAGAAGCTGTCGATCACGCAGGACGACGTGACGCTCAAGGGCTGGGCGATGGAGAGCCGCCTTTATGCCGAGGACCCCTATCGCGGCTTCCTGCCCTCGATCGGGCGGCTCACGCGCTATCGCCCGCCGCAGGAAATCGCCGCCGGGCCGCTTCTAGAGACGGGCAAGTGGCAGGGCGATGCCCCGAGCGGAGAGACCGCGGTGCGCAACGATACCGGCGTCTACGAGGGCGGCGAGATCAGCATGTATTACGACCCGATGATCGCCAAGCTATGCACATGGGCCCCCGACCGTGCGCAGGCGATCGAGGCGATGCGCGTGGCGCTCGACAGTTTCGAGGTCGAGGGGATCGGGCACAACCTGCCATTCCTCAGCGCGGTGATGGATCATGCGAAATTCGTCTCGGGCGACATCACCACCGCGTTTATCGCCGAGGAATATCCCGACGGCTTCGACGGGGTTGAGTTGCCCGAGGGTGTGCTGCGCCGGATCGCGGCGAGCACGGCGGCGATGCACCGGGTGGCGGAGATCCGGCGCACGCGCATCTCGGGGCGGATGGACAACCACGAGCGCCACGTCGGCGAGGACTGGGTGGTGAGCCTTCAGGGCGAGAGCTATCCGGTCACCGTCTCCGCGGACCGGGAGGGCGCGAGCGTGCGCTTCGACGATGGTGCCATCCTGCGCGTCACAAGCGACTGGACGCCCGGCGATCAACTCGCGCGGCTTGACGTGGACGGCAGCCCGCTGGTTCTCAAGGTGGGCAAGATCACGCAAGGCTTCCGCATCCGGAGCCGCGGGGCCGATCTCAAGGTCAATATCCGCACGCCGCGGCAGGCGGAACTGGCAGCGTTAATGCCCGAGAAACTTCCGCCTGATACGTCGCGGATGCTGCTCTGCCCGATGCCCGGCATGATCGTGAAGGTCCACGTGGCCGAGGGTGACGAGGTGCAGGAGGGGCAGGCGCTGTGCACCGTGGAGGCGATGAAGATGGAGAATATCCTGCGCGCCGAGCGCAAGGCCGTGGTTTCATGCGTCAACGCCGCGCCCGGCGACAGCCTCGCGGTGGACGAGGTCATCATGGAGTTCGAGTGAGGGGATGACCCGCGCCCCGCGCCATAATCCCGTCCCGGTGGCCTGTCTTGCCGCGCTGGTCATCCTCGCCGCCTGTCAGCGCGAGCAGGAGGCGGCGCAGCGGGTGTGGCTGGGGCAGTGGTTCGCGCTGGGCGAGACGCTGTCCTTCGAGGCAAGGCGGGACTGTGCCGTGGGGCTCTACTCTGTGGTGAACGCAGAGGTGAAATCGGCCCTGCCGGTTACCCGCGACGTGGCGCAGATGCGCCGCGAGATCGCGGGACGGGGGGCGGCGGCGCTCGATTTTCCGGGGCAGGCGGCGGATGCGGCGCTGGTGGCGATGGCCAACCACCACCGCGAAACCGGCATGGCGATGCGCCGTGCCGGGATCGAGGCGCGGGCCTGCATGGACGCGCGCAGCGAGAGCGTGTTTCGCCATGCGCTCGATGACGGAGAGACGGTATTGGCCTGGGACGGGGCGCGCCGCGCGCTCTTGCTGATGATGCCGGGCGAGGGGCTGCTCGTCGTGGCGATGGGGGAGGGCTGAGCGATGGCGCGCGCTCAGCTTCCCCCCGCCGTTCCCTCGCGCATCTCGCGCTGGCGCGCCGGCAGCTTGTCGATGGAGCGCACGATCTCTCGCACCTGCCACGGCGCGGGCTTGCGCAGGTATATCTCTCCGTCCTTGCCCACGAGCACGAGGTTGAAGCCGCGCGGCCGAAGCTTCTGCCGCCATTCCGAGCGCGCCGCGGGGTCGGTGTCGGTGATCACCACCACGTCGCGCACGGCGAGCGCGTCGATCCGGTCGGTGATGTATCCCATCTGCTCGGCATATCGCGGATCCGCGGGGGTGTCGGCAAACACCACGAGCGGTCGCTTGATCCAGAGCAATTCGTCCGGTGTGACCTCTTCGGCGGGGACGATCAGGGACGTGTCGGTCTCCGGCGCAGTGTCTTGTGCGTCGGCGGGGGCCGCTGCGAAGGCAAGCAAAACAAGGGCGAGTAACGGTTTCATGCGATCTCCTGTCCGGCAAGATATAGGCGGATCGCGCCGGATTGCGAAGCCCGTTTGGCCGCATTGGGAAAAAACGACGCGGTTAATCCCGCGCTCACGTGTTGGTGGCATCCTGCGACCGGACGCCGGGCAGCAAGGGACGCGCGCGATCATGGATATCATTCTTCACCTCGGAGCCCACCGCACCGCCACCACGAGCCTTCAACGCCATGCGCAGGCGCAGACAGCGGCGCTCGCCGCGCACGGGCTGGCGTTCTGGGGGCCGCCGGTCACCCGCGACGGGCTGCTGGCCGGGGTAATTCCGGCGCCGGGTGACCATTCCGACGCGGCGCGGGCCGCGCGCGCCCGGGGGCGGATTGCCCTGCGTGTCGCGCGGGCGTGCGAGGCGGGCGTAACGCGGCTCGTGGTCAGCGACGAGAACATGATCGGCGCGCCGCGCACCTGCCTGCGGCGTCACCGGCTCTATCCCGGGGCGGGCGAGCGCATGGCGCGCCTCGGCGATGCCTTCGGCGGGCGGATCACCCGCGCCGTGCTGTCGATCCGGGCGCAGGACGCGTGGTGGGCCTCGGTTCTGGCCTATGCGGTGGCGCGTGGCCACCGGCTGCCCTCGGCGGGGGATCTCGACCGGCTGGTGACGGGAGGTCGGCAATGGCGCGATGTCATCGCGGACGTGGCCTGCGCGCTGCCGGGTGTCGAGATCGTGATCCTGCCGCACGAGCAATTCGCTGATCGCCCTGCCGCGCGTCTGGCGCTGATGACGGGCGAGGCCGACACCGGACATGGGCACGAGGCCGCCGCATGGCTGGGCCGCGCGCCCGACCTGCCCGCGCTGCGCCGCGCCGTGGCGCGCCGGGGCGGCGATGCCGCGCGCCTGCCCGGTGGCATCGGGCGATGGTACCCGTTCGGTGCGGCGCAGGCCGCCGCACTGAAAGAGGCTTATGACGACGATCTGTTCTGGCTGCGCGCCGGGGCGGACGGGCTGGCACGACTGGCCGGGGAAACCGGACCGTTGAACGCGGAGATACAGCCGCGCGACGGTCATCCGACAAGAGGACAAGACGATGGCATCGAAGAAAGACACCTGGCGTGAACTGGCCGAGGCGGAACTGAAGGGCCGCCCGCTTGAAGACCTGACATGGCACACGCTCGAGGGGATTGCGGTCGAACCGCTCTACACCGAGGAGGATGTCGAGGGGCTGCCGCACATGGGCAGCATCCCCGGGCAGGCGCCCTTTACCCGCGGCGTCAAGGCGACGATGTATGCCGGCCGCCCCTGGACGATCCGGCAATATGCCGGGTTTTCCACGGCGGAGGAATCGAACGCCTTCTACCGGCGCAACCTGGCCGCCGGGCAGCAGGGGGTTTCGGTCGCCTTCGATCTCGCCACCCATCGCGGGTATGACAGCGACCATCCCCGTGTCGAGGGCGATGTGGGCAAGGCGGGCGTGGCCATCGACTCGGTCGAGGACATGAAGATCCTGTTCGACGGTATCCCGCTCGACAAGGTCAGCGTCAGCATGACGATGAACGGCGCGGTGATCCCGGTGCTGGCCAGTTTCATCGTCGCGGGCGAGGAGCAGGGGCACGACAAGGCGCTACTCTCGGGCACCATTCAGAACGATATTCTCAAAGAGTTCATGGTCCGCAACACCTATATCTACCCGCCTGCGCCCTCGATGCGGATCGTGTCGGACATCATCGGCTACACCGCCGAGCACATGCCGCGATTCAACTCGATCTCGATCTCGGGCTACCACATGCAGGAGGCGGGCGCGAACCTGGTGCAGGAGCTGGCCTACACGCTGGCTGATGGCCGTGAATACGTGAAGGCGGCGATCGAGGCGGGGATGGATGTGGACCGCTTTGCACCGCGGCTGTCGTTCTTCTTTGCCATCGGCATGAATTTCTTCATGGAGGCGGCCAAGCTTCGCGCTGCGCGCCTGCTGTGGCACCGGATCATGACTGAGTTCGGCGCGAAATCCGAGAAATCCAAGGTGCTGCGCACCCATTGCCAGACGTCCGGTGTCAGCTTGCAGGAGCAGGACCCTTATAACAACGTGGTGCGCACCGCCTATGAGGCGATGAGCGCGGTTCTGGGCGGCACGCAAAGCTTGCACACCAACGCGCTTGACGAGGCGATCGCGCTGCCCACGGATTTCAGCGCCCGGATCGCGCGCAATACGCAGTTGATCCTGCAGGAAGAGACCGGCGTGACCAACGTGGTCGACCCGCTGGCGGGCTCATACTACGTCGAAAAGCTGACACATGACCTCGCGGAAAAGGCGTGGGAGCTGATCGAGGAGGTCGAGGAGATGGGCGGCATGACCCGCGCGGTCGAGAGCGGTATGCCGAAGCTGCGCATCGAGGAGACGGCGGCCACGCGGCAGGCGATGATCGACCGGGGAGACGAGGTGATCGTCGGCGTCAACAAGTATCGCAAGGATAAAGAAGACCCGATCGACATTCTCGATGTCGACAACGTCAAGGTGCGCGACAGCCAGATCAAGGCGCTGGAACGCATCCGCGCCAGCCGCGACCAGGCGGCGTGCGATGCTGCACTCGATGAGCTCACTCGCCGCGCGGTCGAGGGCGGCAACCTGTTGGATGCGGCGGTCGAGGCCGCGCGCGCACGCGCCACTGTGGGGGAAATCAGCATGGCACTGGAAAAGGAATTCGGTCGGCACCGCGCCGAAGTACGGACGCTCGCGGGCGTCTATGGCGCGGCCTACGAGGGCGATGCGGGGTTCGCCGCGATCCAGCGCGATGTCGAGAAATTCGCCGAGGACGAGGGCCGGCGGCCGCGCATGCTGGTGGTCAAGATGGGACAGGACGGGCACGACCGCGGAGCCAAGGTGATCGCCACGGCGTTTGCCGATATCGGCTTTGACGTGGATGTGGGGCCGCTCTTCCAGACGCCGGACGAGGCGGCGCAGGATGCCATCGACAACGATGTGCATGTGGTCGGAATCTCTAGCCAGGCGGCGGGGCACAAGACGCTGGCGCCCAAGCTGATCGAGGCGCTGCGCGCGCGCGACGCGGGCGACATCATCGTGATCTGCGGCGGGGTCATCCCGCAGCAGGATTACGAGTTCCTGCAAAAGGCGGGGGTCAAGGCGATCTTTGGGCCCGGCACCAACATCCCCGACGCGGCGCGCGATATCCTCGATCTGATCCGCGCGGCGCGCGGCTGAGGCGGGGTGTCAGAGCGGGGATAAGGATCAGCGGTCGGAGGGGTGGTTGACGCCGTCCTCCCACGGGATGGGGTCGAACTCGCGCGGGTTTACCCCCTCGATCGCGCCGAGATTGACGCCGTATTCGTTCGGGTTCGACCGGCGCCGGTGATGGGTGTAGATGCCGCAGCGGCTACAGAACCAGTGCTGCGCCGTGCCGGTGCCCCATTGGTAGAGCGTCAGCGCCCCGGCGCCCTTCACGATCTCCAGATCGCCCAAGGCGACGCTGATCGTGGCCGGGCCGCGCCGGCGGCAAAAGCTGCAGTCGCAGCGATGCGCATCGCCGAGGCCCGGGTTGAGCGGGCGCAGGCGCAGCTCGACTGCGCCGCAATGGCAGGTGGCCTTGAGCGGGGCGGTCATCGGCGTCTTCCGACACGCGGTATGGGCGTGCGGCGAAAGCGGTAGCGTGTCCCGGGGTTGGGCGGCACTCCGTCATGGAGCGCCCAGAACCGCGGCCCGCCCAGCCGCAGGAACACCGGCAGTGTCAGGATTATACCAGCGACGAAGCCGCCGGCATGGGCCCAGTAGGCCACGCCGCCCATGTCCGGATCGCTGCCCAGCCCCGCGACCACCTGGATGGCGAACCACAGCAGCAGCACCAGCGCCGCCGGGATCGTGATGATGCGCACGAAGAAGATGATGATGATCAGGATATCGACCCGCGCGCGCGGAAACAGCAGCATGTAGCCCCCCATAACCCCCGCGATCGCCCCAGATGCGCCCACCGTCGGCACCATCGAGCCCGGTGCGCCCATTACCTGCGTGGCCCCCGCCGCCAATCCCGAGGCGAGGTAGAAGGCGAGGAAGGGCAGGTGGCCCATCCGGTCCTCGAGATTGTCGCCGAATATCCACAGGAACAGCATGTTGCCCGCGAGATGAATCAGCCCGCCGTGCAGGAACATCGAGGTGAACAGCCCCGCATACTCGCCCCGTGCCGTAACCAGGGCCGGGATCATCGCCCATTCGCGAAAGAACAGACTGAGCGCGCGCTCGTCCGAGAAGAGCTGCCAGTAGCTCAGGAACACGACCACGTTGAGCGCGATGAGCGCCCAGGTGACATAAGGGGTCGAGCCCGACGGGTTGTGATCGCGGATCGGGAACATGGGCGAAAGCTAGCGCGCTTTGCCCGGCTGGGAAAGCGGTGCGAAATCTTTTGAAGATTTCGGGGCCCAGCCCTGCCGTCAGGACATGCCGCCCAGAAGCGCCGCGTTGCCGCCCGCCGCGGTGGTATCGACGCAGACATGCCGCTCGAGCAGGGCGTGGCCCAGGTCGGGCATCCCTGTGACAAGCGGCAGGATCGGCCCCGCGCGGCGCGCAAGCGCGTCCGCGTAGGCGCGGGCGTCTGCCTCGTTGCCCCACCAGAGTGCGCCGGACATCCCGCCCAGCGTGACGAGCGTTTCGGGATCCACCCGGCCCGTGGCCGCAACCGCGACGCCGCCGAGCGCCTCCACCGCTTGTTTCTGCGCCTTCGCCGCCTCCTTGCCCGGCCCGAGGCACAGAAGTGCTGCGCGCAGATGGGTGGTGAGCCGGTTCGATTCACCCGTCGGCCCCGGCAGGACAAGCGCCTCGCGTGGGCCGTGCGGCGCGGCGTTGGCGCGGTCGAGCGCCTCTTGCACCGATGCCACCGGCATCGCCGCGTCCCATTTCTCGCCCTCTTGCGAGGCGGGGTTGGCCGAAAAGCGCGCGAGGTAATGCGGCCCGCCGGCCTTTGGCCCGGTGCCGGACATGCCCTCGCCGCCGAACGGCTGGCTTCCCACGATGGCGCCGATCTGGTTGCGGTTGACGTAGATGTTGCCTGCGTGCACGGCTTCGGTGACGTGCTGCACGCGGTCGTCGATCCGGGTCATGAGGCCAAATGTCAGCCCGTAGCCGGTGGCGTTGATCGCCCCGATCACCCGGTCGAGATCGCGCGCCTTGTAGGTGGCGAGGTGCAGCACGGGGCCGAAGATCTCGCGCTCCATATCGGCGATGCCGTTCACGCGGATCAATGTCGGCGCGATATAGGTGCCGGCGTTGGGCGTCTTCAGTTCGTGCATCAGGCGGCCCTCGGCGCGCGCCTGCTGGATATGCTCGGCGATGCCCGCGCGCGCCTCCTCGTCGATCACCGGGCCGCAATCGGTGCTGAGATCCCAGGGGTTGCCGACCACGAGCGCATCCATCGCGCCGGTCAGCATCTCGGTAAAGCTTTCGGCGATATCCTCCTGCACGTAGAGACAGCGCAGCGCCGAGCAGCGTTGCCCGGCGGATTGAAAGGCCGATTCCATGATCGCCTGCACCGCCTGTTCTGGCAGCGCGGTGCTGTCCACGATCATGGCGTTGAGCCCGCCGGTTTCGGCGATGAGCGGCGCGCCGGGGCGCAGGTTGTCGGCCATGGTCTTGCGGATCTTCATCGCCGTGTCGGTGGAGCCGGTGAAGGCCACGCCGCCCACGCGGGGATCGGATGTGAGCATCGCGCCCACCTCGCCCGCGCCGGGCAGAAGCTGCAGCGCCGTTTTCGGCACGCCCGCGCGGTGCATCAGGCTCACGCCCAGATGCGCGATGAGCGGGGTCTGCTCGGCGGGTTTGGACAGCACCGCGTTGCCCGCCGCCAGCGCCGCCGCGATCTGCCCGGTGAAGATGGCGAGCGGGAAGTTCCAGGGCGAGATGCAGGTGAAGGTGCCGACGGGCGTGCCCTCGGGGGCATTGGCCGCGTAGTAGCGCAGGAAATCCACCGCCTCGCGCAGTTCGGCCACCGCGTCGGGGATGGATTTGCCGGCCTCGCGGTGCAGGATGGCGAAGATCTCGCCGTGGTTCTCCTCGTAGAGATCGGCCACCTTGTTCAGTATCACCCCGCGTTCGGAGGCAGACGCATCCCACGGTGCGGCGGCGGCAAGCGCGGTTTCGACGTCCCCGGGGCTGGCCCATGCCACGGTGCCGGGGGTATCCGCCGGGTCGGCGGGGTTCTCGACCTTCTCGGGCGGTTGGGGATCGGCCTTGCCTGCAAGGATCGGCCCGGCCTGCCAGGCCTGGGTGGCAAAGGGTGCGCGCGCCGCCTCGATAGCGTCCAGCGTTGGCTGGTGGCGCAGATCGAATCCGCGCGAATTGGGCCGCTCGGGCAGGAACAGCTCGGGGCCGGTGGGCAGGTGCGGCACGGGGTCGTTCACCGCCTCGAAAGGATCGCGCGCGACCTCCTCGGGGGGCACGCTCTCGTCCACGATCTGGTTGACGAAGCTGGAATTCGCGCCGTTCTCCAGCAGGCGGCGCACCAGATAGGCCAGCAGGTCGCGATGCGCGCCGACGGGGGCGTAGATGCGGCAGCGGGTGCCCTCGGATTTCAGGATGATGTCGTGCAGCGCCTCGCCCATGCCATGTAGGCGCTGGAATTCGAACGTGCCCTTGTCGGTGGCCATGTCGAGGATCGCCGCCGCCGTGTGGGCGTTGTGCGTGGCGAATTGCGGGTAGATGCGGTCGGTCATCGCGAGCAGTTTGCGCGCGTTGGCGATATAGCTGATGTCGGTCGCGGGTTTGGAGGTGAAGACGGGGAAGCCGTCGACGCCCGCCACCTGGGCGCGCTTGATCTCGGTATCCCAGTAGGCGCCCTTGACCAGCCGCACCATGATCCGGCGATCGAGCCGCGTCGCGAGGTCGTACAGGAAATCGAGCACGTGGCCCGCGCGCTGGCCATAGGCCTGCACCACCACGCCGAAGCCGTCCCATCCGGCGAGCGCGGGCTCCGAGAACACCGCCTCGATCACGTCGAGCGAAAGCGACAGGCGGTCGGCCTCCTCGGCGTCGATGTTGAGCCCCATCCGCGCCGATTTCGCCAACAGCGCGAGCGAGCGGAGGCGTGGCACCAGCACGTCGATCACCGTCTCGTGCTGTGCCACCTCGTAGCGCGGGTGCAGCGCCGAGAGCTTGACCGAAATGCCGGGATTGTCGCGAACGTCCGCGTTCGTGCAGGCATTCGCGATGGCGGTGATCGCGCGGGAATAGCTCAGGTGGTAGCCGGTGGCGTCGGCCTCGGTACGCGCGGCCTCGCCCAGCATGTCGTAGGAATAGCTGTAGCCCTTCCTCTCCATCCCCGCCGCGCGGTCCATCGCGCTCTGGATGGTTTCGCCCAGCACGAACTGACGGCCCATCTCGCGCATGGCGCGGCCCACTGCGGTGCGGATCACCGGCTCGCCCAGCCGCTTGACCGCGCCGCGCAGCGTGCCCACGAGGCCCGGCGCCTCGTCCTTGAGCACGCGGCCGGTGAGCATCAAGGCCCAGGTCGAGGCGTTGACCAGCGGCGAGGTGGAATGGCCCATGTGCCGGCCCCAGTCCGACGGTGCGATCTTGTCCTCGATCAGCGCGTCGATGGTCTCGGCGTCGGGCACGCGCAACAGCGCCTCGGCCAGGCACATTAGCGCGATGCCCTCTTCGGTCGAGAGGCCGTATTCGGCGAGGAACACCTCCATCAGCCCCGGGCTCGCCTGTCCGCGGATGGCGCGCACGAGATCGGCGCCCCGCGCCGTGATGCGGGCGCGATCCTCATCCGAGAGCGCCGCCACGGCGGTCAGCCGGTCGATAACGACACGCTCATCGGCATAGGTCTCAAGCTCGATGGCGCGGCGCGTGTCGGTGTCGTAAGGCATGGGATCCCCCTTGAATTGCCAAACCATGTTAACACCTGTTCAGGGGTGACTTTTCCTGTTTGATGTGGTTTGACAGATCGATCCGGTCTTTCACGGGGATAATCATGAGCCAGAATGACCATTCCGATCTCGACAGGTTCGACCGGGCGATTCTGCGGGTGCTGGCCGCGGACGGGCGCATTAGCGTCACCGATCTCGCGCGCGAGATCGGGCTGTCGAAATCGCCCACGCAGGCGCGGCTTCGGCGGCTGGAAAAGGCCGGTGTCATCACCGGCTACCGTGCCTTCTTTGACCCGATCCGCCTGGGGCTCGATCATGTGAGTTTCGTCGAGGTGCGGCTCGACAACACCCGCGAGAGCGCGCTGGCTGCGTTCAACGCGGCGGTGGCGAAAATCCCCGAGATCGAGCAGGCGCATCTCATCGCGGGCAGTTTCGACTACTTGCTCAAGGTGCGCACGCAGGACATGACCGAGTATCGCCGCGTCCTGGCCGAGGCGATATCGACCCTGCCACACGTGGCCAGCACCTCGACCTACGTGGCGATGCAGGCGGTCAAGGAGACCGTGCTCGGCGATGTGATTTGATTTTGCGCGGCTGCATGCCATCATAAAGACCATGCTACGTGTTGTCGCCCTCCCGCTCTTGTGCCTGCTCGCACCTGTGGGCGCGCTCGCCTGTCCTGCCCCGCCCGATCACGGCGCGGCGCTCGACACGCTTTTTGACCGCGTGCAGGACGCCGAGAGTGAGCACGACGCACGGCTGCTGTCCAACGAGATGTGGGATCTCTGGGCCGACGCGCCGGATGCCCACGCGCAGGAATTGCTCGACGAGGGGATGACCCGCCGCGCGGCTTACGATTTCGACGGGGCGGTGGCGGCGTTCGACGCGCTCATCGACTATTGCCCGGACTATGCCGAGGGCTACAACCAGCGCGCCTTTGTCAATTTCATCCGGCAGGATTATGCCGCGGCGCTGCCCGATCTCGAACGCGCGGTGTCGCTCTCGCCGCGGCACCTTGGTGCGCTCACCGGCCATGCCATGACGCTCATGGCGCTGGAGCGTCCGGGCGAGGCGGCGCTGGTGTTGCGCCGTGCGCTCGATCTCAACCCGTGGCTGACCGAGCGGCACCTCTTGCCGGTGCTGGAACGGGCCGAAGAGGATATCTGAGCGGTCCCCGTCTCAAGAAATGCGTTTTCCTCGCCGCCCGCAGACGCTAGGACAGCGGGGCGTCAAGCGGGCGTGGCGGAATGGTAGACGCATGGCACTTAAAATGCCTGGGCCGAAAGGCCGTGCCGGTTCAAGTCCGGCCGCCCGCACCACGGCCTTGTGGCCGAAGCCATGAGGGTCACCGTGCAGGACCGGGCGGCGGCCTGTTCCCGGATCACTCTGCGAGCCACTTGTACATCACCCGCGCATCCACGAGGCCCTCGGTGGGATGCTGAAACGCGCGCGGCAGGCGGCCCACCGTCTCAAACCCCAGATCCTCCCAGAGTGCGATGGCGCCGCGATTGGTCTCGACCACGAAATTGAACTGCATCGCGAGGTAGCCCATGGCGCGCGCCTCGTCCTGCGAATGCAGGCACATCGCCCGCGCGAGGCCGCGCCCGCGCGCCGCCTCGCTCACCATGAAGCCCGCGTTGCAGACATGCGCGCCGCCGCCGGGCTGATTGGTCTTGATGTAATAGGTGCCCAGAACCTCGCCCGCGATCTCGGCCACGTAGGTGGCGCGCGGCACCTCCATCCAGAGATCGCGCACCGCCTCGCGGGTGAGGCCGGGCTCTATGGTATAGGTGTCACCGGCGCGGATCACGCCGCGCAGGATAGGCCACAGCGCGGTGAAATCCGCGTCGCGCGCGTATCGGATGGTGATCTCCACCCCGGTATCCATGATGCCTGGCCCCCCGCTTGTCCCATGGCTAGCGGGGGGCGCGTTGCTTGGCAAGGCTCAGGCGTTCACGTCGACCACAACGCGGCCCCTGACCTGCCCCTTGAGGATGTCACGACCCAGCGCGGGCAGGTCCGAGAGGGTGGCGGGCTGCACCATCGCCTCGAGCTTGTTCATCGGCAGATCGCGCGCGATCCGCTGCCAGGCGCGTAGGCGGTTTTGATAGGGCTGCATGACACTGTCGATGCCCAGAAGGTTGACGCCGCGCAGGATGAAGGGCGTGATCAGCGCGCCCTCGATCGCCGCCCCGCCGGCAAGGCCGATGGCGGCCACGGACGTGCCGTATTTCATCTGTTTGAGCACGCGGCCCAGCATTGCGCCCGCCACGGCATCGACGCACCCCGCCCATTGCTCGGCCTCGAGCGGCTTTCGCGTGACCTCGGTCAGATCCTCGCGGGCGACGATCTGGCTGGCACCCAAGCCACGCAGATAGTCCTCCTGATCGGGGCGACCGGTGACGGCGGCCACCTCGTGGCCCAGATGCGCGAGGATCGCGGTCGCGACCGAGCCGACACCGCCCGCAGCCCCGGTGACCAGCACCGGGCCGTGGCCGGGCGTCAGCCCGTGATCCTCGAGCGCCATCACCGCCAGCATCGCGGTAAAGCCTGCGGTGCCCACGGCCATCGCGGACCGCGTGTCCAGCCCCTCGGGCAGCGGCACCAGCCAGTCGGCCAGGACCCGCGCCTTTTGCGCGTAGCCGCCCCAATGCGCCTCGCCCACGCGCCAGCCGGTCAGCACCACCTTGTCGCCGGGCTTGTAGCGGTCGTCGTGGCTCTCCTCGACGGTCCCGGAGAAGTCGATGCCCGGCACATGAGGATATTTGCGCACGAGGCCCCCGCCCGACCCGATGCAGAGCCCGTCCTTGTAATTCACCGTGGAATAGTCGACCGCGACCAGAACCTCGCCATGTGGCAGGTCCTCGACCGAAATCTCCTTCACCGCCGCGGATGTCTTGCCGCTCTCCTCGTCCTTCTCGACGACCAATGCGTTGAACATATCGCTCTCCTTCCCGATCGCAGGGCCAGCCCCCTGCTTCATCTTGCCAGAAATATTCCGGGGAGTGTGAGGGGCTGGCCCCTCACTCCCGCGCTCAAGGATCGCTCAGGCCCAGAACCCGTCCTGCACCACCCCGCGCCGCTCGCCGTCGGGGGCCATGATGCGCAACTGGCTCCCTGCGTCCCAATGGGTCATCCGCACCATGCCGATGGCCACGTTGGTTTGATGATCGGGCGACCACGCGGCGGAACTGATACGACCCACGCGTTTGCCCTTTTCCGACAGGACCGGCCACCATTCGCGGCAGGGCGGCACCGCGCCGCCCTCAATGGCGATGGCGCAGATTTGCTGCACCGGGCCTTCCTTGGCCACCCGCAGCAGGGCGTCGCGCCCGATGCACCCGATCGCCGTGTGGGTGTTGCAGAACCGGCCCAGCCCGCATTCATGGGGCGTGTTGTCGTCGGTCATGTCGTTGCCGTAGCTCAAGAGGCCCCCCTCGATCCGCTCGATCAGGTTGGGGCACCCGGCATGCACGTCCCACTCCTTCCCGGCCTCCATCAGCGCATTCCACAGCGGCATGCCGATATCGCCGCCCTCGACATAGATCTCGAAGCCCCCCTGCTTGGAATAGCCCGAGCGCGCGATCACCATGTCGCGGCCGAGAAAGTCGAACACGCCGAAGCGGAAGAAGCGGATATCGCGCACCGCGTCACCAAAGACCGCCGCCATCAGGTCGTCGGCGCGCGGGCCCTGAATGGCCAGCGGCGACACATCCGGCTCATCGACCAGCACGTCGAGCCGCCAGCCGTGTGCCGTGGCGCGCACCCAGTAGAGAAGGTCCGAATCCGCGATCGAGATCCACCAGCGATCCTCGGCCAGCTTCACCGCCACGGGATCGTTGAGCATGCCGCCCGTCTCATCGACGATGGGCACGTAATAGCACTGTCCCGGCGTCATGCCGCGCAGGTCGCGGGGGGTGAGCATCTGCATCAGGCGGCCCGCATCGGGGCCGCGCAATTCGACCTGCCGCTCGCAGGCCACGTCCCAGACCTGCACCGCCTCCTTCAGGTGGCGGTAGTCTTCCTCGATGGAGCGAAAGACAGTGGGCAACAGCATGTGGTTGTAGACCGTGTAGGCCTTGACCCCCGCCGCCTCGACCCCGTCGGAAAAGGGCGTGCGGCGCAGGCGGCGCGAAAGCGACAGGAGCGGTGCGTTCATTGTGCCTCCTCGGGCATGAAGACGATGTCGGTGACCGGCGCGGGCAGCCCCGCGCGCGTCAGCATCGCGTGGACCTGCCCGCGGTGATGGGTCTGGTGGTTGAACAGATGGGCGACGCAGGCGGCCACGGGCCGTGTGACCTCGGCCCCGGATGCCCCGGAATACCAGGTCAGGTTGCCGGTGAGGTCGATACTGTGCACCCGTCCCGCCCATGCACCGATCCGCCCATCGACGGCAAAGCGCTCGGCGCTCCACGCGGCGCCGGTGGGGGTAAGCGTCGTGCTCTCTGCGATGCCACCCTCGGGGCGGGTGCCCTCGACGCCGAGGCGGTGCAGCCAGATGCGGTCGGCCCAGAGGATGTGGTTGAGTGTGCCGAGGATGGAGCCGAAGAAGGCCCCGTGATCCTCGGTCAGCAGCTTGAGGCTTACCCCGTCGATGGCGCGCGTGAGTTGCGCGTTCTGCCACGCATTATAGCGCGCCATCAGCGCGACATAATCCGCCGTCAGCATCATCAGCGCGGCCCTTTCCAGTCGATCTGACAAATCTCCGCGCTGCGGCCGTCGAAATCCCAGACCCGGCCAAATGCGCGCACGCGGCCCTTGGTGGCGGTGGCGACCGTGATGTCGGGGCCCATCCAGTACTCGGTATTGGTGACGACAATATCCTCGCCGCCATGCCCCTCGACGGGAACGATCTCGCCCTGGATCTTCTTGCCCACCATCAGGCGGCGCGCCTTGCCTTCGGTCTCGAACACGACCGGCGCGCGTTCGGCGCCCAGAAATTCGCTGACCAGCACGCCGAACAGGCCCGTGGTGCCGCGCGCCTTGCCCGAAAAGATGTTGACCAGCGCCTCGTAGGCGTCGTCGCTGGCGCGCTCGTCGATATAGGCGGCGGCCTTCCAGTTGCCGCGCGCCATCAGGCCGGGGATTTCCAGCATCAGCCCGACGTTCAGCCCGCCAAGGTCCGTATCGCCGTAGTGGCCCTCGTCGATGCGCACGCCCGACCATGCCTGGCAGTAGCCTTCGGTGGGCGGGTGCTTGCCGAGGCTGACCACGCAGGGGCAGAACACCGTGCAGTTGCAGTTGAGGATCAGCTCTCCCTTGATCGTCCAGGGCACCGTGCCCACCGTATCCAATGCCATTTTCCGGTCTCCTTCGTGTTTTCAGATCGTCGTGAACAGAACCCAAGACGCGGCGCAAAGCAGCGCCACCCCGAGGGGCCGTGTCAGATAACGCCCCAGGTCTGGCAGCTTTTCCAGAACCATGATCACCGTTGCCAGCCCCATGAAGGCGAGGTTCATCACCCCGCCGACAAAGGCCAGCGCCATCAGCGCCCAGCAGCAGCCGAGGCACACGAGGCCCAGCCGCAGCCCGTTGCGCAGCGGCCCCTCGTCCCAATGGGCCATGAAGAACACCAGCGGGCGGCGGCATTTCGACAGGCACGCCTCCTTGGCGGGGCTGAACTGATAGGCCCCGGCCAGCGCCAGCAGCGCCGCCGAGAGAACGCCGGAGCGGCTGTCGCCGAAGGCCGTCAGCAGCCCCGCGTTGAACAGCGCCATCTGCGCGCCCGCCGCAAGCACCGAGAATCCCAGCCAAACGGAGAGATAGCCCGCCACCAGCGCGCCGAGGCGCGTCTTGGCGCTGTGGCCCAGATCCTCGTAGGTGGCGAAGGCCGGCAGCGCCGTGGGCGCCATCATCGCCGCCGACATCAGCGCCCACATCAGGATGATGCGCGCGAATCCGGCGGCATCGGGCGTGACGATGCACAGGCTGCGCAGGAAATCAGTGCCGTAGATCACCGCGCCCTCGCGCAGCGCGGCGGGCAGGGCCATCGCGTAGAGCAGCCCCCAAGCGCCGAGGATCAGCGCGTAGAGCGCAAGCCAGTGCGCGCCTCCCATTCGCCTGACCGATGCCGCGATCATCGCTCTCTCCCTGCGACTCGTCTCTTGACGAATAAATTGTCAGACATTTAAATGTAAGACAAATGAAAATTGATCCCGATAACAAGGCCAACCTCTCGGCGCAGATCGCCGGGGCCATCCGCGAAGAGATCGTGGCCGGGCGGCTCATCGTGGACGAGCGCCTGCCGTCCGAGGCCGAATTGGCCGATCACTTCGAGGTGTCGCGCCCCACGGTGCGCGAGGCGCTCAAACGGCTGGCGGCGCAATCCCTGATCCGCACCGCGCGGGGCGCGTTCGGCGGGGCCTTCGTCAACCGGCTGAACTATCCCGACGCCTATGGCCAGCATATCACCACCTCGACGCTGCTGCTGTCGATGAACGCGATCAGCTTTGATGTCGCCTGCGAGGCGCGCTATGCGCTGGAGCGCGCCTGCACGCCGCTCGCCGCCTTGCGGCGCACGCCCGACACGCTGGCCACCATGCGAGCGGAAATCCACCGGCAGGGGCAGCCGGGGCTGTCGGACGAGAGCTTCTGTGCCTCTGATGTCACCTTTCACCGCGCATTGGTGGACAGCGCGGATAACCCGGTGCTGTCCTACCAGTTGGCGGGCGCGGTCGAGGCGATGCAGCCCTTGATGAACATGATCACCTTCACGGCGCGGTCGCGCGAGGCGATCCTGGGCTTTCACACCCGCATCGCGGATGCGCTGGAGGGGCACGAGGCCGAGGCCGCGCAAGAGGCGCTGAGCGAGTTGGAGGCTTACACGTTGACGCTCGGCCGGGACGTGATGGCGGCAAGGGCGCGGCCCAGGGGATAGGGCGTCGGGAGCGGGAAATTCGGCGTCGGCAAGGGATCTGGAGCGGTCGCTGGGCCTTTGGCACACCTGCGCGGAATCGAGGCGCGCCTTGGCGCGCCGCCGCGCATCGACGAGCCGCCCCCCGGCACGGCGATTTGTCTGCAACCTGCGCGCCGCTGAAGTCTTTTTCGGATTTTGCCGCCATCAAGCGCCTTAGAAGCAGCGTTGGATCGCCGCGCCGCGGCCCGTCGATGCGCGGCTCACCTCAACGCCCGCTTCAGGTCCGGCCCCTCATCCCCGCGCCGAGATCGCCTGACCCGCCGCCCAGCCCGATGCCCATGCCCACTGGAAATTGTAGCCGCCCAGCCAGCCGGTTACGTCCACCGCCTCGCCGATGGCGTAGAGGCCGGGCAGGTGGCGCGACTCCATCGTGGCGGAGCTGAGGCCCGCTGTGTCGATGCCCCCGAGCGTTACCTCGGCGGTGCGGTAGCCCTCGCTTCCCGTGGGCCGGAGCCGCCAGTTGCGCAGCGCGCCCACGATGTCTGAGAGTCGCGCGTCGGACTGATCAGCGAGGTTGCCCGCAAGCCCGAGAGTGGGTGCGAGATGAGCGACGACTTTGCCGGGCATATGCTGCGACAGCGCGGTGGTGAGGTTGCGCCGCCCCTGCCGCTGCCGTTCGGCGCGCAGTGTCTCCAAGAGCGTGCCCTCCGGGTCCAGATCGAGGGCGATCTCGGCCCCCTCGCGCCAATAGGACGAGATTTGCAGGATCGCCGGGCCCGACAACCCGCGATGGGTGAAGAGCGCCGCCTCTTCGAAGGACGCCCCGTCGCAGGACGCGCGGACGGGCAGGGCCGTGCCTGACAGCGTCGCGAAGGGTGCGTCGGAAAAGGTGAGCGGCACCAGCGCGGGGCGCGTCTCGGTCAGCGCGTGCCCGAAGCGTTGGGCGATGTCCCAGGCCATCCCCGTCGCGCCCATCTTGGGGATCGACTTGCCCCCGGTGGCCAGCACGAGGTTGCGGGCGGTGACGGCCTGCTGCGCACCCTCGCGTTCGAGTGTGGCGTGGAAACGGTCGCCGTCATGGCCCAGGTCACAGAGTCGCGTCGAGAGCCACAACTCTGCCCCCGCCCGACGCATCTCGTCCACCAGAAGCCCCACGATCTGCGTGGATCGCCCGTCGCAGAACAACTGCCCAAGCGTCTTTTCGTGCCAGGCGATGCCGTGCCGCTCGACGAGGTCGATGAAATCCCATTGCGTATAGCGCGCGAGCGCCGATTTGCAGAAATGCGGGTTGCGCGACAGGAAATTCTCCGGCGCGGTGTGCAGGTTGGTGAAGTTGCACCGCCCACCGCCGGAGATGCGTATCTTCTCGCCCGGGGCGCGCGCGTGGTCGATGACGAGCGTGCGCCCGCCGGCATGGGCGGCGCACATCATGCCCGCCGCGCCGGCCCCCAGGATGAGCGTGTCGATAGCCCGTGTCATGCCCCGCCTGAGACGCGAAATCCCGCGCAAAGGCAAGGGGGGTTCTCTCTGGTCTCGGGCGTCGATTCCGGCTACACTTGCACGACAGACCCCGCAAAGGGGCGCATGGCATCGAGGCGGCAGGAAGATGACGGAAATGGTCTATGGGGCTGTGCCCCTGCGGGACGAGGATCCCGTTCTCCCCAAATGGTGGCGCACGATCGACCGCTGGTCGTTCTTCTCGGTGTTGATGCTGTTTGCCATCGGCATCCTCCTGGGGCTCGCGGCCTCGGTGCCGCTGGCCGAGGAGAACGGGTTCGCGCCGTTCCACTACGTGCAGCGTCAGATGGTGTTCGGCGGCTTCGCGCTGATGGCGATGATGGTGGTCTCGATGATGCGCCCCGAGACGGTGCGGCGGCTGGCGGTTCTGGGCTTTCTCGCGGCGCTGGCGGCGGTGATGCTGCTGCCGGTGTTCGGCACCGATTTCGGCAAGGGCGCGGTGC
Source organism: Roseovarius sp. B-10 (assembly GCF_056859295.1). Lineage (NCBI taxonomy): Bacteria > Pseudomonadati > Pseudomonadota > Alphaproteobacteria > Rhodobacterales > Roseobacteraceae > Roseovarius > Roseovarius sp. B-10. The sequence continues at coordinate 18,056 of NZ_JBSXOE010000042.1, read as the reverse complement.
GGTGGTACAGCCTCGGCATTGCCAGCGTGCAACCGTCGGAGTTTCTCAAGCCCGCCTTCGTCGTGGCGGCGGCGTGGATGATGGCCGCGAGCCAGGAAATCGGCGGGCCGCCGGGGCGGCTGTGGTCCTTCGGGTTGATGGTGGTGATCCTCGGGTTCCTGGCGATGCAGCCGGATTTCGGGCAGGCGGCGCTGGTGCTGTTCGGCTGGGGGGTGATCTGGTTCGTGAGCGGCGCACCGGTGATGCTGCTTCTGGCGATGGCCGGGTTGGTGGTGTTCGCGGGAAGCGTTGCCTATTCCCATTCCGAGCATTTCGCGCGCCGCATTGACGGTTTTCTCAGCGCCGAGGTCGATCCGACCACGCAGATAGGCTTTGCCACCAACGCGATCCAGGAGGGCGGGTTCTTTGGTGTGGGCGTCGGTGAAGGACAGGTGAAATGGAGCCTGCCGGACGCGCATACCGATTTCATCATCGCCGTGGCGGCCGAAGAGTACGGCCTCGTCCTCGTGCTGGCGATCATCGCGCTTTACGCGGTGATCGTGCTGCGCTCGCTGTTCCGGCTGATCCGCGAGCGCGACCCGTTCATCCGGCTGGCGGGCACCGGGCTGGTCGCGATGCTGGGCGCACAGGCGATGATCAACATGGGCGTTGCCGTGCGGCTCCTGCCCGCCAAGGGCATGACGCTGCCCTTCGTGAGCTATGGCGGCTCGTCCATCGTGGCGGCGGGGCTGGCGGTGGGGATGCTGCTGGCGCTCACCCGGACACGACCGCAAGGGCAGATCGGCGATATCCTGCGGGGGCGGCGATGAGTGCACCGCTTCTGTTGATCGCGGCGGGCGGCACCGGCGGGCACATGTTTCCGGCGCAGGCCCTGGCCGAGGCAATGCTGCGGCGCGGCTGGCGGGTGCGGCTGTCGACGGATGCGCGCGGCGCGCGGTTCGTCGGCGGGTTTCCGCACTCCGTGCAGATCGAGCAGGTGGCGAGCGCCACCTTCGCGCGCGGCGGGATCGTCAACAAGCTCTTGGCGCCGCTGCATATCGCGGGGGGCGTGCTGGGGGCGAGCTTGCGGATGCTGCGCGAGCGGCCGGACGCGGTGGTGGGCTTCGGCGGCTACCCGACGATCCCGGCGCTGGCGGCGGCGTGGATATTGCGCCGTCCGCGCATGGTGCACGAACAGAACGGCGTTCTGGGCCGCGTGAACCGGGTGTTCGCGCCGCGGGTGGACGTGGTGGCCTGCGGCCTCTGGCCCACCGACCTGCCCAAGGGCGCGCGGGGCGAGCATGTCGGAAACCCGGTGCGCGCGGCGGTGATCGAGCGGGCGGGCGCGCCCTATATCCCGCCGGGCGACTACCCGATGTCGGTGCTGGTGATCGGCGGCAGCCAGGGTGCGCGCATTCTCAGCGACGTGGTGCCGGCGGCGATCGCGGCGCTGCCCGAGGCGATGCTGCGCAACATCAGGGTAAGCCATCAGGCGCGCGACGAGGACATCGAGCGCGTGACTCGCGCCTATGCGGGCGCGGGTGTCGATGCCGATGTGCAGCCGTTCTTTCGCGACGTGCCGCGCCGAATGTCGGAGGCGCAGCTTGTCATCAGCCGCGCGGGCGCGTCGAGCATTGCCGACATTTCCGTCATCGGGCGGCCCGCCATCCTCATTCCTTACGCCGCCGCCGCCGCCGATCATCAGACCGCCAATGCGCGCGGCCTGGTCGAGGCTGGCGGCGCGATCCGCATTCCCGAGAACCGGCTTGACGAGAGCAGCCTCGCGGCGCAGATCGCCACCGTTCTGGGCGACGCGCAGGGCGCGGGGATGATGGCGCAGGCGGCGCTCTCGCAGGGGCGCCCCGATGCCCCGCAGCGATTGGCCGACTTGGTCGAGGACCTCGCAGGCAGAAGGGCAGAATAGATGAATGCAGCCACCAAGCTACCGACGGATGTCGGCCCGATCCATTTCGTGGGGATCGGGGGGATCGGCATGTCGGGCATCGCCGAGGTGCTGCTGAACCACGGTTACGAGGTGCAGGGGTCCGACCTCAAGTCGACGCCGATCACCGAGCGGCTCAAGGGCATGGGCGCGCGTGTCTTCGAGGGGCAGCGGGCCGAGAACCTCGATGGGGCCGAGGTGGTGGTGATTTCCTCGGCCATCAAGCCGGGCAATGCCGAACTGGACGAGGCGCGCAGGCGCGGCCTGCCGGTGGTGCGCCGCGCCGAGATGCTGGCGGAACTCATGCGGCTCAAGTCCAACATCGCGGTGGCGGGCACGCATGGCAAGACCACGACGACGACGCTGGTGGCCGAACTGCTGGTCAAGGGCGGGATCGACCCGACGGTGATCAACGGCGGCGTTATCCACGCCTATGGATCGAACGCGCGGATGGGGCAGGGCGAATGGATGGTGGTCGAGGCCGACGAGAGCGACGGCACCTTCAACCGGCTGCCCGCCACCATTGCCATCGTCACCAATATCGACCCCGAGCACATGGAGCACTGGGGCGATTTCGAAGCGTTAAGGCAGGGGTTTTACGATTTCGTCTCCAACATCCCGTTCTACGGCCTCGCCGTGTGCTGCACCGATCACCCGGAGGTGCAGGCGCTGGTGGGCCGGATCAGCGACCGGCGGGTGCTGACCTACGGCTTCAACGCGCAGGCCGATGTGCGCGCGGTCAACCTGCGCTATGAGCGGGGCGTGGCACATTTCGACGTGGCGCTCCAGGCCGAGGGCCGGATGATCGAGGGATGCAGCCTGCCCATGCCGGGTGATCACAATGTCAGCAATGCGCTTGCCGCCGTGGCGGTGGCGCGGCACCTGGGCATGAAGCGCGACGCGATCCGCGACGCGCTGGCGAGTTTTGGCGGCGTCAACCGCCGCTTTACCCGCGTGGGCGAGGTGAATGGCGTGACGGTGATCGACGATTACGGTCACCACCCGGTCGAGATCGCCGCCGTGTTGCGCGCCGCGCGGCAGGCCACGGAGGGGCGCATCATCGCCGTGCATCAGCCGCACCGCTATTCGCGGCTCTCATCCCTGTTCGACGATTTCTGTGGGTGTTTCAACGAGGCCGACGTCGTGGGCATCGCCGATGTCTATGCCGCCGGTGAGGAGCCGATCCCGGGCGCCACGCGTGATGATCTGGTGGCGGGGCTTACACGCCATGGCCACCGCCACGCGGTGGCCATCGGCTCGGAGGATGACCTAGAACACCTCGTGCGCGCCGAGGCGCGGCCCGGCGACATGGTGGTGTGCCTCGGCGCGGGCACGATCAGCGCATGGGCCGGTGGCCTGCCCGCGCGGCTGGCGGGCTAGACGGGCATGGCAGAGACCCTGAAACGCCGCATCGGTCTGGGACTGCTGACCGCCTACGGCGTGGGCGTCATGGTCGGTGCGGGGATCTACGTGCTCGTGGGGGCGGTCGCGGCGGAGGCGGGGATCTGGGCGCCGCTGGCCTTTGTTCTGGCGGGCGTGATCGCGGCCCCCACGGCGCTGAGCTATGCCGAGTTTTCCACGCGGTTGCCGGAGGCGGCAGGCGAGGCGGTGTTCGTCGCCAAGGGGCTCAACCTGCCTTGGCTCGGCACGCTGGTCGGGCTCGCCATCGTGGCGGCCGGGACCGTGTCCGCCGCTGCCGTCCTTCGTGGTGGCGTGGGCTATCTCGGGGCGGTGACGGGCTTGCCGTTCGGGCCGTCGGTCATCGTTCTGGGGCTGGTCTTGACGGGCGTGGCGATATTGGGCGTTCTGGAAAGCCTCGCTGTCGCGGCCCTGTTCACCGTGGTCGAGGTGGCGGGCCTCGCGTTGGTGATGTTCGCGGGCTTTACCGCAACGCCCGCACCCGACTGGCAATTGGGGGGCGATCTGGTCTGGTCCGGTGTCATGGCTGGCGCGGTGCTGGCCTTCTTCGCCTTCATCGGCTTCGAGGATATCGTCAACATGGCCGAGGAGGTGCGCGAGCCCGAACGTATCCTGCCCCGCGCGATCCTCTTGTCACTGGTGATCACGAGCGCGCTTTACGCGCTGGTCAGCATCGCGGCGGTGCGTGCGGTGCCGCTTGCCACGCTGGGCGCGAGCGAACAGCCGCTGGCGCTCGTGTGGCAGGCGGGGCGCGGTGGCAGTGCGGCCTTCTTGTCATTGATCGCCGTGGCGGCGGCGCTGAACGGCGTGTTGGCGCAGATGGTGATGGCGAGCCGGGTGCTCTTTGGCCTCGGGCGCCGCAGCCCGGCGCTGGCAGGGTTTCACCACGCGCATCCCCGCTTCGGCACGCCGCTGCGCGCGACGCTGCTGATCGGCGTGACGGTGATCGCGGGCGCGCTGCTGTTGCCGGTGGCCGATCTTGCCGGGCTCACCTCGTCGCTGCTTCTGGGTGTGTTCGTATTGGTCAACGCGGCGCTGATCGCGATGAAGCGTACAAGCCCCGAGGCCGCGTTCAGGGTGCCGATGGCGGTGCCGGTCTTTGGCCTGTTCGCGGCCCTTGCCGCGCTGAGCGCGAGCCTCGTGGGAGGCGCGTCATGACCGCCTCGCTGATCCTCGCTTGCGTTTGGGCGTTGGCGGCCAACGTTCTGGCGATGCTGCCAAGCCGCGACAACCACTGGCGGCGCGCCTACGCGCTCATCGCGCTGGGTGTGCCGGTGCTGGGGCTGGTGGCGTGGCAGCACGGGCCGTGGCTGGGCCTCTTGGTTCTGGCGGCGGGGATGAGTGTGCTGCGCTGGCCGGTCATCTATCTCGCGCGCTGGCTGCGGCGGCAGTTGGGTTGAAAAAGCCGGGGTAGCGGCGTCGCTGTGTCAGCCCGCACCGCCCCCTTGGTCGAGGAAGTCCTCCAGCATCGCGTGGAACAGCGCCGGTTTTTCGAGGTGCACGGCATGGGCCGTGCCGGGGATCACCGCCAGCGCGGCATCGGGCAGGCCCTGCCACAGCGTCTCGACCTGCGGCCAGCGGTAGGATTTGTCGCGGTCCCCCCACAGCACTAGCGTCGGCATGGTCAGCCGGTCGAGCGCGCCGCGCCCGTCCCAGCGATCCATCGCGTCCAGCCCGGCAAGTGCTGCCGGTTCGCTTGCCTGCGCGCCCAGCGTTGCCACGATCTCGAATCCGCTTGCCGCCTTGCCTTCGCGGAACCATGTGGCCCCGATCCGCCGGATGGTGCGCGCGACACCGTCGCGGCAGATGCTGGCGCGGGAGGTCTCCAGCAATTCGAACCGGTCGGGCATCGCGCCCAGCGGGCCAGTGCCATAGAGAACCAGTCGCCCGATGCGCGCGGGGTGGGTGGCGGCCAGCTCCTGCACGATCATGCCGCCCATCGAATGCCCCAGCAGGGTGATCCGCCCCAGCCCCAGCTCATCCAACAGGGCGACCACGGTCGCCGCGAAGTCCGCGATGCGGTTCGCCGGGGGCAGGGCGGCAGAACCGGCAAAGCCGGGCAGGTCGGGTGCGATCACGTCGAAGCGGTCGGCGAAGCGGTCGATTTCGCCCTGCCATTGCCCGGCCCCGCCAAGGTAGCCATGCACCAGCACCAGCGGCGCGCCGCGGCCCGCGCGGCGATAGCTCAGGCCGGTTCGGCTCGTTAGCGCATCTGATCTGGCAGCCACAGCGCGGTCTCCGGCACGAGGATGAGGATGACGATCAGCAGCACCAGCGCCGCGATGAACGGCAGGCAGCCCATGATGACGTCGCCGATGGTCACCTCGCCGCGCCCGATGCCCTGGATCACGTAGAGGTTCAGGCCCACGGGTGGCGTCAGCACGGCGATTTCCATGGTGATCGTGTAGACCACGCCGAACCAGATCAGGTCGAACCCGGCGGCGGCCATCAGCGGGTAGATCGTGGGCAGGGTGATGAAGGTCATCGACACTGGCTCGAGAAACATGCCCAACACGATGTAGAAGACCAGCACGATGGCCAGCACTACGTAGGGCGAAAGCTCGAAACTGAGGAAAAGCTGGGTGAACTCGTGCGGCACCCGGTAATAGGTGAGCACGAAGCCAAAGAGCACCCCCGCCGATAGCAGAAGCCCGAGATAGCCCATCGTCCGCATGGTGGCGAAGAGCGCGTCGGTAAAGCCCTGCCATTTGAGCCCGCCCACGCCGAAGGCGAGGATCACGGTCAGCAGCGCCGCCACCGCCGCCGCCTCGGTCGGCGTGGCGATGCCCGCGTAGATGGCCACGGTGATCACGAGGCCGATGAGCGCGATGGGCGCCACGGTGGCAGCGATCTGAATGATCCCCATCTTCACCGCCGACTCGCGGTCGGGGATGTCACCGGGTCTCAGGATGCCCCAGACGAGGATCACCAGCGCGAAGGAGGTAACGAGGATGAGCCCGGGAATGACCCCCGCGATGAACAGATCGCCGATGCTCTGGTCGGTGACGATGCCGTAGAACAGCAGGATCAGCGAGGGCGGAATGAGCACGCTCAGCGTGCCGCCCGCCGCCAGCACGCCCGAAGACAGCCGCTTGCCATATCCCAGGCGCAGCATCTCGGGCAGGGCCACGCCGCCGATGGTGAGCGCGCCCACCATGGACGACCCGCAGACCGCGCCGAACCCCGCGCAGGCCCCGATGGAGCCATAGGCCGCCGAGCCACGCACCCGCACGCCCTGGTGCAGGAACTGGTAGAGGTTGGGGCCGATATTGGATTTACCGATGAGTTCCCCGAGAAAGACGAAGAGCGGCACCGCCAAGAGGATATAGTCGATCCACACGCCCCACAGCTTCAACTCCACCGAGACGATGGAGGTATCAAACGACTGGATCTGCCACAGAAAGGGCAGCGAGGCGGCCGCCAGCGCAAAGGGGATCGGCAGGCCGATAGCGATGAGCAACATCAAAAGGCCGAGGAGGCCGAGGCCGACTTCATACCATTCCATCGCTCAGATCTCCCGCGCCGGGGTGCGAATGAGCCGGATCAGCCGCAGGCCCGCGTAAATCGAGAACAGCACCAGTGCCAGTGCGCCCGGGGCCCAGAACGCATAGCGCGGCCAGAGCAGGATTTCCGACGAGGCGCCCGAGTTGAACGAGCGGATCGTGGCGCTGACGCCTGCGAGCGAGAAGAACAGGCCCACCGCCAGCATGACGCACAGGTTGACGATCGCCGCCGCCTTGCGCCCGGCGGGGGGCAGCGTGTCGGTCAGCATCGTCACCTTGGGATAGGCATCCTCGCGCATGGCATAGGCCAACCCGGCAAAGGCCACGGGGAACAGCAGGAGTGCGGTCGCCTCGGTGACCATCCGGTCGGGCGCATTGAGCGCGTAGCGGGTGAAGACGCCGTAGCTGATCCACACCATCTGCACGAGCACCACCACGGCCCCGGCGGCCGCGAGCCACACGACGGCGCGTTCCACATGGCCGATCAAACGGTCGAGACCGGTCTGCATGGCAAGCCTCCCTTTGCCAGAAACGAGGCAGGTGCCGCCGCGCGGGCAGCGGCACCTATCGGATCAAGGCGCGTGCTGCGCGAAGAGATCGCGGATCTTGCCTGCAAGCTCGGGGCCGCAGGCCGCGTCCACGGTCTCGTTCCAGGTGCCCTGCACGCTGTCGATAAGCTCCATCCGCTTGTCCTGGCTGATCGAGACGGCGGCTCCGCCGCCCTTCATCACCGCGGTGCCGACGCGCTGATCGACCCAGTCCTCGTAGCGGGGCTTGAGCCATTCCTCGGTCTCGCGCGCGGCCTCCATGACGGCGGCCTGTTCGTCCTCGCTCATCGAGTCGAACTTTTCCTTGTTCATCATGTACTGGATGTTGCCGTAAAAGAGGTTGGCATTGACCATGTAGGGCATGACGTCCCAAAGCTTCCAGCTGGAATAGGTGGCGACGCCCATGTTGATGCCATCCACCACGCCGCGCTCGGCGGACTGGAACACCTCCTTGGGCGCGACAAAGACCGGCGCGCCGCCCCATGTCTCGATCATCAGGCTGACCAGCGGGCCGATGGAGCGGACCTGCTTGCCGTCGAGATTGCCGAGATCGTCGATACCGCCCTCGAACCACCATTCCTGGTCATAGGAATAGTTGGAGTTGAACACCGGCACGAGATTGACGCTCGCCGCCTCGTCGCGCACCAGGTCGGCATAGGCGGCGTCCATCTCGATCTGGCCTTCCAGATCGACAGCCACCGGGTAGAGCGAGGTGACGCGGTAGCAGGGCAGGCGGTCATCGGCGGGAATCCAGCTCATGTCCGAGACACCGCCCTGCACGGCGTCCACACCTTCGGACCAGCCATGCAGCGTGGCCGAGGGGAAAATCTGCACCTCGACGCTGCCGCCGGTCTTTTCCTCGACCAGATCGGCGAAGTGGACGAACCCGTCATAGCGGATATCGGCCTCGTTGACGTAGGTCGAGAGGCGGATCGTGGTCTCGGCCACGGCAGGCCCTGCAATGGTGGTGCCGAGCGCGGTGGCGGCGATCAGGCCTTTGATGGGAAATGTCATGTCGGTCTCCTTGTTGGTGTGGTGCGAGGCCGTTCTGCGACCTTCGTCATCGTTGCGGCCCCGGGGCGCGTCGCCTGTGCGCCCGCCGGACCCATGATGGAGAGGCTAGGGCAGCATCGCGCGAGTCGGCCAATTCAAACATCTCATCAAACTATTCCGATCTTGCATGACACGCCGGTCTCGCGCAGTCTGGCGGGCATGGACATCAACTGGCTGCGCGATTTCGTCTGCCTCGGGCGCACGCTCAACTTCACCCGCGCGGCGGAAGAGCGCAACATCACCCAATCGGCCTTCAGCCGCCGTATCCGGTCGCTGGAGAACTGGATCGGCGTGCCGCTGATCGACCGGGCCAACTATCCGGTGCAATTGTCGGAGGCGGGGCGGCAATTCCTGCCGGTGGCACAGCAGACGGTGGCCGATCTCACCGACACGCGGCAGGCGATCCGCGAGCGTGCGCGCGGTCATACCACCTTTCAGCGCATCGCGGCGCTGCACGCGATCTCGGTCAACTTCCTGCAACCGCGCATGGCCGAGTTCGAGCGTGACTACCCCGAGATGCGCACGCGGGTGATGTCCGACAGCCTGACCGCGTGTTGCCAGCTTCTGAGCGAGGGCGGCTGCGAATTCCTGCTCTACTACCGCCATCAGGACGTCGCCCCGATCCTTGATGAGACCCGGTTCAAGCGCCGCGACATCTGCGAGGAGCGGCTCATTCCCGTGGCGCAGCACGCCGCCGCCGCGCGGAACGGCTGGGCTCTGCCGGGCGTGGCCGGGCGCGAGGTGCCGTACCTGAGCTATGATCCCAACACGTTTCTCGGCACGGTGGTGGACCAGACCATCGGCAACCGCCGCCCCGCGCTCAACCTGCGCTACATGGATGCGCTGGCCGAGGCGCTCAAGCGGCGCGCGCTTGAGGGGGCGGGGCTCGCCTGGCTGCCGGAGTTTTCCATCGCGCGCGAGCTGGAGGATGGCACGCTGGTGCGCATGGGCGGGCGCGACTGGACCGCGACGATGACGATCTCGCTGTTCTGCTCGCCCGAGCGGCTGGACGAGACCGGGCGTCTGCTGTGGGAGCGGTTCTGAGCGGCGGTCAGGTTGGGCTTTGATCTGCCATTCGAGTTAGCCGCGCATTGACGGGCCGCGGCGCGGCGATCCGACGGTGGTTCTGCCGCGCTTTATGGCACTCAAATCCGAAAAAGGCCCGAGCGGCTCGCAGGTTGTCGCCAAATCGCCGGGCCGTGGGGGCGGCCCGTCGATGCGCGGCAGCGCGTTCCGCGCCTTGATTCCGCGCATTGGCACCAAGACCTGAATGACCGCCTCATGCCACCACCGCCCCCACCGCTCCGTCGCCCCCTTACCCGTGCATCTGAAGCGCAAGCGCCACCTTGTCGGCGTAGTCGCGCAGGTTGCGACCGATCTCGGCGCGCTGCCGCGCGGTGAAGCGGCGCACCGGTCCCGTCGCGCCGATGCTGAACGTGGCGCCGATATTGCCGATGCGGATCGGCGCAGCCACCGACGAGACGCCCACCTCGATCTCCTCCACGCACTCGGCATAGCCGGTCATCCGGATATCCTCGAACTCGGCGCGCAGCGCCTCCGGGTCGTGCTTGGTCTGCGGGGTGTAGCGGCGCATCGGACCGCTCAGGATTTCCTCGCGGAATGTCTCTTCGGCGAAGGCCGCGATCACCTTGGAGCAGGAGCAGGCATGCATCGGGCGAAAGCCGAGGCCGGGATGTACGAAAGAGCGCGTGGCGTCCTGCGGCGTCTCGACATGGATGATCTCGACCCCCTTGTTGCGAAACCGCGACAGGAACACCGCCTCACCGAACTGGTCGGCGGCCTCGCGCAGCGTCGGCGCGGCGACGGCGCTCGCGTCCACATCCGTCTGGCCCAAGAGCGCCAGCCGCACCAGCCGCTCGCCGATCAGGAACCGCCCCGGCTCGGGCTCGTCGAGCAGGCGGTGCTCTGCCAGCGATTGCAGCAGGCGGTAACAGGTGGGCCGCGGCAGGCCCGTCGCCTGCTGGATTTCCGGGGCGCTCACCGCCCGGCCCGCGATGGCCACGGTTTCCAGCAGGCTTGTTAGTCTTTCGAGATGCATAGCTGTCTCATAAAATGAACGTTTGTCTCACCATTTGAAATTTGCTAGGAGAAGTCAAGGCGAACAGGGGGGAGATTCTCATGGAATGTTGCGGACCGGGCTATGCCAGCCCCGCGGAGGCGATAAAGGCCCCGCGAGAAAAGCTGCTTTATACGATCGCGATCTACACCGGCACCGGCATCCAGAAGCCGGACTACCTCGCCACCGTGGATGTCGATCCCGAAAGCCCGACCTATTCTCAGGTCATTCACCGGCTGGAAATGCCGGGCATCGGGGATGAGCTGCACCACATGGGCTGGAACGCCTGTTCATCCTGCTTTGACGATTCGAGCATGGCGCGCAAATACCTGCTGTTGCCCGGCGTGCGGTCCAACAACATCCACGTGGTCGATACCGCCACCGACCCGCGCGCGCCGCGCCTGCACAAGGTGATCGACGGGGCCGAGATCAAGGCCAAGGCCGACCTGTCGGGCCCGCATACGGTGCATTGCCTGGGGTCGGAAATCATCATCTCGTTCCTGGGCGATGCCAAGGGCGAGGCGCCGGGTGGATACCTGCATCTCAACAAGGATTTCGAGATTGTCGGCCGCTGGGAAAACTCGATGGGCGACATCAAGTTCGGCTACGATTTCTGGTACCAGCCGCGCCACAACATCATGGTGTCCTCGGAATGGGCGGCGCCCAACACCTTCATGCCGGGCTTCGACCTGGAAGAGGTGGGGCACCTTAAATACGGGCGCGAGCTGCATTTCTGGAATTTCGAGAAGCGCGAGCCCATTCAGTCCATGTATCTGGGCGAGGATGGCCTCATCCCGCTGGAGGTGAAGTTTCACCACGATCCCGACAGCACCCACGGCTTTTGCTGCGCCGCGCTTTCGACCAACGTCATCCACTGGTGGAAGGACGAGGCCGGCGAATGGCAATGGGAAAAGATCATCGACGTGGCCAACGAGCCGCACCCCGATTGGCCCATCCCGGTGCCGGGCGTGATGTCGGCGCTCTTGGTCTCGATGGATGATCGCTATCTCTACATCAACAACTGGTTGCACGGCGACATGCGCCAGTATGACATTTCCGACCCGCACAACCCAAAGCTCACCGGCCAGGTCTGGATGGGTGGCCTTCTGGGCCGTGCGCCGGTTGTCAACGGCGTCGAGATGGCGGGCGGGCCGCAGATGTTCCAGCTCTCACTGGACGGTCGGCGGCTCTACGTCACGACTTCGCTGTTCTCTACATGGGACAATCAGTTCTACCCCGCGATCCGCGAGAAGGGCGGGGTGATGGTGATGATCGACTGCGACCCCGAGAACGGTGGCATGAGCCTCAACCCCGATTTCATCGTCGATTTCGGCAAGGAGCCCAACGGCCCATCCCGCTGCCACGAGGCGCGCTATCCGGGCGGCGACTGCACGAGCGACATCTGGCTATGACCACGCGCACTGTCACCATCGCCAACCGCGGCAATGCCACCTACCAGGTAGAGGCGCGCCGTCCGCTGCTCGATGCCTTGCGCGAGCAGGGCGTCGATCTGCCCTATGGCTGCAAATACGGCGGCTGCATCACCTGCGCGGCCCGACTCACGGCGGGCGAGGTGGACCAGCGTCGGCAGGTTGCGCTCAACAACCGGCAGGTCGCCAATGGCTATGTCATCCTCTGCGTGGCGCGCCCCGTCACCGACATCACCCTGGAGATCGGCGTCGAGAGCCACGACCGGCTCTACCGCAACCCATTCCTCGACCCGCTGGAGCCGCACGAGCTCAAGGCGGACATAGCCACACCCAAGGAGCGTTGACATGCCAGTAACCGCGCTTGATGACCGCTACGACTACGATCAGGAGTACCTCTCCGACATTCTGAAATCGGTAAAGACCATCGCGATGGTGGGGGCGAGTGCCGACAAGACCAAGTTCAGCTACGGGGTGCTGCGCGTGCTGCACGAGACCGGATATGATATGATTCCGGTCAACCCCAACCCCAACGTGACCGAGATACGCGGTATAAAGGTCTCCCCCTCGCTCGCCAGCATCGGTCGGCCCGTGGACATGGTCGAGGTGTTCCGGCCGAAAGAGGAGTTTCATGCCATCGCCGAACAGGCGATTGCCATCGGCGCGAAAGTTCTCTGGGGGCAGATCGGCGTCTACGACGACCGCGCCGCGGCGCTGGCCGAAGAGGCCGGACTAAAAGTGGTGATGAACCGCTGCCCCAAGATCGAGCTGTTCCGCCCGTTCTGGAAGCCCCGCCTCGACCTCACGATCTGAATCGGACGATCTGATACCGTCCGGGAAAGGAAACCGACCATGCCGCAGACCATCACCAGGAGTGCCAAGGACATCGTGAAACAGGCGATGGAGGCCGTGCCCGAGATAAGCGTCGATGAGGCGCTGCCGCTGGTGGGCAGCGAGACCCATGTGTTCGTCGATCTGCGCGACGGCACCGAGCAGGCGAAAACCGGAATGATCCCGGGGGCCGTCGCCTCGTCGCGGGGTATGATGGAGTTTCACATCGACCCCGAAAGCCCCGCGCACAAGCCTGAATTCAATCAGGACAAGACCTATGTGTTCTACTGCGCCAGCGGCGGGCGCTCGGCGCTCGCAGGCCAGGTCGCGATGGAGATGGGGCTCAGGCCCGTGGTCAACCTGCGCGGCGGGATCGCGGCGTGGAAAAAGGCGGACGGCCCGCTCGAATGACACTGACCTGAATGGGGAGGGGATGATGACGGACTACCCGGTGAACATGAACGTGGAACCGCAGGTCGAGGGATTCTTCGATGATGCGAGCAACACAATCTCCTACCTCGTGACGGACCCGGCCACAAAGGCCTGCGCGATCATCGACAGTGTGCTCGACTTCGACTACGCGGCGGGGCGTATCGCCAGCAACAGCGCCGACCGCCTGATCGCGGCGGTGGAGGACCGTGGCCTCACCCTCGAATGGATCATCGAGACCCATGTCCATGCCGATCACCTCTCGGCGGCCCCCTATATCCAGGAGAAATTGGGCGGCAAGATCGGCGTCGGGGCCGGGATCATCGCGGTGCAGGACACGTTCGGCAAGATTTTCAACGAGGGCACCGAGTTTCAGCGCGACGGCAGCCAGTTCGACGCGCTGTTCGAGGATGGCGACACCTATACCATTGGCGACATGCAGGGCTTTGCCATCGCCACGCCGGGCCACACGCCCGCCTGTATGGTCCATGTCATCGGCAACGCGGCCTTTGCTGGCGACACGCTCTTCATGCCCGATGGCGGCTCGGCGCGCGCTGATTTCCCCGGTGGCGACGCGGGCGCGCTCTATGACAGCATACAAAAGGTGCTGAGCCTGCCCGACGCCATGCGCCTCTTCATCTGCCACGATTACGGCCCCGGCGGGCGCGAGATCGCGTGGGAAACCACGATTGCAGAGGAGCGCGAGAGCAACATCCACGTGGGCGGCGGCAAGACGAAGGAAGAATTCGTGCGCTTTCGCTCCGAATGCGACGCGCAATTGTCGATGCCCAAACTCATCATCCCGTCGATCCAGGTCAACATGCGGGCGGGCGAGATGCCCAGCGACGGCCAGGGCAACATGACGCTGAAGGTGCCGATCAACGCGTTGAAGTGACTGCTTTATGCCCGGCTTGTGGGTTGTGGCGGATCGGGACTGTGGGGGGATGGCCTGGAGGGGACATTGCCGTCTGGCCCCGGCGCGGAATCAAGGCCGAAGGCCGCCGCGCCATCGCATGTCCGCCCCCCGGACAGGCGATTTGGCTAAGCCAATGCGCCGATTGCATGTTTTTCGGGAACGCAGAAATAAAGTGCCCTGAACAGCCGTTGGATCGCCTGCCCGCGGACATGCGATGGCGCGGCTCACTGCAACGACCGCTCCAAGCCAATCGCACCCCTCACGACGCTTCCGCCAACCGGCGCCGCCGTCCGCAAGACAGCCATGCGAGGTCGCCGGTTACACAGCGCGATGCCCCGACCGTGACCAGCCCCGCGGCCTCAGCCCATCGCCGCGCCCGTGGCCGCGATCTGCTTTCTCGGATCGAAGAACGGTTTTTCAACAACCGTCGCCGCCACCGGTCCCGCCAGCGTGTGCACCTCCAATACAGTGCCCAGCCCGGCATGCTCGGCCGAAACCATTGCCAGCGCGATGTTCTGCTTCAGCCGTGGCGAGTAGACCGCCGAGGTGACCTTGCCCACCGTCTCGCCCGCGTGGCTCACCGGCCAGAACCAGGTGTTCGGCCCCGAGAGCGGTGCGCCGCCCAGCCGTAGGCCCACCTGCTTGCGTGCGGGGCCATTGTCGCGGATGCGCCGCAGGGCGAACTTGCCGATGAAATCCGCGTCCATGTCCACGTTGACCAGCCGATCGAGACCCAGCTCATAGGGGTTGGTGTGGATGTCTGCGTCGGCGTGATAGCTGAGCATCCCGCCCTCGATCCGGCGGATGGTCGAGGTGTGCCCGGGTTTCAGCCCGAAGGGCAGACCGGCGGTCATGATCCGCTCCCAGAGCGCATCGCCCCAATCGCCATCGCGCAGGTAGATCTCGTAGCCCAGCTCGCTCGACCAGCCGGTGCGCGACACGATCAGCGGAATGCCATCGAGATCGACCTCGCGCAGCCAGTAATAGCGCAGGTCCATGATCTCGTCGCCAAAGAGCGCGTGCATGATCTCGCCCGACTTGGGCCCCTGCAATTGCAGCGGCGAGACGTCCGGCTCGGTGATTGTCACGTCCATCCCCGAATGCACCGCCACGCCCTGCGCCCAGAGCAGGATGTCGCTATCGGCGAGCGACAGCCAGAAATGGTTCTCGCCCAGCCGCAGGCAGATCGGATCGTTGAGGATGCCGCCCTCGGCATTGGTGATGAGCACGTATTTGCACTGCCCCACCGCCATGTTCGACAGATCGCGCGGCGTCAGCATCTGCGTGAAGCGTGCGGCGTCCGGCCCGGTGATCTCCACCTGCCGCTCCACGGCCACGTCGCACAGGATCGCGTCGTTCACGAGGGTCCAGAAATTCTGCTCGGGATCGCCGAAATCGCGGGGGATATACATGTGGTTGTAGACCGAGAAGCCCTGCGCCCCCCATCGCACGGTCGCGTCGAAATACGGTGACTTGCGAATTTGCGTGCCGAAGCCGAAATCGTTCGATTGCGTCATGTCAGTCGCCTCCCTTGTCCATCGGCGGCCGTCCGGGCCGCACGGCGTTTCGATACCGGCCCTTCTAACGCAGCGCGAACTTCGCTGTGGTCTGAATATTCCCGGTGCAAAGATCGTGCAGGCTGTTTTCCCGGCCCCGGTCAGGCCAAACGGTCCTGCGCGGCGGCCGCAGGCCCGGTGGCGGACGAATCAGGACATGTCTGCGGTCGGCTTGGCCGCGGGGGCGAGCGTTGCGAGATCGGGGGGCGCGTGCTTGACCGAGCGGGTGGTGAAATAGGTCACGTACCGGTCGATCCCGAGGTCGGAATCCAGGAGCCCCGCCATCAGCGCCTCGAACGCGGCCACGTTGCGGACATAGACGGTCATGATGTAATCCATGCCGCCGCCGGTGGCGACACAGTCGGTGATCTCGTCGAGCCCCGCGATATGGTCCTCGAACCGGTCGAAATCCGCCCGCCGGTGATGCGTCAGCGAGACGGTCACGATCACCCGCGTGAAATCGACGATCCGCTCCAGCGCGATTTCTGCCCGGTAGCCCCGGATCAGCCCCGCCGCCTTTAGCCGGTCGAGCCGCGCCCAGCAGGGCGTGGGCGACAGGTTGACGATCTCGGCGAGCCGCGTCTTGCTGAGTTGCCCGTGCCGCTGCACTGCACCCAGGATGCGGATATCAATCGCGTCGAGACCCGTTCTTTTCATCCATGCGCCTTCTTCCGGGGGTCGTCGCCGGCATCGTCGCCGCGTCACGCCCACTTGCACGACCGATCCTAACCGTCAATCTAGGCGATTACTGGCCATTTTCGACCGCTTTTCGGCGGATCGCGTCGGGAGGGACCCCCGCGCCCCCCGGTTAGCCGCGCATACCGTCTACCTGACCGATGCCGCCTTGCAGATCATCGCGGATGCAAAGGCCGAGATTGACCGCCTGTCACGGCGCAGGGATGAACCTTGGAGCGGCTTTCTATTCGAGGCCAGACCGGGCAGCCCGATCACAAACGCCGCCTTGTGCCGCGCGGTGGACCGCCAGCACGTCGCACTCGGGGCAGAGGTAGTGCCGCCTTGGGGGAGGTGGACCCCGCACGATCTGCGCCGCACCATGCGCACCGGGCTTTCCGCGTGCCGCATGAGGCCAGATATTGCCGAAATGACCATCGGGCATGTGAAGGGTGGGATCATCGCCGTTTACGATCACCACAGTTCCGACGCCGAGCGACAAGCGGCATGGGAGGCATGGGACGCTTGCCTATCGCGGATCGTGGCCGGGCAAGACCCGGACGCGGCGCAGGCTAACAATGTGGTGAGGCTCGAGGTCGCAAAGTGACATGCCGCAAAATGATGGTAGTCGAATTGTCTCGTGGATCGGCCTGCAAGAATGGCCCCCTGATGAGCGAGAACCATCTTGGTTCACGCTGCCGGACAAGAAGGTTGTCGCTCATCTGGTGTGAAGCACACGACTTGATCTGGCATTGACCTAATACCAACGGCCCCGGTCCGTGACTCATGCGGGATTCCCTTCGGTTCGGGTGGATTTCGCCCCTCGTGTTCGGCTGGAATTCAAAGGCACACAGCTCAGTTCGGACGGCGGTCTGCTGGTGATGCGCGAGCTGGATGACGCGCTCGGGCTGTCCGGTCTGGTGGCGGCGGCGCTGCGGCTATATAACCAGCGCGGCACTGCTGAGCAGCACATCAAGGAAGGCAAACACGCCTTCCACTGGACGCGGCTGTCGTGCAGGCGGTTCCGCGACAACGAGGTCCGGCTGCACCTGCACGCGCTGGCTTACAACCTGGCCACCTTCCTGCGCTGCATCGAGCGGCCCGAGGAAATGGCCGACTGGCCGCTGACCAGCCTGCAACTCAAGCTGATCAAGATCGGAGCCCGCGTCTTCCGCCATGCCCGCGCAATCACCTTCCAACTGGCCGAAGTGGCCGTCACCGGCCCGATGGCGCACGCCATCCTTGCCGCCATCCACCGACTGCGAGCGCCACCGTCATGCGCGTGACCGCGATCCTGTCCCAAACTCCACGAAACCGGCTCGACAAGTATGTCCGGCGCGCTGAAAAACACTTCAAAAGGCCGAGGACGACCCCGCCGCTTGGCCTGAAACACCCACAACCGGACGTCTGCGCGGTCCGGAGCGAAGTAACGCTTGACCGCACGGCCTCGTCCGGCCATTTTTTCATCCAACGGCAGACCACTTGGGGAATGTCGGTTGATGGGTATCATGTCCCTGACCCACGGGCGCCATAGACTGGGGCCGGAAAAGCGGGCACGATGAACGCAGTATTCCGAACGCAAGACCTGACAAA
The DNA here is from genome assembly GCF_056859295.1 of Roseovarius sp. B-10. Taxonomy (NCBI): domain Bacteria; kingdom Pseudomonadati; phylum Pseudomonadota; class Alphaproteobacteria; order Rhodobacterales; family Roseobacteraceae; genus Roseovarius; species Roseovarius sp. B-10. The sequence continues at coordinate 111 of NZ_JBSXOE010000042.1, read as the reverse complement.
GGTTTACGACACCGGCGAATTGCAGGTCCGGGCGCTGGATGGCGTCAACCTAGAGCTTTACTCCGGCGAGCTGGCGGTGCTGCTCGGGCCGTCCGGCAGCGGCAAGTCCAC